>CAZBYX010000409.1:0-3442 GCA_964496055.1 uncultured Saprospiraceae bacterium
GTGGAGACAAATGGAAATAGTGTCGGCGTGACTCCCAGTCACGCCGACACTTGGTCGAAGCTCCCCCCTTCCATCCTGCCTGCCCGGATGGGGAATCCAAAAAATCATGGGCATCCTGATTCTGACGGCTCCCCCAAACCCGCACCCATCGTAAACCCACTGTAAACCTCGACACCTTGGCACCATGAAACCTTGACACCCACCCCCAACGAACAACGAGCCACGAGCCACGAGCTACCAGCCACGAATTGACAAGCAGGGCTTGCATTCGCGGAAGGGAACAATTTATTTCCACTTGTCTCAACCTGTTTCCACCTATTTCCTCCCCAAACCTCAAACCCTCACGGGGCGGCTTTTGCGGGGAGCAAGCACTTCGATTCATTTCCTTGCCCAGAAGGCGGTCCAGCCGATTTTGCGAAAGAGGATGCGGATTTCCCGGAAGCCGGCGTCGAGCAGCCAGCGGGACTGGCGTTCCAGGCCGTCGGGGAAGTCGAAGGTATGGTAGTGGTCGATGACCCAGTTCCATTCGTCGTCGTCGGTGCCGTGCTCGTAGGCGTACTCTTTCCAGAAGCGCAGGTGGGCGCTGTGGAAGGGTTCATCGTCTTTGTCGATGAGCAGGTCGGCGCAGGCGAAGCAGCCGCGGGGGCTCAGCCAGCGGTGGAGGCGCTGGAAGAGGGCTTGCTTTTCGGGGCTTTGGAGGTGGTGGAAGCTCATGCCGGCGGTGGCCAGGTCGAAGCTTTCGGCGGGAAAGTCCAGTTCCTGAATCCAGGCTTGGCGGAGCTTCACGCCGGGATGTTCGGCGAAGCGGTGCCGGCACAGGTGGAGCATTTCGGTGGAGGCGTCCACGAGGAGGAATTCCGCCTGGGGGAAGCGCCGGAGGAGTTCTTCGGTGACGTTGCCGTTGCCGCAGCCCAGGTCGAGGATGCGCTGCGGCTGGAACTCGGGGGGCAGGCCCTCGGCCAGCAGGCGGGTCAGGGTGCGGTAGTAAGGGACGAGGCGCTCCATCTTGGCGGTGTAGTCGGCGCTCATCCGGTCGAATTCTTCGGCGACGTTCATGGGCTGAAAGATAGGGCATTCCCTCCGCAAAGGGAGAGCGGGGGTGTGCCGGTTTGGGGGCTTTCCGCGGTCTTGCGTGCAAGATTCCTTAACTTTCAGGGGCCATCCCGGAAAGCCTGCCGAATTCCAGAAGGAAGAGCACGGGGTTGTGGGGGGAAAGAGGGGACGCTCTTCCACTCCAACGCCCGAGCCATGACGAAACACCACCTGATTCCCGTCTTCTTATTGTTTTGCGGGGCTTTGTGCTCCCAGGACCCGCCCTCCTGCCCGGGCCCCGTGCCGCCCACGAGTACCTGTGCCGCCGCCTGCATCATCTGTTCCTCCATCGACGGGTACAGCGCCGTGACCATTGACAATATTCAGGGGCAGGCTCCGCCGGGTTATTGCACTGCCGTGGTGCACAACATGAACTGGGTGGGGTTCGTGGCGGCTTCGAGCACCATCACCTTCGAATTTGCGGCATCCAATTGCATCACCTGCTGCGGCATCGAGGTGGGCATCTACCAGAGCTTCGATTGCTCCAACTTCACGCTGGTTTCCAATTGCAACACCGCCATCCCGAACGGCACCTCGGCCCCCATCACCGCCAGCGGCCTGACCGTCGGCGGCTACTACTACATCGTGCTCGACACCAACGGCAACGACAACTGCACCTTCACCGTCACCGTCACCAGCGGCGCCACCGGCGCCGTGCCCCTGAGCACTTCGGGCACCATTGCCGGCCCCCTGACGGGTTGCCCCGGCGCCTCCCTGAACTACAGCGTGAGCGGTGCCGGCGGTGCCAGTACCTTCGATTGGACACTCGACGGCCTGCCCGTCGGGATGGGGCAAAACGTGAGCATCACCATGCCCGGGCCGGGCACGCACACCCTCTGCGTGGAGGCTTCCAATTTCTGCAGCACCGCGCCCCCCACCTGCGTGCCCGTGGTCGTCACACCCGTGCCGCCCACCACCGTCACCGACACCCTCTGCCTGGGCGAGTGCATGGACTTCGCCGGCGGCAATTACTGCGCCCCGGGCGTTTTCCCCATCACCCTGAGCAACTGGCAGGGCTGCGACAGCCTGGTGACCCTCATCCTCAACGCCCTGCCGCCCAGCTTCGGCGATACCAGCGTCCAGATTTGCCAGGGCGATGTGTTCTCCCTCGGCGGGGAAAGCTTCGACACCACGGGCCAGTACCTCGTCACCCTGACGGGCCCCAACGGCTGCGACAGCCTGGTCAGCATCGACCTCCAGGTGGTCTCCCAGCTCGAAACCCACCTGAACGACACCCTCTGTGCCGGCGACAGCCTGCTGGTGGGCACGGAAGTGTTCGACAGCACGGGGCACTACGAGGTGCTCCTCGTCGCCCAAAGCGGCTGCGACAGCCTCGTCGTGCTCGACCTGGTGGTGGACAGCGCCCTGCAGTACGCCTTCTCGGAAGAAATCTGCTTCGGCGAATCGTACGCGCTGGGCGACAGCACCTTCAGCGCCGACGGAACCTACACCGTGCCCTTCACCAGTGTCGAGGGCTGCGACAGCCTCGTCACCCTCACCCTCACCGTCTTGCCCCCCCTCGAAACCTTTCTCGATGTGAGCCTCTGCCCCGGCGACAGCCTCCAGGTTGGGGGGCAGGCCTTCTCCCAGCCGGGCCAGTATCAGGTGGTGCTCGGGGGCGCCAACGGTTGCGACAGCGTCGTTTTCCTGAACCTGGACGTGCAGCCCCTGCTCGAGACTTTCCTGAACGAAAGCATCTGTGCGGGCCAGTCCTTCGCCGTGGGCGACAGCACTTTCCAAACGGAGGGCACCTACACCGTCCTCTTCACCGCGGCGGGGGGGTGCGACAGTTTGGTCCACCTGAACCTGACCGTGTTCCCGACCTACCACCACTTCCTGGACACGGCCTTCTGCGCCGGCGGCTACGCCCTGCTCGGAACCGACACCTTCACCCAGAGCGGCACCTACCTGCGCTCCCTGAGCAGCCTGCACGGCTGCGACAGCCTCGTGGAATTGAACCTCACCGTACACCCCGTCACCCAAGACACCCTGACGGCCGCCATTTGCCAGGGCGAGGTCTTCTCCTTGGGCGGCCAATCCTTCGACCAGGCAGGCACCTACGACCTGACGTTGAGTTCTGCAGCCGGCTGCGACAGCCTCCTCCATCTCGAGCTTTCCGTTCTGCCCGCTCCCGACACCAGCCTCCAGGCTGAAATATGCCTGGGCGACAGCCTCGTCCTCGGTGGGCAGGTCTTTCAGCAAACGGGGCAATACCAGGTGGTCTTGCAAACCGCCCAGGGCTGCGACAGCACCCTCCACCTCGAGCTGGAGGTGCTGCCCTTCCTCGAATCCTTCCTGGAGGAGTCGGTGTGTGAAGGGGGGAGTGTGACGGTGGGGGGACAGGTATTCG
>CAZBYX010000410.1:0-3427 GCA_964496055.1 uncultured Saprospiraceae bacterium
GATAGGGGTTCAGGGTGGGGGTTGGGCGGTTGGAGGAAGAGCTGAGGGTAGCCTGGTGGATGACCCCCACGGCGTCGAGGTCGAAGCCGGAGCTGGGGAAGGGGGTGGGGTAGGGGTCGTTGACGATGTGTCCTTCGGAATCGTACCGGGCGTAGGCGGAATCGATGGAGCCCACTGCATCCACGAGTCGCACATGGGTGATGCGCCCGATGTCCAGCCCTGTGCTGTCCTGCAATTCGGCCAGGTCGAAAGGCACGCCGAAGAGCAGGCGGTACTTTCCGGCGAGGTTGTGCACTTTGGTGGCATCCACGGCGCCGAAGGTGCCCACCTGTTCATCGGTAGGGGTGAGGCTGACGGAAGGAAAGCGCACGAAGCGCTCCCCGTCGGAGCTGACTTCGACGAAAGCCAGTTCGAGAAAGGTGTCGTTGAAGGCGTTTTCGAAGACGGCGAAGTCGTAGCCCGGTCCGTCGGCGATGGGCGGGTCGAAGCGCAGGGTGGCGCTGCCGCCGTCGCCGAGACTGAGCACCTGGTTGTCGGCGGGGCCGGTGGTCAGGGAGCAATCGCCCACCTCAGCCAGGCCGAGCTCGGGCCGGGCGATGTGCACATAGCCTCGCTCGACGGAGCATTCCACCGCCCAGCCGACGAACAAGCTGCTGTCGGCTGGAATGGCGGTGGAGCCGGGCTGCCCGGCCGGCGGGGCGAACTGCGCCCAACCGGCGCCAATGGGCAGCCCGGAAAGGAAAAACAACAGGCTCCATTCAAGGATGGGAAGGCGCTTCATGGCTACAGTTTTACGAAGGAGCGCACCACTTTCCCGGAGGCTCCTTGCAGCACGAGCCAATAGATTCCCGGGGAAAGCATTTCGAGGTCTATGTCGAAAGACGGTACCCCTGCCGGCACCTTTTCAGAGCGCAGGACGGTGCCCGAAGCATCGAGGAGGTAGAGGAGGCTGGGCTGTGCATTCTGCCAGCTGAGGTGCAGAGTGCGAGGCGTGGGATTGGGGTGGAGGCGGAGTTCGGGCTGGCGGTTGGAGGCGGTGGTGGAGCTGGCGTCCCGGGTTTTCAGTCGGTCGATGCAGAAAAACAAAGGCGTGTTGATGCCGAAGGGGCCGACGTCGCTGGAGCTGAGGGTGAAAAGCAGGGAGTCGGCGGGGCCGAGGGGCTGCAGGTCCAGCCAGGTCCAGTCCTCGACGATGTAATCCTGGGCATTGTCCTCGAAGCGGAAATCGGCGAGGAAGAACTCCACGCTGTCGGGTTGGAGGCTGCCGTCGAGGTAGGCGCGGACGGTGAGTTTGAAGAAATCGGGGTCGTCGCCGGTGGGGCCGCCGAATTTTTTGGCGAACATGTCTCCGTCGCGCATGCTGAGGTAGGCGTAGGTGCTGTTCGTGACGTAGAGCCCCTCGACCGGAGCTCCGGCGGCGGCCCCCAACAAATGCACAACGGCGTTTTGCTGCCCGACGGCATAAGCCTGGGAACCTTCCGCACCGCCGGCGGGCCGGGCGCTGAACAGGTTGGTGAAGCCGGCCGTGGTGCTGTCCCGCATGGTGGAGACAGCCCAGCCGGCCGCCCAGAATCCGCCGAACTCGTCGCTGTAAAAATTGGGGAAGAAGGCGTTGCCGTCTTCGAAGCCGCCGCTGCCGTCGCTGCCGTCCAGGAAGGTGTCCACGGCGGGCAACAGCAACTCGAAATCGGAAACGGACTGAGCGGGCAGGTTCTGGCACAGGCCCAGAACCAACAGGGTAAACACGTGCTTCATTGCTGAAAAAGTTTTAGGGTGAAACCAAAAACCAGCAATGGTGAAGCGGGGAAAGGAAGGGCAGGAAACACCCGGAAAGGAAACAGATCGGAGGGTGGCACCGGTCCCCTTCCAGCCTTTTCACCGAAAGCTGAGAAGGAATCGGCCCGCACACGCGCGAACCGAGACGCCGGCAGGTCTTCTGACTTACACCCGGGAAGAAGAAATTCCCTCTCCTGGCACGAGCAAGGGCTTCTTCCGGGGAAAGCCGCCTTCCCATCCGAATGAAGGGACAGTGGCAACATGGCTTTCCCGACGGGT
Organism: uncultured Saprospiraceae bacterium; assembly: GCA_964496055.1. GTDB lineage: Bacteria > Bacteroidota > Bacteroidia > Chitinophagales > Saprospiraceae > CAZBYX01. The sequence goes on from CAZBYX010000410.1 coordinate 2,056, forward strand.
GCTTACAGCTGCGGGAACAGTTCAGGATTTGCACCTGATTCCCTTTTCATCCCCCGAAGGGGAACCGTCGTCGCGGGCAAAGGTAAAATTTCTGGTGGACCATGGACCTTGTTCCGTGCTACACCACAAACCCTTCACCTCTCACCCCTCCGGTTCACTGCTCATTGACCCCTGCTCCCTTCCCACCGCAAGCTGATGCGGAAATGTCTTGGGGGCATGGGTCGGGCGGCGACGATTTCGTAGGGGGTGTTCCAGAGGTTGAGCAGGTGGGCGGCGGCGTGCAGGCGGCCGTGCTGGAAGTTGAAGGATTTTCGGAGGGACAATTGCCCGATGAGGAAAGGGGGCAGGGCGTCGGAGGGGCGGTTGTCGGTGGTGGTGTGGCGTTTGCCGGTGAGGGAGTGGAGGAGCGCGAATTGCCAGCTCTGCCGCTGCCAGCGCAATTCGAGGCGGGCCTGGTGGGCGGGGGTGTAGATGAGTTGCTTGCCGAGCAGGTGTTCGTTGCCGGTTTCGGCGGCGCGCAGGGTGCTGCGGGTGAAATGGTAGCGCCCTTGCAGGTGGAGGGTGCCGGCGGCCAGGGGGAACCCGTGGCGCAGGGCGAGCTCCAACCCGCGGGCCCAAACGCTGCGCAGGTTTGCGGGGCGCCAGCGGGTGCCTTCGGGTTGCCAGAGAATCCAGTCGTCGAGGAGGGTGCTGAAGAGCACGCCCTCGAAGTGCCAGTTGGGGGCGGGTCGGAACGAGCAGGCAAAGCTTGCCCGCCATCCCTTTTCGGTGCGAAGGCCGGGGTTGCCCAGGGCGAAGGCGCTGCGAAAGTAGAGGTCGTTCAAGGTGGGCAGGCGGTAGGTGCGGCCCAGATCGAGCACCCAGTGCCATCGTTTCGGGGTGAACCCCCGGAGGGTGAGAGCGGGGGCGAAGGGCAGGGTTTTGCCGTCCACCCATTCCTGGGCGAAGCGCAGCTCGAGGCGGAGGGCTTCCCGAAGCAGGGGCATGCGGTAGTGCAGGGCGGTTTCCAGGCGGTGGCGGGCTTCGCGGGTGGCAAAGGCGGTGCTTTGGGCCGCCTGCCAGTCATGGCCCAGCTTCATTTTCAGTTGATGGCTGGGGTGCAGGCCCGGCCGCTGGTGTTCGGCACGCAGCTGAACGCTGGTGGTTCGGCTGTCGGAAGAGTCGATTCCGGGGTTGCGGTAGTCGAGATGCTCGCGGAGCAGGGCCACGCCTATGCTGTTCAGGCTTCGTCGGCCGTTGAGGTTCCCGCGGAGGGATAGGCGCAGGGCGCCGTCGTGTTGGGTGGCGCGGCTGGCGGCTTCGGTGCGGCTGGGAGGGATTTGACGCTGCGCCTCCTGCCACCAAAGGTGGCTTCGAAGGCGGGCGCGGGGCG
>CAZBYX010000411.1:0-3424 GCA_964496055.1 uncultured Saprospiraceae bacterium
CAAATCCTCAAATCGCCAAATCCTCCTTCTCCCTCCTTCGTCCTCATTCACCGGGGCCAAAAGTCCCCTCTCAAGAATCCATGACGCGCCGGGTCCACTGCAGGAAGTCGAAATAGTGGAAGGCGAGGCGCTCGGTGGGGTCGGCTTTCAGGGTTTCCAGTTCGGGGAGCCAGACGCTGAAAGCCTGCCGCCTTTCCTTCTCCGAAGGGAGTTTCAGCAGCTTGCCGAGGAAGCGGATGACGCGCTTTTCGACGAGGAATTCGCGCTTGAGGGTTTCGTGGAGGCGCTGCACGGCCCGCAGGAGGCTGTCCAGGAGCCACTCGTTGCCGAGGTGATAGTGGGTCAGGCAATGCAGCAGCTCCACGTAGAATTGGAAATCGGGATAGACCGAGAGGTTCTTGTCGTTGCGGGAGCGGAGCAGCCATTCGAGGGCTTGCTCGTACCGACCGGCGAAGAACCAGGCTCGGGCCAGGTAATAATTCCGCCCGACCACGACGGCTGGGTTGTAGTGTTCCATTTCGCTTTCCGCAATCAGCCGGCGGGCGAAGCCCAGGGCTTCTTCGAAGCGCCCGACTTTGACCTCGCGATTCATGCGCGCCAGCAGCAGGGCATTGCGTCGGATGGGGGTCTCTTGTTGGTCGGCATAGCGAGGGATGGCGGCTTCAAGCTCGGCGGCGGTGGCATCGAAATCTTCGAATCGTTCGGCAGTAATGAGCAGGCGCAGGTGATTGTCCAGGGCTACGAGGTAATTCTGGGGCCACCTGGACTTCTGCTCCGGATGGCGGGCGAAGAGGGCCCGACGCCGGGCGGACCAGTCCACCGCCTGCTCCCATTCGGCCAACATCATGTGGTAGCTGACCCGGGTGGCGATGAGGTTGTACTGGGCCGGGAAGGTCAGCCCCCTGTCTTCGCTTTGGAGCAAGGGGTGGTTCAGGCGAGTGCGAATGAGGCGTCGGTGCTTCTCATCCTTGAGCAACCAGCCGAAGTGGTAGGTATCGTCGAGCATTTGTTCGTACACGCGGCGGCACTCCACGTAGTTGATGCGCCGCCGCAAAGCATCTTCCATTTGCCCGAGCAAGCGCATGCGTTCGGGGAAGGTCTTGGGTACGAATTGCAGCAATTGGCGCTCCTGGTTGTAGAGCAGGGCTTGCTCTTCCAGCCATTCCTCGGCTTCGGCGATTTTGAGGGCGGCGCGAATTTTTTTGCGGGCCGCATCATTCAGGTGGAGTTGGCGCAGGAGGCGGATTTCGCGCAACAATATCAGCAGGCGGTCTTCGGGGCTTTTGCCGGCGTGGAAATCCACGAGGCTGCTCAAGACCAAGCCATAGAGGTAGTTCCGGGCGGCACTGGGACGGGAACGGATGCCCAGGCGTTGCAATTCGCGAGTGAATCGCTTTTCGTCATAGTGGGCGCACCGGCTCAGGAAAGTGAACAACTGCAGGTAGGGTGAGTCAGGACCTGCCTGCCCGGAAACATGGCGTCGGAAGTGCGCTTTTTCAGCGGGGCTCATCCCCTGGATGAGGCGATGCAGCATGTTGGAAGCCATGGTGAAAGCTAATAAATTCCCCGCGAGGAGGAAACCCTGCCCCCTCCCTCCCCTCGCTTTGTGTTATCTTTACCCCAGCACCCTGGTATCCGCCATCCGGACTCCCCTACCCTACCCCTGTTGAGCTGGCGAATGTCTCCTTCGAGTTGAACAAACGAAAGTCCATACACTTCATCGTTGGTAACGAACAACCCGGCGTAAATTGCAGGTGATGAACCGATTGCCAATCCTGTGGATACTGTGCCTGGCCCCGGGCTGGGGGGGACTGCTTCGGGCCCAGAACTGCGGCTGCGCCGAGCAGGGCAATTGCCAGTACAATTTCCCCCCGAACAGCACCACGCAGGTTTGCTACGACATCACCGATGCCGTGAACGACGACCTGGCCGACCCCGCCCAGGGGGTTTGCGGGGTTGCGGTTCACTTTCGTGCCGGCCGCATCAGCGGGCTCGAGCTCAGCCTCATCGCCCCCGACGGCACCACCCTGCAACTGACCGGCACCTCCGACCTGTGCGACCCCTGGACCCCCATCGCCACCTGGGACATCCTCTTCGTGCCCTGCAACGAGCCCTGCCAACCCGACACCATCAACAACATCAACTACCCCTGCCAGTGGGACAACTGCCCCCAAAACGACTGGGCCAATGCCTTTTACAGCGGGAAGTACCACCCCTTCGGGGGCTGCCTGGAGAGTTTCAACTCCGGCCCCGTCAACGGGCAGTGGTGCCTGCAGGTGGCCAACGGCGCCCAGTTCAACGGGGGCTCCATCCTCGATTTCGAGGTGCTGCTCTGCGACGACACCGGCCTGGACTGCTGCCGCGCCGATGCCGGCAACCTCAGCTTCAGCCCCGACGTGGATGCCTGCACCGGCGATTCCTCCCTGCTCATCGACGACATCCGGCCCCGCTACGGCGCCATCGTGCCCGACCCGGCCGAATACGGCTACACCTTCATCGTCTCCGATGCCTCCGACGACATCCTCGATTACCAGAACCCGCCCGATTTGCGCAGCTACCCGGCGGGCAGCTACAAGCTCTGCGGCCTGAGCTACCTGCTGGCGGACAGCAGCAACATCCCGCCCCCTGGCAGCGGCTGGACGGTCGCCGCCCTGCGCAACAACCTGCTCAGCGCCGCCCCCCTCTTCTGCGGCGAGATTTCCACCGCCTGCGTCGAGGTCAACATCTTCGAACCGCCCCCACCCCTGACCCTCGACACCGCCATCTGCGAGGGCAGCTGCTTCCCCGTCGGTGATTCTTGTTTCGCCCAGCCGGGCACCTATCAGGTGGAGCTCACCTCCTTCGCCGGCTGCGACAGCATGGTCACCCTCCAGCTCAGCATCCTCCCGGTGGATACCGTCCCCCTGACGGACACCATCTGCGAGGGGGAAACCCTTTTCGTAGGGGGGCTGCCCTTCAGCGAGCCCGTCAGCGACAGCCTGGTGCAACTCACCGCCAGCACCCAGTGCGACAGCTTCGTCCTGCTCAACCTGACCGTCTTTCCCGCACCCAGCACCTTCCTGACGGACACCATCTGCGAAGGGCAGAGCGTCCAAATCGGGGACAGCACCTACACCCAGAGCGGAACCTACCTCACCGTGCTGCCCACCGCTTCGGGGCCCTGCGACAGCCTCGTCACGCTGGAACTCACCGTTATCTCCCTGCAGAGCAGCATCGCCGCCCCGGACACCCTGAACTGCGCCGTGCAACAAGTGCTGCTCGACGGCTCGGCTTCCGCTCAGGGGCCGGGCATCCAGTACACCTGGAGCAGCCCCGACGGCAGCTTCGCCGCCCCCACCGACGACGACTCCACTTTCGCCGCCGCCCCGGGGCTCTACATCCTGACGACCAGCCTCTTCGGCTGCTCCGCCCAGGACTCGGTCAC
>CAZBYX010000412.1:0-3411 GCA_964496055.1 uncultured Saprospiraceae bacterium
CGGCCGGGGCATTCGGCAACTCCTCAGGAGGGTGGCACGGCAGGGTGCCGGGGGGGTGGTCGGGGGTTTGGGGGCGTTTCCGGGTGCGCAGGATTTTGAGCTCCTTGCCGTCGAGCAGGGTCCAGGCGCCGGGGTGGGGGCTGAGGCCGCGGATGAAGTCGTGCACCCGCTTGTGGGGCCGTGCGAAGTCGATTTCGCAGGTTTCGTGGTGGATTTTGGGGGCCCTGGAAGCCAGGCGATCGTCCTGGGGTTGGAGTTGGTAGTCACCCGATTCGATGAGGCGCACGGTGCGCAGGACGACCCGGGCGCCGAGGTGCATCATGCGGTCGTGCACTTCGCCGGCGGTTTCGTTCTCACCGATGGGCATGCGCTCCTGCAGGAGGATGTCGCCGGTGTCGATGGCGTGTTTGAGCATGAAGGTCGTCACGCCGGTTTCCGTCTCCCCCTCGATGATGGCCCAGTTGATGGGCGCCGCGCCGCGGTATTTGGGCAACAGGCTGCCGTGCAGGTTGAAAGTGCCGAGCGGGGGCATGCTCCACACCACCTCGGGCAACATGCGAAAGGCGACCACCACCTGCAAATCGGCGCGGAGGCTGCGCAAGGCTTCCACGAATTCCGGGGCTTTCAGGTTGGGGGGTTGCAGCACGTGCAAGCCCTGCTGGAGGGCATAGCGCTTCACCGCCGGCTCGATGAGCCGTTTTTTCCCGCGCCCGCCGTACTTGTCCGTAGCGGTGACGACCCCCACGATGTCGTAGCCGTTCTCCACCAGGATTTGCAAGGACGGCACGGCGAACTCCGGCGTGCCCATGAAAACGATTCTCATGCAGGAAATTTTTTCCGGCGCCTCTCAGCCCCCGTTTTTCGGGTGGGGAAAATAAGCCAGATTTTCGAATTGCCCCGAAAGGAGAATGCCGCGCCGACGCCGGGCTTCGGTTTTCGGGCTTTTCCTGCAATATTTGCCGCAGCAGGGCAGCGCAACGGGCGCCCGATGACCCAAAAAAGAAAGCCATGGAAATCGAATTGCACGAACGGGCCTTCGACGGCCTGAGCCTCGAAGGCAGGGCCTGGCTCCCCGAAGAAGAGGTGCGGGGGGTGGTGGGGGTGGTGCACGGTTTGGGGGAGCACATCGGGCGCTACGCCCCGGCGGCGGAGTTCTTCAACCGGCAGGGATGGGCCCTGGCAGGGTACGACCTGCGGGGCCACGGCCGCAGCGCCGGCAAGCGCGGCCACACCCCCGACTACGAATCCCTGCTCGCCCAACTGGACCTGCTCTACCACAGCTTGCGCGAAGGCCATCCCGGGCGCCCGCTGTTCTTCTGGGGACACAGCATGGGCGGCAACCTCGTCCTCTACTGGCTGCTGAGCCGCAAACCAGCCCTGCACGGGGCCATCGTCACCGGCCCCTGGCTCCAAACCGCCCGCCCCGTGCCCGCTCCCCTGCTGGCTCTGGCCCACCTGATGAATCTGCTCTTCCCGCCCTTCGCCCAAAGCAACGGCCTCGACCCGGCCGACCTCTCGCGCGACCCCGCCGTCGGGCAGGCCTACCGCAACGACCCCCTCGTGCACGACCGCATCAGCGTGCGCACCGCCCTGGAAATGATGCGCGCCGGCCGACGCCTGCTCAACCACCGCGGCGACCTGCCCGTGCCCACCCTGCTCATGCACGGCAGCGCCGACCGCATGACCTCCTTCGAGGCCAGCCGCCGATTCGCCGACCAACACGGCAACCTCCAATGGGTGCCCTGGGAAGGCGCCTTCCACGAATTGCACCACGAAACCAACCGCGAGGAAGTGCTGCAAACCATGCTCCGATGGATGGAGCAACACGCCACGCACCCCCTCACCACCTGAACTTCCAGCGCAAAAGCCGTTTCAGCAAGGGGGTCAATTGCTGCGAGCGATAATCGACGATGAGCTTCTGGTTGATGCGCGCCGCCGTCGGGTAGGGATAGACCTTGTCGAACAAAGCCCCGATGCTCAGCTTCTCCTGCATGGCGAGCAGCAACTCCTGAATGAGCTCCCCGGCATGGGGGGCAATCATGCTGCCGCCCAGGATGCGCACCTTGCGGGTCAGCCCCTGCGGTTTGGAGAGGTAGAGCACCAGGCGCCCGTAGCCGTAGCCCGCCGTCACCGCGCGGTCGTCGTCTTCGAAGCTGTCTTCCAGCCGAACGTAGGGGATGCCCTCGGCCTGCAGCTCCTGCTCGCTGCGGCCGAAGGTGGCCACCTCCGGGTCGGTGAAGGTGACCCAGGACAGGTAGCGGGCGTTGTGCCGACGCTTCAGAGGGGAGAAGAAATTGAAAAAGAGCTGGCGGTTGTGCATTTCGGCGGCGTGGCTGAACTGGTGCCTGCCGAAAGCATCCCCGATGACGAAGACCCGAGGGTTGGTGGTGCGGAAGAACGCGTCCGCCACGATGCCCCGCTCGTCCGTGCGGATGCCCGCGCGCTCCAACCCCAACCCCTCCGTATTCACCCGGCGCCCCACAGCCAGCAACACCGCGTCGAAGCCCAGTTCGAAAGGCTTCCCATCGGGGGATTCCAGCACCGCCCGGTCTTTCCCTTCGAAGCGCAGCACCCGCGTCCCCGTGCGGATCTGAATGCCTTCCCCTCCGAGGCGCCCGGCCAGAATCGCCGAAAACTTGGGCAACTCGCGGGGCAAGAGGCGCTCCGCCATTTCCACCAGGGTGACCTTCGAACCCAGTCGCCCGAAAGCCTGAGCCATCTCGCAGCCGATGGGGCCGCCTCCTATGACCAGCAAGCGCTCTGGCAAAGCCTCCAGCTCGTAGAACAGGGTCTCGTTGGTGTACCAGGGCACCCCTTCCAGCCCGGGAATGGGCGGCACAACCGGGCTGCTGCCCGTGGCCAGGATGATTTTGGGGGCGGTGAAGCGGCGCGCCCCCACCTCCACGGTGCGTTCATCCGCAAAAGCCGCCTCCCCCAACACCACCCGGATGCCCTGCCGCTCCAGCCAGGCGGCGTTCTCATGCGCGCGGATGTGCGCCTGGGCCGCGTGCACGTAGTCCATCACCTTGCGGAAGTCAGCTTTCCCGTCCACCTGAAGGCCGAAAGCCCGAGCCTCCCGTCCGCGGGCGAACAACTCCGCCACGTGCAGCAACGCCTTGCTGGGCACGCAGCCGAAATTCAGGCAATCCCCGCCGATGTTGAAATCGCTGCGCTCGATGAGCAGCACCTTCAATCCGATGCGTGCCGCAATGCCCGAAGCTCCCAGCCCCGCCGAGCCGGCGCCGATGACGATGAGGTCGAATCTTTCGGGTTCTTGCATGGGAAAGAGATTGGAACAGGTGGAAATAGAGGGTCTCAGGGTCTCAAGGTCTCAGGGTCTCAGGGTTTCATGGTTCCAAGGTTTCATGGTTCCAAGGTTTCATGGTTTCATGGTTTCATGGTTTCATGGTT
>CAZBYX010000413.1:0-3405 GCA_964496055.1 uncultured Saprospiraceae bacterium
AAAGTGGAGAGTTTAGAGTGGATAGTTTAGAGTTGGGTGGGGGCGCGGGTTTGGGAGTTGAACCGCAGTGCTTCGCAGCTTTTTTCGCGGATTTCCGCAGTTTGTGGGGGTTGGGGTTTGCGGGCAGGCAAACTGGCTTGACCGTATGGTTCACTCTGTTAAAAATCTGTTCAATCTGTGGTTAAAAACTCCCCCAAACCCAAACCCACTTTCTTGGCCGTATGGTGACACCAAGAAACCTCGGCACCTTAAAACCGCTTTCCCGCCCTCACCCCCCTCTTCCACACCCACACCACAGTTTTACGGTTTTACAGTTTTACGATTTTACAGGAATGGGCGTGGGTGGAGGACAATTTATTTCAATTTGTCTCCACCTATTTCCAGGTGTTTCAATGTCTTGCCCATCCTTCACCCGTGAAACCCCGAAACCCCGAAACCTCGACACCTTGAAACCCCGAAACCCCGAAACCCCGACACCTTGAAACCCTCTTCACACTCATCATAAACCAAAAACCCCGATGCCATGAAAGGAATGAAGCTGTTCAACCTGCGGATCGATCGGATGGTGCTGCGCTTTTATTTTTTCATGGCCCTGGTGATTGGTTTGGCTTATGCGGGAGTGCCCTGGAGCATCTGCATTCCCGTAGCCCTGGCGATTTTTCTGACGGGCTTGCTCGGCATTCCTTTCTTCCAGGGGGATTTGCCCGAAGTGCCGGAAGAGGAAGTCGAGCTTCCCGAGGAAGTGGAAGAGCTTCCCGTGGAGGTTCCTTCCGAGCTGAAAAAAGCCGCCTGAGCCATGAAGACGATTGCCACCATCGACACGCTCAGCCAGGTGCTCGCCGAGCAGCGAAAGGCGGGCTACACGCGGGAGTTCGTGGCGGTGTCGGAGGGCTTGAAAGACCTGGAAACGGGCCGCATCTACCCGCCGGAAGCCCTGAAGGTGGCGGCCGTGTACCGCTTCGAGGGGCAGACCGACGTCAGCGATGAGGAAGCCCTCTACCTGCTCGAAGGGCCCGACGGCGTCAAGGGCTGGATCACGGATGCGTTCGGTCCCTATGCCGACCCCCTGTTTTCCAGGCACCTGTGGAAGATGGACCTCACCCGCGTGCGGGATTGACCAAAGGATGTGTGATGAAACAGTGGAAAGCCAAAGACCTGATCGATGCGCTGCGCCTGGCCCGCCGGGCGGGCTTCGGAGAGGAGTTCGTCGTCCGCGGGCGCGGCTTTTACCTGCCGGCCGCAGGACGGCTCTATGAGCCGGAGGAGGTGGTGCTGCACGGCCGGCTGAGCTTCGGTGCCCCGAACCGACCCGAGGCGCTCTATCTGCTCGAGGCGCCGGGCGGGCATCGCGGTTGGCTGGGCGTGTTGTGGGGCGTGCGTCGGCACCCCCGGTTGGAGGAATACCTCGAACGCACGCAATTGCCCATTGACAAGCAAGAAGAATTCGACCATGCAGTATAAAGACTACTACGCCATCCTGGGTGTGGACAAAAACGCTTCCGAAAAGGAAATCAAGAAGGCCTACCGGAAGCTGGCCACCAAATACCACCCCGACAAAAACCCCGGCGACAAGGCCGCCGAGGAAAAGTTCAAGGAGATCAACGAGGCCTACCAGGTCTTGAGCGACCCCGAAAAGCGCAAAAAATACGACACCCTCGGAGCCAACTGGGAAGCCTTCGAACAGGGAGGCTTCGACTGGTCCCGGTTTCAGCGTCAAGGCGGGCCCGGCGGCGGGCGCACCTTCTACTTCGAAGGCGACCCGAGCCAGTTCTTCGGCCGCGGCGGCAGCGGGTTCTCCGACTTCTTCGAAATCTTTTTCGGCCGCGGCGCCGAAAGCGGCTTCGATCCCTTCGAGGAAATCCTGGGGCGCTCGCGGGGCAGGGGCCGGGCCCGGCAACAGGGCTTTCGCGGCCGCGACCTCGAAGCCGAGCTGCCCATCACGCTGGAGGAGGCCTTCCGCGGTGGCCGGCGCACCTTCGAAGTGAACGGGCAGAAACTGCGCATCCAGATCAAGCCCGGCGCCTACGACGGGTTGCGCCTGCGCCTGCGCGGCAAGGGAGCCCCCGGCGCTCAGGGCGGCCCCGCCGGCGACCTGTTCCTGGTGCTGCGGGTCTTGCCCGATGCCCGCTTCGAGCGCAAAGGCGACGACCTGGTGCACACCGCCCGCGTGGACCTGTTCACCGCCGTCCTCGGTGGGAAAATCGAAGTGCCCACCCTGAGCGGGCCCGTCAAAGTGACCATCCCGAAGGGTACCCAGCCGGGTCAGACCCTCCGCCTGCGCGGCAAGGGCATGCCCCGCTACGACCAACCCGGCACCTTCGGCGACCTGCTCGTCAAGGTGCAGGTGGAGCTGCCCAAAGACCTTACACCCGAAGAGGAAAAGCTCTTTGAAAAATTGCGCGAACTGAGCAGACGAAAAACCGGTGCTTTTGCGTAATGGGGTTGAAATCAGGGGGTTGCCCCATGGGGCAACCCTGGTTCAGGAGGAATTCCTGCGGCGCGGCTTAGACCCCGTGCCCTCCATTGTGTGACCAAAGTTTTCGAAGCCATGAATTGGAGAATTCTTCTTGCCCTGCTGCTGCCTTTGTGCGTGGCCGCTCAACGGGCTGAGGTCGTTTATTCCCCCCAACGCCTCCAACCCCTGGACGACATCGTCGAGCGGCACCTGATGGACGACCACCGCGTATTGCCTTACCCGGCCGTCCACGAACGCGACATCCTCTGGGAAAAGCGCATCTGGCGCGAAATCGACACCCGGCAGAAAATCAATCTGCCCTTTCGCTACCCACCGAAGCCTTTCATCAGCATCCTGCTCGATGAAATCAAAGCGGGCAACATCGTCGCCTACAACCCCGAGGACGACCAATTCTCAACCCCCATGTGCTGGGAGGAACTGCAAAAGACCATCAACCAGACCGACACCGTCGTGACCTTCGACCCCGAAACCTACGAAGAGCAAATCCGCGTCGTGGTCAACGACTTCAACCCCGAATCGGTCATCAAGTACCGCATCAAGGAAGTCTGGTGGGTGGACTCGCGCTATTCCCAGCTCAAGGTGCGCATCCTGGGCATCGCCCCCATCATGCAGGTGTACAACGACCGCGGCGAGCTGAAATACGAGCGGCCCATGTTCTGGATTTACTATCCGGATGCCCGCTACGCTCTGGCCCGCCACAAGGTCTTCAACCCCTGGAACGACCACAGCCCGCTGAGCTGGGAAGACTGGCTCGAAATGCGCTTCTTCGACAGCTACGTCGTCAAGGAAAGCAACGTCTATGACCGCCGGCTGCAAGACTACCTCACCGGCATCGACGCCCTGCTCGAAGGGCAGAAAATCATGGACGAAATCTTCAACTACGAAATGGACTTGTGGTCGTATTGAGGGTGGTTTCGAGGTGTCAAGGT
>CAZBYX010000414.1:0-3400 GCA_964496055.1 uncultured Saprospiraceae bacterium
CCCACCCTACTTCCAGATTTCCCAAGCTTTTTCCGCCTGCAGATGGAGCATGCGCAGCCCGTTGAGGGTGTGGGCGCCTTGTTGGGCGCCGCGTTGGAGGAAGCGGGTTTGGGCGGGGTTGTACACCAGGTCGTAAAGGTAGTGTTGGGGGCCGATGGCTTCCCAGGGCAGGGCGGGGCAGGAATCGACGTTCGGGCTCATGCCCAGGGGGGTGGTGTTGACGATGAGGTCGGCGGTCTTCAGGTGCTCGGGGCGGAGGGCCTCGTAGGTGAGGCGGTCCTTCCCGGGGCTGCGGGAAACGAAGCGAAAGGCCAGGCCCAGCTGCCGAAGCACATGGGCTACCGCGCGGGCGGCGCCCCCCGTGCCCAGGACGAGCGCCCCACGCCCCTGCGGCCGGGGAAGGAATTCCAGCAAGGACTGCCGAAAGCCGTACACGTCGGTGTTGTACCCTCGGGTGTGCCCTTCGCGTATGGCGATGGTGTTCACGGCGCCAACTTGCGCCGCCTCTTCGTCCAGCTCGTCAAGGTAAGGAATGACGGCGGTCTTATGGGGAATGGTGACGTTCAGCCCCGCCAGCTCGGGGTATCGGCGCAGCAGGGCGGGGAAGTCTTCGATGCGTTCGAGGGGGAAGAGCTCGTAGGCGCAGTGCACCAACCCTTCCCGGGCGAACTTTTCGGCGAAGTACTTTTTGGAAAAGGAATGCGACAGGGGGAATCCAATCAGTCCGAACAGACGTGTTACCATTGAAAATTCCGGCGTTAATCGAAAAGAAAGCAATCAGCTTCCTGCCCGGCGGTACCTTCGCAGGGCTTCGAGGCAAGTTTACGGGGAAAAAAGGAGGGAGGCGCCGGCAGGCGCCCCCCAAGTGTTAAAATCACGCAATTTGAAAAATTCTTGGGCGGTTTGTGCAGGAGATTGGCTATGTTTGGACGCCTTTTTGCAAGCGGAGTTTAGCGACTCTGTCCCCTCGATGGCAATTCAGGCGTTTTCTTTGCCTGTCCATCCTGACATCTGACTCCCCCACACAACATTTGCTTCGAAGTGCTGTTTCAAATGCGCTGCCCGGCAGCTGGCAATCGTAAAGTGTGAATCCATGAACTTCAAGAGAGCCCTGAAAATCTGGTATGCAAGGCACAAGAAAAAAGCCATCGCCATCTTCCTGGTCTATTTCGTGACGAAATGGACCCTCACCTTCATCTTCGGGGCCAAGCTGCTGGCCTTCCTCAAGGGGCTTTTCTGAAGCCGTTCTCTCCCTTTTGCTTCCCACCGTTCCCGAACCCACGCCCTTGCCCACACCGTCCTCCTCCTCGAGGGGTCTTCGTCGGAGGGACTGCAAAGCATCGGGCCATGGCTCTTCCTTCGGGGCAATTCCGGTAACTTCACGCGGTGAACCCGTTCCAGCACCTCCGTTTCGGGGGTGGTCACCCTTCAATTTTTCACCATGCGTGCCCGTTACCTCCCCTTCTTAGCGCTGTTCGTACTGTCTGTCCCTTTGCCGGGGCAGGGTCTTCAGGTTCTGTCCGTGTTTCCCAGGAATCAGGAAATTCAGGCGGCCCCCACCACCCCCATCGTGGTGGAATTCGATGCAGCCGTGGACCCGGCCAGTGTGCAAGGCTTTGCGGTAAAAGTTTTCGGGCGCTGGTCGGGCCCGATGCCGGGCGAGCTGAAGCTGAGCGCGGGCAATACGCGCCTGGAATTCACCCCCGATGAGCCGTTTTTCGCGGGGGAATGGGTCAGCGTCACCCTGAGCAAGGCGGTGAAGAGCAGCGCCGGCCAAGCCCTGGAAAAGGGCTACTTCTGGAACTTTTGGATCGCCACCCAGCCGGGCACCCTCAACCAGAGCTTCAAGGAGGAAATCCCGCTGCGGCAGGCGGGGGAAGGGCTGCTGCAAACCTACGGCGCCTACGCCGGCGACCTGAATGACGACGGCTACTCGGACCTGACCGTCGTCAATGAAACCGCCGACGACCTGCGCATCCTGCTCAACGACGGCCAGGGCAACTACCCCACCATGACCGTCCTGCCCATGGGCGGCAACGGAACCCCCAGCCCCAACGAAGGAGCCGACTTCAACAACGACGGCGCCATCGACCTGGCCGTAACCACCGCCTGGAACGACGAGGTGCGCATCCTCTTCGGCGACGGCAACGGCAGCTTCTCCGACCCCCTGGTGCTGGAAACCCAGAACGGCGTGCGCGGCATCGTCGTGGCGGATTTCAACCTCGACGGCTGGGACGACTTCTTCACCACCAATCGCCTGAGCGGCAACATGACCATCTTCCTCAACGACGGAAGCGGGGGTTTCACCCAGACCCTCTACAACACCGCCGCCCTCGGCGAAACGGCCTGCGCCCTGACCGACGCCAACAACGACGGCATCGCCGACATCTTCGTCGGTGCTTTCGAAAGCCGCGAAATCCTCCTGCTGCTCGGCGACGGCAACGCCAACTTCACCCTCTCCACCTCCGTGGACGTGGCCGGCCAACCCTGGATGCTCGCCACCGGCGACCTCAACGGCGACGGCAACGCCGACGTGGTCAGCGCCAACTCCTCCGGCGATGTGACCTCCGTCCTGCTCGGCACCGGTACGGGAGGCATGACCCTCTGGAGCCAACTTCAGTTCGACGACGCCACCTTCCCGCTGGCCATTGACCTCGGCGACCTTGACGGCGACGGCGACCTCGACATGGTCACCAGCAACTACAGCTCGAAAAACTACTCCGTCCTGGAAAACGACGGCCAGGGCAATTTCAGCCTTGCCGTCCTGCTCCAAACGCCCTTCCTCGGCCCCGACAACCTCGCCAGCTGCGCCATCCTCCACGACCGCAACAACGACGGCGACCTCGACATCTCTCTCACCGACGAAGGCGAAGACCTCCTCATCCTCTTCACCAACGGCGAGGACCCCGTCAGCACCGCCTCCCAAACCCTCCCCGGTGGCTCCCTCACCCTCAGCCCCAACCCCTCCTCCCATCCCACCACCATCCGCTTCTCCCTGCCCCAGGCCCTGCCTGCCGGCTTACGCATCCTCGACCTCCAGGGCCGCGAAGTCTTTGCCCTGCCCGCCCGCCCCTACAGCCCCGGCTGGCACTCCCTGACCTGGAACGGCCGCACCCAAACCGGCACACCCACCCCGCCCGGGGTCTATTGGGTGCTCATCGAAACGCCCAAGGGGGTATTGAGGGGGAAGTTGGTCTTGCCGTGAAAACGTGACACGTGACGCGTGACGCGTGACGACGTGAAGGTCGTGAGGGAAAAGGGTTTGGTGGTGGAAAGCCAATCGCCAAAAGCAATTGGGCCGCTCCCTTCGGTCGCTGTTGGGTCGCACGCCCTCTATGAGGGCGTGCTGTTGGGCCGCTCCCGTTGGTCGCTTTTGGGTCGCGCACCCTCTTCGAGGGCG
>CAZBYX010000415.1:0-3389 GCA_964496055.1 uncultured Saprospiraceae bacterium
CCCCACCAGATCCAGCCGCCGCCGCGGTCGTAGCGGCCGCCGCGGTAATAGCCACCCCCGCCGCCCCCACCCATCCGGGAAAGGAGGATGAACAGCACGATGAGCAAAACGATGAAGAAAATCACGCGGGCGGCCGATATTTTTTTCTTACCCAGCCCTTCGGGCTCGAATTCCCCGCTGCCCAACTGCATGATGGCATCGGTGGCGCGGTCCAGGCCCTGGAAGTAGGCTTGCTGCCGAAAGGCCGGCACGATGATGTTGTCGATGATGCGCTTGGCCATGACGTCGGGCAGGAAGCCTTCGGCGCCGGAACCGGTCTGGATCCAGATTTGGCGGTCTTCGAAGGCGATGTAGATGAGGATGCCGTTGTCTTTTCCCTTGCGGCCGATGCCCCAGGCCTCGGCCAGGCGGAAGCTGTAATCGAAGATGTCGTCGCCTTCGAGGGAGCGCTCGATGACGATGGCAATCTGGGTGGAAGTGCTGTCGTCGTAGGCGACGAGCTTGTTTTCCAGGGCTTGGCTTTCAGTCCGGGAGAGGAGGCCGACGAAATCATTGACCAGCCGGGGCGGGTCGGGGGGCGGGGGTACTTCTTTGGCCGAAAGGCCGGAGGCGAGCAGGAGCAGGAAGGCTGTCCAGCAATGCCTAACCGTAGGAAATTTCATCTGTCAGTTCGTTGATGTCGTCGTCCTTGCGGGGGAAGTAGGTGGCGAGCTTCTCGCCCGCCCGGCGAATGCCCTCGCAGACCCCGTCGGCGAAGCGCCCCTGGCGGAAATGCTCGCGCATGATGTCGCGCACCTCCTCCCAGAAGCCCGGGGGTACCTTCTCATGGATGCCCTTGTCGCCGAAGATGGCAAACTTGTGCTCCTTCGGGACGAGGAAGATGAGCACGCCGTTGCGCTCGGCGGTGCGGTCCATCTTCAGCCTGTGGAACACGGCGGCCGCGGCTTCGAGGGGGTCGCCGTTCACTTTGGGCTCCAGATGCACGCGTATTTCGCCCGAGGTGCGGCCTTCGGCCTCGCGGATGGCTTCGATGATGCGTCGTTCGTCTTCTTTGGAAAAAAAGTTGACCATAGGAGCTGAAATGGGCGGCCGGCAATCCCAACCCGCGTCCTCCTCCACTTTGAGGGGGGGGCGGCGGCTTCGGGAGCCGCCGGGCAAATCACCGCCTCAGTTGAAATCGAACTGGACTTCGGGAGCGTTCTCGGCGCCTTCCTGGGCTTCGAACATGGCTTTCTGATCGAAGCCGAAGACCATGGCGAAGAAATTGCCGGGGAAGCGCCGCACCGAGCGGTTGTAGGCCGCCACGGCTTCGTTGTAGCGGTCGCGTGCCACCTTGATGCGGTTTTCAGTGCCTTCCAGTTGGGCTTGCAGGTCGCGGAAGTTCTGATTGGCTTTCAGTTCGGGGTAGCGTTCCACCGTTACGAGCAAGCGGCTCAGGGCCCCGGACAGCTGGGACTGCGCCTGCTGAAATTGCTGCAGTTGTTCGGGGGTGATGTTGGCCGGGTCGATTTGAATGCTGGTAGCCTTGGCGCGGGCCTCGGTCACCGCCGTCAGGGTGCTGCGCTCGAAGTCGGCCGCCCCTTTGACTGTGTTGACGAGGTTGGGGATGAGGTCGGCACGACGCTGGTAGGCGCTTTGCACGTCCCCCCAGGCCTTCTCGACCTGGACTTCGAGGTCCACGAAAGCATTGTACTTGTTGCAGCCCACCATGGTGAGCAAAGCGAGAACCCCAAGCGTGACGAGAACGGAAATGGATTTCATTTTTCGAATCGTTTGATTTGGTTGCAAATGTAACATGCGGCGGCCCAAAGGCCGGGCCCACCTTGCAAACGCATCGCCCGCAAGATGCACCCCGGTGCCTGCGACCGCAGATTCCTTCGACCATTGGACGGAAAAATCGGAGCAGAGCCACCCCGACCTTCGAAAAGCAGCGGAGGAGGAGGGATTCGAACCCCCGAGGGCCTCGCGACCCTGCCGGTTTTCAAGACCGGTGCCTTCAACCACTCGGCCACTCCTCCCTGAAGAGCCGCAAAGTTAAGCAGCCGCGGGCATTCCAACGCCCCCTCCGCACCTTTTCCCCCAATTTCCGCCCGGGCTCATTCCCGCTGGTAAAGGTGCCGGCTCAACAGCGGCATCAGCGTCCAGTACATCTCCCGCTGCGTGCCGATGAAATAATTCTCTGTGGTTTTGGCATTGCCGGAGCCAATCAGGGCCCCCACACCCCCCGAAAGCAGGGTGACCCCGCCCACCACTCCGAAATCCATCTTGGACTCCGTCAAGGGGGAAGATTCACTGCCGATGAACAACAGCATGCTGGTGCCGAGCCCCACCGCCGAACCGATGAGGAAGCCTTTCTCCGCCTTGGAGCTCTGCTTCAGCTCGATGGACAGGATTTCCTCGGGTTGAGCTTGAAACAGCGGTGCGTCGTCGAAGCGCGTGGCGGCCAGCACCATGCTGCTGCTGTCCAGTTGAAGCAGATAGCCCGATTTCTCCTGACCGTCCTTGAACTTGATGTTGAATTTGGTGGGACGTTGGCCGAACGAAGGGTTGAGCATTGTGAAAAACAGCAGCGAAAGAAAAAACAACATTCCTTCTCGCTGCCAACGGATACGTAGCAATACTTTCATATGGCGGACTTTTATTTTACAAGATAAGCCGCCCGGTAAAATTTCACAAATCCGAAACAGGCGCTCCCCCTTCAAGGGAGGGGTGTGGGTGGCGGGGGAGCGGTTTGAAAGAAAAAACCCCGAAGAAAAGCTCCGGGGTTCAGGAGTTCAGAAAGCTGTACATCCAATCTCATGGCTCTTCGGGTTTTCGGGGGGCAGGGTGGTTGGGCAAGCGCCCGGCCTCTTTGAGGGCTTTGGTCAGCAGCCATTCGAGCTGGCCGTTCACACTGCGGAACTCCTCTGCGGCCCATTGCTCCAGGGCGCGCAGCGTCTCCTCTTCGATTCGCAGGATGAACTTCTTTTTGGCCACTTCGAAAGCATTTCGACATCAATCAGCCTTCTTATCTCTTGCAAATCTAAAAATTTCAATCAAAATTCAGGCAAATTGACATCAATTTGACATCAAATCCGACCATCCCACCTGTCCGCTTAAAATCCGGGGCAGCGGACCGGCCGCGCAGCCGTTAAGAAGTGGTTAAAAAATCGGGGGAGCCTGCCCCAAGACCTATTTTCGCTGCAAAAGCAAGGATGACCCGCGAAACGAACTCCAAGGACGACGCTCCCCCGCCCGTTTTCAAATCCTGGAATCAGTTGTATTTCTTTGTGCTCCTGTTGCACGCCATCATCATTGCGCTGTTCTACCTGTTCACCCGGGCCTTTTCCTGAGGAGCCGCCGGCGCTCGCCTTTACCCGCACCCCCACCGCCCTCCCCCACCGCTGCCC
>CAZBYX010000416.1:0-3386 GCA_964496055.1 uncultured Saprospiraceae bacterium
CTTTCCGCGATGTAGGGCAGGCGGGCATAGCGATAGCGGGGGTGTTGCAGCATGGCTTTGAAGCGTTCCATGGTGCGGAGGGGTCCCTGGTCGAGGGCGAGGTTGATGAGCCAGGCGGGAATGTGGCCGCCGGGGTCGGATTTGAGGTAGTAGTCCACGGCGACGGTGCCGTCGTTTTGGGGGGTGAAGGTCCAGCGGAATTCCAGTTCGGTGATGCGGACGATGCCCTCGCGTTCGGGCAGGAGGTGATGGGCACTGACGGAGTGGGAATGCAGGGCGTGGGTGAGGCTGTCTTGCCACATGCGGCTGAGCACCACCAGGTCTCGATTGCTGAGCGGCCAGGGGAAGTCCATCTCTTCGTAGTAAATCATCTCCCAGTCGGAGCGGCGCTCCACCAGGTGGGCCCGCTCGTTTTTGTACACCCACTTGTCATAACCTTCGACGTCGCTCAGCAGGGCGGCGATGCTGGAAAGCGTGGCCTGGAGGGTGGTTTCGAAGCGCAATTCCTTGATTTTGCTGTCGGGGGCGTCGCGGTAGAAGACGCGCACGCCGTCCACTTCCCGCTTCAGCACCCAGCCCGGGTCGTTTTGGGCGGGCAGCAGCAGGGGCAAGACCAAAAAAAGCAAGCCAGTGTATTTCATGGGTGGGACTTTGGGATGGGGGATACCCGATGATGAATCAATCCGCCAAAAGGCGCGCCAAACCCGGCGCTCGGGTCAGTGACTTCCGGCGGGAGCGTCGCTGAGCATGGCCTGACGATAGCGGCGCCGAGCCCGTTCGCGGAAGCGCTGCATGGTTTGCAAGGGACCTTCGTCGAGGGCCAGATTGACCAGCCACCCGGGAATGAGCCCCCCGGGGTCGGAGTCCAGGAAATACGTGATGTGGACCGCTTTGGGTCCCAGCCGCCGGAATTCCCAGCGGGATACGAGGTAAGGAACCCGCACGACGCCCTTTTGTTCGGGCAGGAAGTGCGGGAGGGCTTCGGAATGGGAGATGAGGGTGTGGGAGCTGCTGTCGGTGAACACCCGGTTGAGGAGGATGACGTCGCGGTTGTGGAGGGGCCAGGGCAGTTCCGTTTCGGTGTGGAACAGCAGGGTGCCGTCGGGGCGGCGCTCGAGGACACGCGCCGAGCGGCAGCGATACACCCACTGGGGGTAGGCGGCCACCTCGTCCAGGGTTTGCAGGGCGGTTTCGAGGGGCACGTCGAGGGTCAGGGTGATTTTCACCTGTTTGAGGGGGTGCCCGGGCAGTTTGCGCAGGTACACCAAGATTCCGTCCTCCTGGCGCGTGCGTTCCCAGTCTTGACTGCGCAAGGGGGTGCCCGGCGCCGCCAGTGCAAGCAGCAGGCACACCAAAAACCCCTGGATGATGGCGATTGAATTCATGTAGCCGTGGATGACAGACCGCTCCTCTTCCCCCAACCCGAACCGCCCAACGCCAAACCCTCTTGGCGTGCGGTTTGGGGGAGGGGCTCGGCTGCGAGCCTTCCGCAATTTGGGGGGGAGGGGCGGGGCCCATTATCCCGGCAGCTACATTTTCCGCATTTTTGCTATCGGAATGAGGGGCGATGTCTTGTCGCCTACTTTTCCGGCTCCTCTTCTCCCTGTGGCAACCCGTTGACGACATGAAACAATACCTCGAATTGCTGGACCACATCCTGACGCGCGGCGTGAAAAAAGAAGACCGCACCGGGGTGGGTACCCTGAGTGTGTTCGGCTACCAGATGCGCTTCGACTTGCAGGAGGGCTTTCCCCTGCTGACCACCAAGAAGCTGCACCTGAAGTCCATCATTCACGAGCTGCTGTGGTTCCTCAAGGGGGATACGAACGTCAAGTACCTGCAGGAGAACGGCGTGCGCATCTGGAACGAATGGGCCGACGCCCGGGGCGACCTGGGCCCCATCTACGGCAGGCAATGGGTGGCGTGGCCTGATTATGAGGGGGGCGTCATCAATCAAATCGAGCAGGCGGTGCAACTCATCAAGACCCAGCCCCACTCCCGCCGCATCCTCGTCAGCGCCTGGAACGTGGCCGAGCTGCCGAAAATGGCTCTGGCGCCCTGCCATGCTTTCTTTCAGTTTTACGTGGCGCAGGGGCGCCTGTCTTGCCAGCTCTACCAGCGCTCGGCGGACGTGTTCCTGGGGGTGCCCTTCAACATCGCCTCCTATGCCCTGCTGACCCTGATGATGGCGCAGGTCTGTGAGCTGGAACCCGGGGAATTCGTCCACACCTTCGGCGACACGCACCTCTATCTGAACCACCTGGAGCAGGCGCGGCTGCAACTGAGCCGCCAACCCCGGCCCCTGCCCACCATGCACCTCAACCCCGAGGTGAAGGACATCTTCGCCTTCCGCTTCGAGGATTTCCGCCTCGAAAACTACGACCCCCACCCCCACATCAAAGCCCCGGTGGCGGTTTGAGGGGCAACATCCCTTTCTTCTCCGCGTTCAACCTTTCACCGCCCCGAAACCGCCCAAAATCTTCCCACACCATGGAATTGCTGAACAACTACGACGTCCGCAACCTCGGCAACCTGGAACTCCTCGCCCGGCAGGTGGTCGAGGGCTTCATCATCGGGCTGCACAAAAGCCCCTTCCACGGCTTCAGCGTCGAATTCGCCGAACACCGCCTCTACAACCCCGGCGAACCCACCAAAGACATCGACTGGAAGGTTTACGCCCGCACCGACCGACTCTATTCCAAACGCTTCGAGGAGGAAACCAACCTGCGCTGCCAAATCGTGCTGGATGCCTCTTCGTCCATGTACTTTCCCGAGCCCGATGCGGTCAAGGGAAGGGTCTTGAACAAACTCACCTGGTCGGCTCTGGCCGCCGCCGCCCTGATGAACCTCTTGCGCCGCCAACGCGACGCCTTCGGCCTGACCCTCTTCGACGAGGCGGTGCGCCAACACACCCGCTGCAAATCGAGCATGGCTCACTACCGCCTCCTGCTGACCTACCTGCAACAACTCATCGACGAACCCGCCCACGACCGCCAAACCGCCGCCGCCGATGTCCTCCATCAAATCGCCGACAGCATCCACAAACGCAGCCTGGTGGTCATCTTCAGCGATATGTTCGAACAGCGTGAGGACCCCGAACCCCTCTTCTCTGCCCTGCAACACCTCAAACACAACAAGCACGAGGTCATCCTCTTCCATACCGTGGACAAAAGCCTCGAACTCGATTTCGACTTCGAAAACCGCCCCTACCTCTTCATCGACATGGAAACCGGCGAGCGCGTCCGCCTGCAGAGCAATCAGGTCAAGGACCAATACGTGCAGCAGATGGCCGAGTATCGGAACCAACTGCGCCTCAAGTGCCTGCAGTACAAAATCGACTTCGTGGAGGTGGACATCCGACGGGGTTTCCGGGAAGTGCTCCAGGC
>CAZBYX010000417.1:0-3383 GCA_964496055.1 uncultured Saprospiraceae bacterium
GTCCACGGCTTCCCACTCGATGCGCTCGTAGCGGGCGATGACCATTTGGGCGATGCGCTCACCGGGTTCGATGAGTTGCTCCTCCCCGGACAGGTTGATGAGGATGACCTTGATTTCGCCCCGGTAATCGCTGTCGATGGTGCCCGGGGCATTGACGATGCTGAGGCCTTTCTTGACGGCCAGGCCGCTGCGGGGGCGGACCTGGGCTTCGAACCCGACGGGCAACTCGATGAACAGACCGGTGGGGACGAGCCTGCGTTCGAGGGGCTGGAGGCGCAGGGGTGCCGCGAGGTGGGCGCGCAAGTCCAGCCCGGCACTGCCCGGCGTTTCGTACCGGGGCAAGGGCAAGTCAGAGCGGTTGATGACCTTGACTTTCATGCAGGGAGGCTTTTGTTGTGGGCGGTAAAGATAGCCCGCCCCTCCGCGTTTTTTGCCTTATCTTTAGCCCCTGAAGCTCAGTTGATTTACAAATCAGCCACCCTGAACCATGAGCAAAGCCCCCTCCAAACTTCCACCCGCCCTGCGCAGCAAGTACTTCTGGGTGCTGGCCCTGTTCGCCGGGTGGATGTTGTTTTTCGACAAGCACAGCGTCTTGACGCAAATCCGCCTGGCCACCACCGTCAACCGCCTGGAACGCGACAAGAACTTCTACGAGGAGATGATCCGGGAGGTGCGCCAAGACCTCTGGGACATCGAGGTCAACAAAGAGAAATACGCCCGCGAGAAATACTTCCTGCACAAACCCACCGAAGACGTCTTCATCATCGCCGAAGAATAGCCTCCCCTGCTGGGCTTTCTCCCTGCCAGTTCGTAGCTTTGCGCCCCCGCCGAGCGACGGCTCCCCGCATCGTTTCGGAACGAAATAACCACAACCCTACGCTATGTCAGTTCTCGTCAACAAACACTCCCGTGTCATCGTGCAGGGGTTCACCGGCAAGGAGGGCACTTTCCACGCCACCCAGATGATCGAATACGGCACCAACGTGGTGGGCGGTGTCACCCCCGGCAAGGGGGGGCAGCAGCACCTGGAGCGGCCCGTGTTCAACACGGTGGCCGAAGCCGTGGAAAAAGAAGGCGCCGACACCTCCGTCATCTTCGTGCCGCCGGCCTTCGCCGCCGATGCCATCATGGAAGCGGCCGACGCCGGCATCCGCGTCATCATTGCCATCACGGAGGGCATCCCCGTTCAGGACATGGTCAAGGCCAAAGCCTACCTCGAGGACCGCGACTGCCGCCTGGTCGGGCCCAACTGCCCCGGCGTCATCACGCCCGGCGAAGCCAAATGCGGCATCATGCCCGGCTTCATCCACCGCCCGGGCACCATCGGCATCGTTTCCCGCTCCGGAACGCTGACTTACGAAGCCGTGGACCAGGTCACCAAGGCGGGCCTGGGGCAATCCACCTGCATCGGCATCGGCGGAGACCCCATCGTCGGCACCACCACTCTCGAAGCCATCCAGTTGCTCATGGACGACCCCGACACCGAAGGCATCATCATGATCGGAGAAATCGGGGGGCAAATGGAAGCCCAGGCCGCCCGCTGGGTTCAACAACACGGCACCAAACCGGTGGTCGGCTTCATCGCCGGGCAAACGGCCCCCAAAGGCCGCACCATGGGCCATGCCGGCGCCATCGTCGGCGGCAAAGACGACACCGCCCAGGCCAAGATGCGCATCATGGAAGAATGCGGCATCCACGTCGTGGCCTCCCCGGCCAAAATCGGCGAAATCATGAAGCAAGCCCTGGCCCTGGTGAGCTGATCGGAACGCCCCAACCTTTCGGCGGGAATCCCAAACATTTTTCCCCGCGCCATACGTAAAGCGCTGGTTTCTATATTTGCGCCCATGAATAAAACCGAGCTCCTCGTTCACAACAGCCTGACCCGCCGCAAAGAACCCTTCGAACCCCTGCACGCCGGCCGCGTGGGGATGTACGTGTGCGGCCCCACCGTTTACAGCGACGTCCATCTGGGCAACTGCCGCACCTTCGTCAGCTTCGACATCATCTACCGCTACCTGCAATACCTGGGCTTCAAGGTGCGCTACGTGCGCAACATCACCGACGTGGGGCACCTCGAAGGCGATGCCGACATCGGGCGCGAAGACAAAATCAGCAAGAAGGCCCGCCTGGAACAGCTCGAACCCATGGAGGTCGTCCAGAAATACATGAACGGCTTCCACGACATGATGCGCATCTTCAACGTCCTGCCCCCGAGCATCGAGCCCCGCGCCACGGGGCACATCCCCGAGCAAATCGAGATGGTGCAGGAAATCCTCGAGCGCGGCTACGCCTACGTGCGCAACGGCTCGGTCTATTTCGACACCCTCAAGTTCGTGAAGGAAACCGGCGTGTACGGCCAGCTCTCGGGCCGCAAAATCGAGGAGCTGCTGGCCGAATCGCGCGAAGACCTCAAACGCCAGGACGAAAAGAAACACCCCTCCGACTTCGCCCTCTGGATCAAAGCCGACCCCGAGCACCTCATGCGCTGGAAGTCGCCCTGGTCGGTGGGCTTTCCCGGCTGGCACCTCGAGTGCTCCGTGATGAGCACCAAATACCTGGGGCAAACCTTCGACATCCACGGCGGCGGGGCCGACCTGAAGTTCCCCCACCACGAAAACGAAATTGCCCAGAACTACGGCGCCTGCGGCTGCGCCCCCGCCCGCTACTGGCTGCACGGCAACATGCTGCTGCTCAACGGCCGCAAAATGGCCAAAAGCGACGGCAACACCATCGCCCCGGCCGAGCTCTTCTCCGGCAACAGCCCTCACATCAGCAAGGGCTACAGCCCCATGGTCGTGCGCTTCTTCATGCTCCAGTGCCACTACCGCAGCCCCCTCGACCTGACCGACGAAGCCCTCCAGGCCGCCGAAAAAGGCTATCAGCGCCTGCTCGAAGCCCACAAAACCCTCCAAAACCTCCAACACCCCGGCAACGGCAACGCCGGCCCCCTCGACCGCGAAATCAACGCCCTCATCGAGCAGGCCTTCCAGGAAATGAACGACGACTTCAACACCCCCAAAGCCCTGGCCAAACTCTTCGTCCTCGTCACCAAAATCAACGCCCTGGCCGCCGGCAAACTCGACTTCGCCCAAACCACCCCCGAAACCCTCGAGCGCCTCAAAAAAACCTTCCACGACTTCATCTTCGACATCTTCGGGCTGAAAGACGAAATCACCGCAGCCGGCGCCGACAACGAGCTGCTCGACAAACTCATGCACATCATCATCGAGCTGCGCAACGAAGCCCGCCGCCGCAAAGACTGGGCTACCTCCGACAAAATCCGCGACGAACTCAAAGCCGCCGGCATCCTCCTCAAAGACGGCAAAGACGGCACCACCTGGACGCTGGAATGATCCCCACCACCCGAACGGAAGGCTGTCCTT
>CAZBYX010000418.1:0-3350 GCA_964496055.1 uncultured Saprospiraceae bacterium
TACAGGGCGAGGGGTTCTTCGAGGGTGACGACGGAGCCTTCGAAGGCGGCGCGGCGGCTGAGGCGGAAGTCCGCCCAGAGTTTGTCGTAGGGGTCGGGGGGGATGGGGAGGTGTTTTTGGAGGAAGGGGCGGGGGAAGCTCAGGGCGCTGGTTTGCAGGAAGAGGTGGAAGAGGCAGTGGTAGCGCAGGATGAAGGCGCGGTAGGAGGGGAAGCCCTCGCGGGTGGGGACGATGAGCCGGGCAGGTCGGCGGGGTTCGACGACCTTTCCCCGTTCGTCCACGGCGGTGAAGAGGTGCTGGACGAGGGTGGGCGTGCCGGTGCGGAAGGCATCCACCACGCGTTCGACTTTGGTGGGCAGGAAGGCATCGTCGCCGTCGAGGAGGCAGACGATGTCGCCGCGGGAGGCCTGGAAGGCCCGCCAGATGGCGTGGGCCTGGTTGAAGTTGATGCTCCGGGCGCCGAAGTTCGGGTTCGGGGCGAGCAGCACGATGTCTTTGCCGAAGGCGCGCAGGATGTCGAGGGAGGCATCGGTGGAGCCGTCGTCGTACACGATGACCTCGGTGTGGGGGTAGGTTTGCTCCAGGGCGGAGCGCACGCATTCCTCCAGGAAGGGTGCGTTGTTGTAGTTGTTGATGAGGATGGAGACGAGGGGCTGCTTCAAGGCTGCGGGATTTGAACGGGCATTTTCAGCTGGAAGTGCTCCACCATCCGGCGGATGCGGGGCTCGGCCCAGAGCTTTTCCGCCAGGGGGCGGTGGGGGGTGTAGTCCTTTTCCACCTTTTGCACGCGCAAAGACTTGATGACCTCGCCGCCGTCGTCTTTGCGCCACTGCCATTCGTAGTTGCGGGGCTTGTGGTAGTGGTCCACCCCTTCCCTTTGCTGCGAACCGATGAAGGCGAAGAGCCGGGCGGTGACGGCTTTGGGCTGCTCGATGAGATCTTCGTATCGGACGGTGGCCATCCGGGGGTGTTGCAGGCGGGCGAGGTTCTCCTGGGTGGTGGCCCAGTAGTCCATCAGTTCCTCGTCGGATTTTTCCACTTCCAGGTGGGGGTTCATGCCGCGGAGGCTGAGGAGGGTGTCCAGGGGGTTGCGCACCAGGCGGATGATTTTGAATTCACCCCGGGGCAGGCGGGGGTAGGTGCGGAAGTCGGAGTAGTTGGCGGGGTGTTTCAGCACCACGATGGGCAGCGGGCTGAGGCGGTAGAAGCGCTGATAGACGTAGAAGCGGTTGCCCCGAACCTGAAACTCCACCTCCGGTATCTGCTCGATGTCGGGGGCTTCGGCCAGCAGGGCCTTCAGCAGGGTGCTGCCGCTACGCATGGCGGAGAGCAGCAGGACGAAGGTCTTCCGCGGGCGGAAATGCCAGAGCCACAGCCCCCGCAGGGTGCCCGGCAACTGGTAAAAAAAGCGCAGCACCGGCAGCACGCCCCATCGTTCCAGCCTGTCGCGAACCACTCCCATGGGTTTGTTTTTCAGTGCCGCGAAATTAGGACTTCTCGCAGCAGGGCGGGAATGCCTCTCGAACTTCCCGGGGTTTTTCTTCGGGGGGAAATGCCACCCCAACCCAGCAAGCCCCCTGAAAAAGTGTATTTTGCACACGGCCCGCCGCAGAATGCCCCTCATTGCTCACCCAAATGCAAAGGTCATGAACCCTCGCACGTTGGCCCTGCTCGCCCTCCTGTCGGTGGGTGGAAGCGCCCCCTCCCTCGCCCAGGATTTGCACATCCATTACGACCTGCAGACCCAGGAGCTCCGCTACGAATACCAGGGAAAACCCCTGCAGAAACCCAAAGCCCGCCGCGGCGGCCAGGTCATCTTTCACGTGGAAAACTACAACAACTACCTCTACGAAGCGAACGTGCGGGCCAACCGCCAGGAAATCCAGGTACCCCCCACTGAAGGAATGGCTCCCCTGGAAGACCTGTTCAATACCGTGGCGCCCGCAGGGCTGGAAAGTCTGCTGGGGCGGGAAATAGCGCCCGCGCCCCGGCAACCGGGCAGCGACGAAGACAGCGGGCTGGAATTGTTTGGGGAAGACTTCGGCGAAAAAGAACTCGGCGGCCCGACAGGCGAGCTGGACGAAGAGCAACTCCGCTCGCGGTTTCAGGTGCTGAAAGGTCAACTCCTGGGGCTGGAAAACGAAATCTCCGCCCTGCGCCTGGAGGCCGTGGGAGAAATTCAGTCGGGCAAGGTGCTGGAAATCGCCCTGGCGGAAGTGCAAAAGCTGAAAGTGCACCCCGAGTTGAAGCCCGCCCAAATCAAACGCCTCACCGGAGAGTACCTCCAGAAAGTCTTCGACGCCCCCTCCGTGGAAGCCGTGGACCTGGCCAAAGTCTTCGAACGCATCGACAGCCGCAAGAAACTGGCCCAGGTGCTGGAACGCATGCGCGACAAGCAGGCCCGGTACGAGGGGGAATTCCAGCACCTGCGGGAACTGGTCTTGCTGCTGGAAGACACCCCCAACCTCAGCCCGAGCCTCCAGGAGCTGAGAGCCGAAGCCGCCAACTCCCTGCAGCATGCCGAATTCGTGCGCTCCGAAACGGAAAAAGACCTGGAAGAGCTGCAAACCCTGCTGCCGCAGCTGGGCCGCAAGCAAATCGAGGAGCTGGTGGCCCTGCGCTACGAATACGAGGCCATCGCCGCCAATGAATTCCGCAAGGCCTTCCGCAGCCCCGCCGAAGGCGACGAGCTGGTCTTCGAAGTGGAGCTTAAGCTCAAAGACAGCACCCTGGCAAACAGCGGCGCCCCCCGGATGCTCGTGCAGGCGCCCATCCGGGTACCCGTCGGGGGCGGTTTCAAAGTGAATGCCAGTCTGGGCATCAGCTTCGCCCGCTATTTCGACCGGCCCCAGGACTATTTCGTGCGCGACAGCATCTTGCTGGGGCAAGACCTGGACGCTTTCGTCCCCGTAGTGACGTCCTTCGTCCACTTCTATGCCCAGGGATGCGGCAACGTTTCCTTCGGCGGCAGTGTGGGGCTGGGCTTTCCCGTCGTGGGCGGTGAAGGAGGGCAGTCCATAGCCTTTTTCGCCGGGCCCAGCCTCATCCTGGGGCGCAGCAGCCGGGTGGTGCTCAGCGCCGGCCTGATGGGCGGCCGCGTCCAAAGACTCGGGCAAGGCTACCACCTCGGCGATGCCTTCGAAGGCGACTCCGCCCTTATTCCCAAATCGGCCCGCTACGAGCTGGGAGCGTTTCTGGGGCTCTCCTACAACCTCACCAACCCAACGCCACGGGACGCACCCTGAGACAGGCACGCCGTGGGGGTTACCCGCCCCGGCGCGCGGGCCCTCACCCGGAGGATTCGAGGATTTGGGGGGTGTGATAAAGTGGAGAGTTTAGAGTGGAAAGTT
>CAZBYX010000419.1:0-3338 GCA_964496055.1 uncultured Saprospiraceae bacterium
CGAACTGCGATTGGCTGCGGAAACAAGCTGCGTAGCACTGCGGTTCACCCCCCAAACCCAAACCCACACCCCCACGTCAAATCCTCAGATCTTCGAATCCTCACTCAATTGTAAAATCGCTGAACTGTAAAATCGTAAAATCGAAGGGAGGGTGCGGGTTTTGAGGGTTGGGGTGGTTTGAACCGCAGATTTCGCAGAATGAACGCAGTTGTGCGCAGCTCTCCCAAACCCACGCCTACTGCGGGCAACTGCGCATTGGGCTGCGTTCTCTGCGGTTCCAACGCCCCCCAGACCCACACCCTCACCCTACTGCCTACTGCCTACTGCCTACTGCCTACTGCCTACTGACAACCCCATCCTGCCTGCCCGTATGGGGGTATCCTGATTCTGACGAAATGGGTTTCAGGGTCTCATGGTGCACAATGGGTTTACGGTTGGTGTACGATGGGTGGGCGATGGGCAAGACATCGAAACAAATGGAAATAAGTGGAGACAGGTTGAAATAAATTGTTCCCCCAATCCCGCCCCCCTCCCAACCAGCCACGAGCTACGAGCCACGAGCTACACCCAACGATCAACGAACACCTCCCAAACCCTTAGCTTTACGGGGAAATTCGAAGGTCATGAAGCATTTTTCGTCAGGGCGGGCAGCCGTCTGGTTATTGGGAATGAGTTTGCTGGCAGAGTGTGCCACGTCGGGGGGCAATCCGGTGGAGGGGGAATTGCCCATGTGCTATGCGGGCACCATGCAGGTGCGCGCTCTGGAGCACTGGGAAAAGCGCTACTTCGACGCCATCAACGCCATCCAACCCGACCCTGAGAAAAGCGCGGACTTCAGCGGCATGGTGCGCATCGAAGGGGGGCGTTTCCTCATGGGCAGTGACGGCCCCCAGGCCCGACCCGACGAGCAGCCGCCCCACCGCGTGGAGGTGAGCTCCTTCTGGATGGATGAAACGGAAGTGACCAACGCCCAGTTCCGGGAGTTCGTCGAAGCCACGGGCTACGTCACCGTCGCCGAGCGGGCCATACCCCTGGAAGAGTTCGCCTCCCAACTCCCCGAAGGCAGCCCGCCTCCACCTCCTGAAATGCTTCAGCCCGCCTCCCTCGTCTTTCACTTGCCCGAAGAAGGCAAAGCGGTGTACACCGTCAACGATTGGTGGGAAATGAAACAGGGCGCCAACTGGCGCCAGCCGCAGGGACCCGGCAGCAGCATCGAAGGCATGGACGACTACCCCGTGGTGCACGTCAGTTGGTACGATGCCATGGCCTACGCCCGATGGGCGGGCAAGCGCCTGCCCACCGAAGCCGAATGGGAGTACGCCGCCCGCGGGGGCCTGGTGGGCGCCACCTATCCCTGGGGCAACGAGCCCATCGAGCAGGGCAAACCCAAGGCCAACAGTTGGCAAGGCGAATTCCCCATCCGCAACGAGCGCCTCGACGGCTTCTTCCGAACGGCGCCCGTCAAATCCTTCCCGCCCAACCCCTATGGGCTGTACGACATGGCCGGCAACGTCTGGGAATGGTGCCTCGACTGGTACGACGCCTCCTACTACACCTACCTGGCCGCCAATGACATGGTGCGCAACCCGCCGGGCCCCAACCGCAGCTACGACCCCTTCCTGCCCGACCTGCCCCAACGCGTCATGCGCGGAGGGTCTTTCCTCTGCCACGACAGCTACTGCAGCGGCTACCGCGTCTCGGCGCGCATGAAGAGCAGCCCCGAAACGGGGTTGGAGCACACGGGCTTTCGCTGCGTGCGGGCCGCTCCATAAAAAGGCGATGGGAGCCCGCGGAGGCTTCAATCCTTCCCCTTCAAAAGGCGGTAGGCTTTCATGAAATCGGGCAGGCCGTAGCCTCTCTCGTTGTCGGGGTGTTCGTACTGATCGCAGCTTCGGAGGATGGCCTGCAAGATTTCCTGGTTGGTTTTGGTGGGGAAGGCCTGCCAGAGACAGGCCGCCAGCCCGGCCACCAGGGGCGCGGCTACGGAGGTGCCGCTGGCCCGGCTGAGCCTGGGGGCGAAGGGGGAGCCCGTGACCACCCGAACCCCTGGAGCCACCACCTCGGGCTTGATGCGGCCGTCGGCGGTGGGGCCCAGGCTGCTGAAGGGAGCCCGCTTGCCGTTGAGGCGCACCGCTCCCACCGACAGAATGCCCTCCGCATCGGCGGGGATGTCGATGCGGCGCCAGGGCGAGGCGCCGTCGTTGCCGGCACTGCTGACCACGAGCAGGCCCTTGCGCGCGGCGATGGCGGCCCCGCGCGAGGCCGGTGCCGTCCGGCCGTCCAGGGCGGCATGGGTGTAATTCATGGTGGTGTCGTCGAAGAGGTTGTAGCCCAGGGAAGAATTGATGACATCGGCGCCAAGGCTGTCGGCCAACTCCAGCCCCACGACCCAGTTGAACTCCTCGAACAGGTACTCACCGCGCACTTCCTCGGTTTTCAGGCAGGCGTAAGAAGCCTCCGGAGCGGTGCCCACCATGACCCCCGGAAAATGAGCGGCCATGGTGCTGAGCACCTGCGCCCCGTGGCTGGCCGATTCGAAAACGTAATCGTCGCCGTCCACCACATCGCGGGTGAAGAGGAGTTGGTTTTCGAAAAAGCCGGGGTCGAAAACCGCCATTTCATCCAGCCGGGTGAAGCCCCCATCCAGGACGGCGATGAGCACGCCCTGCCCCCGAAAGCCCAGGGCATGGAGGCTGTCGCCGTTCAGCATGGCGATTTGCTCGTGGGCATAACCGTAAGGGTTTTCCGTGCCCAGGAAATCTTCGCGGCGCTGGGGGCTCCGGTTCTTTTTCACTTCGCGCACTGCGGGCTCGAAAAAGCGCCCCAGGCGCAGGACGGTGTCCACGAAGGCCAGCTCCCCCACCTGCTCTATGGTCGCCGAATCCGCCAACACGGCGGCACCGTTGAGCCATCGGGAGGTGCTGTGCACCCGCAAGCCGAGCGCCCGCAGGCTGTCCACATAGCTGCGGCTGACGGGCAAATCCAGGGAGTCCAGAGCCAGGCCCTGCCGCGCCCGCCGCTGCAGAGCCCGTTCGGAAAGAAATTCCGCCGGCCTCTCCAGCGCATATTCATTGTGTGCCTTGTCGGTGAACACCACCAGGAATTTCCCCGGCAGGCTGTCCGGAACGGAAAACGGAAAGGTGTTCACCCAGCAAAGGAAGAGCAATAGTTTCATAGGGTAAAGGTGAATTGGAAAGGCTGCGTAGGGGCGTGCCTTTTTGTCAAATTGTAAAACCGTAAAATCGTAAAATTGTAAAATCGCCAAGGGGGGCGTTGATCGTTGATCGTTGATCGTTGATCGTTGATCGTTGTTCGTTGTTCGTTGTTCGTTGTTCGTT
>CAZBYX010000420.1:0-3320 GCA_964496055.1 uncultured Saprospiraceae bacterium
GCTGGAGCAGCTCCGGCTCCGACTCGAAAGCCTCCAACTGCTCAGCCCCGAAGAGGAAGCCGCCACCCGCGAAGAGCTGACCGAACGCCAATCCCGACTCGCCGAGCTGAAAAAGCGAACGGCGGAGCTGCAAAAACAGCTCGACGGCTATCGGCGCTACCGCCAATTGCAAAAGGACGCCGAAGAAAACCGCCGGAAACTTCAAAAATTGGAGGAGGACCGCGCCGCCCTGAAACCCGAACGACTTCGGCTGGAACGCCACCTCCGGGCATTGCCCCTCCGACCCCTCCTCGAAAAGCTCCGGAACCTGGAAGAGGAACAGCACCGCCGGGAAAAGGAACTGGACAAAAAGCAAACGGAACTGGAAACCCTGGGCCGCTCGGTGCAGGAGCTGGAAGCCGCCCTGAAAGAGAAATCCGAACGGCTGGAGGCGGCACGAAAGGAGGCTGCGGAAAAGGGGCCTCTACTCGACCAGGTCCTCCAACTGGACGAGCGCATCCATACCCTGCAGGAAAACCTCGAAAAAGAGTACGCCAACCGGACCGAAGCGGAACGTCGGCTCGCGGAGGCCAAGAAGGCGTTGAAATCCCTGAGTGAGCGCGAAGAGGAACTGCAAGCCCGCCTGGACGAGAGCCTCCGGTGGCTGGAGGAAAACCGCGCCTTGGCCTCCCTGCCCGAAGCCTTCAGCGCCCTGAAGACCCAGGTCGAGGAGTGGAAGCGGAAAAAGCAAGACCTCGAAAACGAAAAAGCCAGGCAATCGGAAGAGGAAGCCGCGCTGAAGCGATGCCGGGAGGATTTGGCGCGCCGGACGGAGGAGCTGGAGAAGCTGCAATCCCAGCTGACGGAGCTGCAGCAGGACATTGAAAAAAGGGTGCCGGGCGCGGCCGACCCGCGTACCGCCCTGCGCCGGTTGGAGGCGGAAATCGAGTCCCTCCATGCCTCCCGCGAGGTGCTTGCCGAGCTGAAGCGCATCCGCGAGCAATACCGCAGCAAGCTGGCCGAAAAGGCGGAGCTGGAAACCGAGCTGGAAAGCCTCCTCGTGCAGGACATCGCCCTGGGCAAGGACTTCATCAGCGCCGACGAAGCCCTCGAAGAAGCCCAAAAAGAACTCGACTTCCAGCGCCGCGCCTACGAACGGGAGCTGCGCATCGCCAATTACGAGAAGGACCGCGCCGCCCTCCAACCCGGGGAACCCTGCCCCCTCTGCCTCTCCACCCACCACCCCTTCCGCGAACAAGCCCCCGTGCCCATGGTGGACGAATTCCACCTCCGCCTCGAACGTGCACAAAAGCACTGCGATCGCCTTGCCGAGCACCGCAATGCCATCCGCCTGGAATACCAGACCCTGCTGACCCACCTGGCCGGACTGCTCGGCCAAAACGGAGACGGCAACGGCCGCCTGCCCCGCCTCGAAGCCGAAATCGAAACCCTCGAAGCCCAATGGCAACGGCACTGGCAGAATTTGCCCCCGGAACTCCGCCTTCCCCTCCTCGACGGGGAGCCCCTCTACTTCATCGCCCGCTTCGACGGCCAACTCCAAACCCGCCGCCAAACCCTCGACCAGCTCCGCCTGCTGGAGGAGCGCTTGCAGACCGCGGAAGGCAAAGCCCACACCCTCCAGCAGGAAATCGCCCGCCTCCAGGGTGAGCTGACGGGGCATGAATCCAAGCTGAACCATTCCGGGGAGCTGTGCGGAAAGCTCGCCCAAGACCTCGAGGAGCGCAGCCTCGCTTTGCGGCAGGCGGGCGAGCGTTTGAACCGACCCCCGAAAGACCACGATTTCGACGCCTGGCTAAGCACCCTTCAAAAGTTGAAGGATTCCTACGAAAAGCACCAGACTGACAAGACGTCGTGCGAAAAGGAACTGGGACAGCTCGCCGCTGAACGCAAAAGCCTTCAGGAGCGAATCGAGGAGCAAACGGTGAGCCTGGACCAAATCGGCAACGAATTGGAAAAGCGGCGCCATTTCCTGGGGGAACTGAAGGGGAAAAGGGAAGACCTGCTCGGAGAGGAAGACCCACGCACGGTGAAGGAGCAATTGCAGGAGACCCTCAAAACCTGCGAAGAAGCCCTGGCGGCTGCCCGCAAAGCCTACGAAGATACCCGCCTGAAGGAGCGCGAAAGTGCCGCAGCGGTGCGGGAGGGGGATCGGGAACTGGCAAAACTGCGGGGCGAGGTGGAAAAGACGCGGAAGGAGCTGCAGCAAAAGCTGCCCGAGAAAGGCTTCGCCGATTGGTCCGAGCTGGAAGAGGCCCTGCTGAGCGATGAGGAAGCCGAGCGCATCGAAGACCGGCTCCAGCAATGGAAGGATGCCTGGAGCCACGAGTCGAAACTGAAAGACAAAATCGCGCAGGACTTGAAAAACCTGGAGGAGAGCCCCCCCTGGGAGGCCGGGCGCGACCCCGAAAGCCTCGAGCCCGAACTAATCGCCCTGCAAGAGCAGCAGGAGGAATTGCTCCGCGAAATCGGCGGCTTGCAGAACCGCCTCCAACAAAACGAGCAGCGACGCCAGGAGGCCGCCGCCCTGGAGGAGGCCTGGAAAACCCAAAAGAAAACCCTCGAACGCTGGGAGCGCCTCAACGACCTCATCGGCTCCGCCGACGGGAAAAAGTTTCGCACCTACGCCCAGGGCCTCACCCTGCGCAAGCTCGTCCAGCTCGCCAACCGCTACCTCGAAACCCTCAACGGCCGCTACGTCATCCACAAACCCGAGGAAGACACCCTCGAACTCAGCATCATCGACACCTACCAGGCCGACAACGAGCGCTCCATGAACACCCTGTCCGGGGGCGAATCCTTCCTCGTCAGCCTGGCGCTGGCCCTCGGCCTCAGCGACATGGCGGGCCGCAAAACCCGCATCCGCTCCCTGTTCATCGACGAGGGCTTCGGCACCCTGGACGAAGCCAGCCTCGACCTGGCCATCTCCACCCTCGAGAACCTCCAGGCCCAAGGCAAGCTCATCGGCATCATCTCCCACGTCAAGGAGCTCAAAGAGCGCATCGCCACCCAAATCCGCGTGCTCAAGCGCGGCTCCGGCTTCAGCGAAATCGAAGTGGTGTGAGCAATGGGTTTACGGTTGGTTTTCGATGGGTTTACGATGGGCGGTTTGAGGTGTGGGGTGTGAGATTGAAACACGTGGAAATATTTGGAGACAGGTTGAAATAAGTTGCCTCCCACCCGCGCCCTTTGCTGGAAATCGTAAAACTGTAAAATCGTAAAACCGTGGTGTGGGTGTGGAAGAGGGGGGATGAGGGCGGGCAAGACATGGAAACAAATGGATATAGGTGGAGATAGGTTGAAATACAAGTGTCGGCGTGACT
>CAZBYX010000421.1:0-3317 GCA_964496055.1 uncultured Saprospiraceae bacterium
TCGGTGTAGCCGTATTTTCGAGCCAGCTCGGCGACGGTTTCCCCGCGGCGCACCACGTGGAAGTTCTCGGTGGTCAGCCAGGCCGGGGCTTCGTCGCGGGTTTGGGTTTTGGGGCGAGCCGTGGTGGATGAGGGGCTGTCCCAGGCGAAGCGCCCGCGGGAGGTTTCAGTGGGTTGCGCGGAGGGCGGTGCCGCCACGACTGCGTCGGAGCGGGTGATGACGGATGGGTTGACTACGAACAGCGACTGGCAGGGGCTGATCACGTTGCTTTTGCCCAGGTCGTTCCAGGCGCGCAACTGGGCCACCGAGATGTTGTAGCGCCGCGCGATGCTGTAGAGGGTCTCACCTTTTTTCACCACGTGCACCCCTTCGCGGGGCTCCACGTTGCAAGGGTTGCTCGCAGTGGAGGCCGGGGATGTGTTCACACGGGCAGGGGCGCCTAAGGAAAGGCTGGCCGTGGGCGTGGTGGAGGTCGTGTTTTTCCCCGGTTTGTCGTAGGCGGAAGCTTGCAGCTCATCGCAGGTCGAAGTGAGCACTTGCTGCAAGGGCGCACCGTCCACACTTTCCAGACTGAGAACCGAGACCCGCTCGCCGCGGAAGCCGCCGGCACTCACGGTGCGCATTTCGGTGATGCCCAACTGGGGAATGAGCGTCAGCTCGGTGAACGATTTGCTTTTCGGGTTGGGGGTTTTGCGAATGATGATCCCCTGCAGGCACTGGTAAAAGTTCACCCCGTCGATGAAGACTTGGTTCCCGGAGCCCATCATGGAAATGTCCCGGTTGTAGATGAGCCGTTCGAGGTTGAAGGCGAACTCGGAATCCTCGGTGGTCACCTCCACTTCGCTCCCGACCTGGTTGTACCAGGTGGCCTTCTGCACTGGTGCCACGTTGTAGCCGTGCTGGTCTTTCTTCACCACATAGACCTTGCGCAATTGCTGGTTGATTTCCTGCACGACGCGGCGGTTGAGGAAGGCTTCCCCGCATTTCACCAGGGGTCGGTCGAAGTTTCGCTCCCAGCGATTGCTTTCGTTCCCCGTTTCGAGCAAGACCCAATTGCCGGCCCCATAGTTGATTTTGTACGCCATCCAGGGTGCATTCGAGGCCCCCTCGG
Organism: uncultured Saprospiraceae bacterium; assembly: GCA_964496055.1. Taxonomy (GTDB): domain Bacteria; phylum Bacteroidota; class Bacteroidia; order Chitinophagales; family Saprospiraceae; genus CAZBYX01. Next base: position 1,112 of record CAZBYX010000421.1, read on the forward strand.
CTCGATACTCCATTCGGTTCATGCACGATTGGTCAAAGAGCAGGTACACATCCTGGGCATGGAGCGCGAAGGAGCCCAGGGTCAGGGTCAGTAGGAGAAGGGCTTTTTTCATAAGATGTTGGTTTTGATTGCCTAATGAATGGTGAGGCAAACGAAATTATTGCTCAAATGTACGATTTTCGAATGGCAACCCCTGAAGGGCGAGCCCTTGCCTGCCGGGAAAGGTAAAACGCGCTCCGGGCACTCAACCCATTCAGTCTCAAAAAATTGGCGTTCATGGGCCAAATGTGGCCGACGGGGGGTTTTGTTCAGCGGTGCTGATTTCGGAACTTTCCCCCTCCCTCGAAACGAATGCTTTCCGCCATGCTCGACGCCCTCATCGCCGCCATCGAAAAACTGACCGCCTGGGTGGGCCGCCAGGTCTCCTGGCTCAGCGCCCTGCTCGTGCTGGTCTTTTGTGTGGACGTGACCTTCCGCTACCTGTTCCAGAAGTCCAGCCCCTGGGTCATGGAGTTGGAGTGGCACCTCTACAGCCTGTTGTTCCTTTTCGGGGCAGCCTACACCCTGCAACGCGACCGCCATGTGCGGGTGGACCTGTTTTACGCCCGCTTTTCGGCGCGCGACAAGGCTTTGACCAACCTCGTGGGCACCCTGTTTTTCCTCTTGCCCTGGTGCGTGATGGTTCTCTGGGCGAGCTGGCCCTATGCTCTGGAATCCTGGCGCGACCGGGAGGGCTCGCCCAACCCCAACGGCTTGCCCGCCTGGTACCTCATCAAGTTCGCCATCCTGGTGGGGGTCGGGTTATTGCTCTTGCAGGGCATCGCCGAGCTGCTCAAGGCCATCAAGGCCCTGCGCGACCCCTCCACCCTGGAGGAGAAGGAAGAAAAACCCACCACCCTTTAAGCTCCGAGCATGGAAATCCTGGCCCTCATCCTGTTCATCAGCATCTTCATTCTGATTCTGTACGGCTACCCGGTGGCCTTCACCCTGGGGGGCATGTCCTTGCTCTATGCCCTGTGTTTTCTGGAGCCTGCCGCCTTTGCCTCCCTGCCCAGCCGAATCATGGGGGTGATGACGAACTACGTGCTGCTGGCGGTGCCGTTGTTCATTTTCATGGGCATCATGCTGGAAAAGTCGGGTCTGGCAGAGAGCCTGCTGGAGACCATGGCCCTGCTGTTCGGCAAGATGCGGGGCGGGTTGGCGGTGTCGGTGGTCATCGTGGGGGCCTTGTTGGCGGCTTCGACGGGCATCGTGGGCGCCACGGTCATCACGATGGGGCTCATCAGCCTGCCCACCATGTTGAAGCGGGGCTACCAGCCGGAGCTGGCCACGGGCACCATCGCCTCGGCGGGCACGCTGGGGCAAATCATCCCTCCCTCGGTGGTGCTCGTACTGCTGGGCAGCGTGCTGAACGTTTCGGTGGGTGACCTGTTCGCCGCCGCCATCGTGCCGGGGTTGCTGCTCGTGGGGGCTTATTTGCTCTACATCTTGCTGAAAAGCTGGCTGCACCCCGAATCGGCGCCCGCCCTGCCCCAGGAAGAAATCGACCGCTTTCGCGACGAGCGCTTCTGGGGGCGCGTCATCAAGGCTTTCCTTCTGCCCTTTCTGCTCATCGTGGCGGTGCTGGGCTCCATCTTCGCCGGCATCGCCTCACCCACGGAAGCCGCCGCCGTGGGGGCTTTCGGCGCCACCCTGCTCACCGCATTGCAGCGCAAGTTCAACCTGCCCGTGCTGCGTTCCGTCATGGAAGAGACCACCCTGCTGACGAGCATGGTCTTTCTCATCCTGCTGGGCGCCACCACCTTCAGCCTCGTCTTTCGCGAGATGGGGGGCGACCGCTACCTCATCGAGGTCATCGAGCAGTCCCAGCTCTCGCCCATGGCCTTTCTGGCGCTCGTCATGGTGGTCGTCTTCATCGCGGGCTTCTTCATCGATTTCATCGAAATCATCTTCATCGTCGTGCCCGTCGTCACGCCCATCTTCATCCAGTACGACATCAATCTCATCTGGGTGGGCATCCTCCTGGCCATGAACCTCCAAACCTCTTTCCTCACACCCCCTTTCGGCTTCTCGCTCTTCTACCTCAAAGGCGTGGCCCCGGAAGGCGTCACCACCGGCCACCTCTACCGGGGCATCGCGCCCTTCGTGTTCATCCAAATCGTCTTCCTGGCCCTGGTGCTGCTCTTCCCGGAGCTGGTCGTTTGAA
>CAZBYX010000422.1:0-3317 GCA_964496055.1 uncultured Saprospiraceae bacterium
GAGGGCGAGCTGGGTGCCTTCCCCGGGCGAGCTGCGAATCTGGAGTCGGCCGCCGGCTTTCGAGGCCCGGGTCTTCATGTTGCGGAGTCCATAACCGGAGGGGGTTTCTTCGGGGTCGAAACCACACCCGTCGTCGCGGAAGAGGAGGACGAGGGTGCCGTCGGGTAGGGTGTGGGTGCTGAGGACGGCGTGGCGGGCGCTTGCGTGTTTGAGGGTGTTGTTCATGGCTTCCTTGAAAAGCAGGAGGACTTGCTTACGGGTGTCGGATTGGAGTTTGCGGTCGAGCAGGCTGGGGTGGAGGCCGTGGGTTTGGAAGCTGATGCCCGAATGGTCGAAGAGCTGGTCGCCGAACTCCTGCAGGCGATTCAGGGTATCGAAGAGGCTGTCTTTCTGGGGGTCTAGGCTCCAGATGAGGTCCCGGATGCCGGTGGAGAGCTCAGCCGTCTGGGCCTTCACTTTTTTCAGATAGGCCCTCAGGGTTTTTTCGCCCGGGAGGATTTGCCGTTCGGCCAGTTCGAGGTAGAGGGAGATTTTGGTGAGGCGGTGGCCGAGTTCGTCGTGGAAGTCGGCGGCGTTCTTTTTGCGCAGCAGCTCCCGTTCTTCGAAGCGCGCCCGTTCGATGGCGGCCCGGCGTTGCACTTGCCGCACGCGGCGTTCGATGCGCCGGCGCGTGAAGGCATACAGGGCGGCGAGGAAAGCCAGCCCGTACAGGGTGTAAGCCCACCAGCTGCGCCAGGGCGGGGGCAACACTTCGATGGACAGGGCGGCGGGCGTGGAGCTCCAGACCCCGTCGTTGTTGGTCGCCTTGACGCGGAAGGTGTAGTGTCCCGGAGGCAAGTTGGTATAGGTGGCACTGTTGTGGTTGCCCGAAAACACCCAGTCGGGATCGAATCCCTCCAACCGATAAGCGTAGTGATTTTTGGCCGGCTGGGAAAGGTCCAGGGCCGAAAACTCGATGCTCAATACGTTTTGGTGATGGCGCAAAAGCAGGTCCGGAGCCAGCGTGATGGAGCGGGGGAGCAGCGCACTGTGCCCGGGCAAAACGGTTTGGTTGAAGAGCTTCAGCTCGGTGAAAACCACCTTCGGGGGGCGCTCGTTCCGGGGAAGGTTCCGGGGAAAGAAGTGGTTCAGCCCGCCTTTTCCGCCGAAATACAGGCGCCCCTCGGCGTCGCGGAAGGAAGCCCGGTCGTTGAACTCATTGCCCTGCAATCCATCGAGAAAGGTGTACACCGCCCGCACCCCCCCTCGGCCCTGCAGGGCGCTGTCGGGGTCAAAGAGGGCCAGGCCTTTGTTCGTTCCCAGCCAGAGCAGGCCCTTCGCGTCCGATTCGATGGAATGGATGGCCTCGCTGGGCAGCCCCTCCCGCACCCCAAAGGAGCGAAACCGGGCCGAATCGTCGGGGGATGATTGGAGGAAGAGGTTCAGCCCGTTGTTGGTGGCGGCCCAGAAGCGGCCCCGGCTGTCGAGAAAGAGGTCGTTGATGTAGTTGTCGCTCAGGGAGCTGCTGTCGGCGGGGTCGTGCAGGTAATTTTCGAAGCGGGTTCCCTGTTCGTCTTCCAGGATTTTGCTCAGTCCATAAAAGGTGCCCACCCAGACCTGCCCAAACCGGTCTTGGCGAAGGATGTAGGTCGTTGCGTTCACGAGGGCGTCGTTGCGCGCCGGGTCCATGTCGAACCAATGGAAGGAGGACTTTTCGGGAAACCGGGGATTGAAAATCATTTTGGCCAGCTTGCCGTAGGTGGCGACCCAGAAAGTGTCGGGGGCGATTTCCAGAACCCCGAAAACGAATTTGTGCGGCAAGTTACCCATGGGGCCGCGCGAGGCAGTGTTGAAGGTGTAGAAGCGCGGCGGGTCGCCGTCGGAGGGTGGCCGGGTGAAAGCCAGCCCGTCGTAGGTGGCGATCCAGAGATTCCCCCGGCTGTCTTCGTCGAGGCCGTAGATGTTGTCGTGGGGAAGGGTGTGAGGTTGGAGGGGGTGATGGCGGAAGGATTCGAAAGAGGGTGCATGCTGGAGGGAGTGGGGGGCACGCAGGAGGTTGAGCCCGCCGCCGCGGGTGCCGATCCAGAGATTTCCCCGGCTGTCCTGGAGGATGGCGTTGACGTGGGCGTGGCTGAGGCTGTTGGGGTTGGTGGGTTGATGGGTGATTCGGGGGAAGCGGAGGGAAGTGGGCGCGGCCTTGTCCAGGCCGGCGGCAGTGCCCACCCAGAGGATTCCGGAGCGGTCTCGCATGACGGTTTGCACTTCGTCGTGGCTGAGGCTGTGGGGCTGATCGGGGTGAGCGCGGTGGTGGCGGTATTCCACGGGATGCTTGCCGGATTCGGGGAAGCGCAATTCGTTGAGCCCCCCGTCCCAGGTAGCGGCCCAGAGCCGGTCGTTGCTGTCGGCGAACAGGTCGGAGATGTAGTTGTAGCTCAGGTTGTCGGGGCGGCCGGGCTGATAGGGGAGCCGGTGAAATTCGAAGCCGTCGGAGGTTTCGGCGATGCGATAGATGCCGTCGATGGTTCCGGCCCAGAGCGTGCCGTCGGGTTGTTGGGCAAAGCAAAACACCCGCTTGGTTTGCAGGGCCAGGGGATTCCCGGGGCGGGGCAAAAATTGCCGGAACCCGGGCTTTTCGGGGTCGTAGAGGCTGATGCCGTTGTTGGTGCCCATCCAGATGCGCCCCTGTTGGTCTTCCATGAAGCCGTAAACCAGGTTACCGGACAGGCTCCGGGGATGGTTCGGTTCGGCCGGGAAGTGCTCGAAGGTACCGGTGGTCGGGTTCAGGCGGAAGGTGCCGTCATAGGTACCCATCCAGACGAAACCCCGTCGGTCGGTGCAGAGGGAATAGATGTAGTTGTTTTCCCGGCTGGGGTTGGGGGCGAAGTCCTGATAGCGGCGAAAGCCCTCCCCTTCGGGCAGGTAGCAATTGAGCCCCCTGCGGGTGCCCACCCAGAGCCGCCCTTCGCCGTCGGCGGCCAGGCAATTCACCTGATTGTGGGTCAGGGTGCCTGCTTCTTCGGGGCTGCGCCGGAACACCCGGAATCGGCGCCCGTCGTACCGACACAGCCCATCGCGGGTGCCGATCCAGAGGAATCCGAGGCTGTCTTGCAACAGTGCCGTCACGTTGTTGTCGGGCAGTCCGTCTTCGTTTCGCAGGTGCTCGAACTGGAGCGTTTGCCCGAAGAGCAAGAGCGGGAAGAGGAAGGGAATCCCCGGAAGGAGGTATCGCGTAGTTTTCAAAAGGATAAGGGCTGATTCCCTTCAAAGATAGGTCAAATGCGCGGGCCGCCGCTTGTCAATTCGGTCGGGGGGCATTTGCCAGGTCCCTGGCGAGGTTG
>CAZBYX010000423.1:0-3308 GCA_964496055.1 uncultured Saprospiraceae bacterium
TGGGAAGGGTGGGTCGTAGGGGTTGAGGGGGTCGGGGAAGGTGTAGTTTTCGGGCACGAAGACCCAGGACTGGTTGGAGGGGAAGTTGGCGTCGAGGAAGAGGATGAGGCGGCGCAGGAGCACGAGGTCGAAGGTGGTGACCCTGCCCGAGGCGTTGATGTCGGCGGCGATGATTTTGTAGGGGCTGTCGAGGGGTTGCACGTTGAGGATGTGCTTGGTGATGAGCACCATGTCGAAGGTGGTGACGCCGTTCAGCGGATTGATGGACTTCGAGGGCACGACGAGGTAGTCGGTGGTGCCGAAGGGCAGGCCGAGCTGGTAGGTGCCATTGGGGCCGGTGGTGTCCATGCTGACGGGGAGGCTGTCCACGAGGAGGTTGACCTGCACGAGGTTCACGGGCTTGCCCGTTTCGGTGCGGATGAGGCCGCCGAGGGGTTGCAGTTGGGCGCAAGCGGCGCTGTCTTCGAGGATGAAGGTGTTCGTACAGGAGCTGAAATTGCCGGCGGTGTCGATGGCGAAGATTTCGAAGGTGTGCATGCCCTGGTCGGCGCAGGTGAACAGGCGGACGCTGTCGGCCGGGTCGGTGCTGAAGGCGATGGCTACGGGTGCGGAGCAGAGGTCGGAGGCGCTCAGCACGAACTGCCGGGCTTTGAGCTCCATGACGGGCACGGCGGCCCCGCCGAAGTCCAGCTCCAGCTCGCCCATGCAAAGCATTTCGGGGGGCTGGCAATCGACCACCTCGAGGGTGGTGCTGCAGGAAGCGCTCTGCCCGCAGGGGTCCATGACGATGTAGGACAGCTCGTAGGTGCCGGGCTCGATGCCGCTGTAGGGGCCGAAGCCCGGCCCCCAGGGGGTGGTGACGCCGATGACGAGGTTGTCCAAGTAACACTCGGCAATCTGGGGAACGGGGATGAGCAGGGCGTCGCCGCAACCGTTGGCTTCGAGGCAGAGCACGGGCAACTGGCACTGGTCGGGGAAGGCGGGCAGGGCCTTGTCCTCCACCTTGATGGTTTGCTGGTAAACGATGACGCCGTCGGGTTGAGCGCCGAGGTCGGGGGCGTTCGGGTCGAGGGTTTGGAGGCTGAGCCCCTCGCGGAAGGTGCGGCGCTCCTCGGGAACGCGCTCGAAGGAGGGCGCCGTGTGGTCGCCGTCGCCGTTGAGGTCGAGGAAGGGCAGCAGGGGCGGCTCCTGGACGCAGCCCTGCTGGGGCAAGGGCGGCAGGGAGCTGCCGCAGCCGTTGAAGAAGTGCACCAGCGCGGCTTCGGAGGACTCCACCACCGTGTTCTCGGGGCTGCCGTCCACCTCACACCAGTTGATGACCGTCCAGGTGCGGACGATTTTGAAGCAGGCATCGCTGACGTCGTCGAAGTATTCGTCCTCGTAGCTGAAGCTGACCAGCTCGCAATCGTCCTGAAGGATGAGGGGTTCACCCGCTACCTGATTGACGCTGTCGTGCTCGACGCCGCAGAGGACGGAGATGTCGTCGGGGAAGACGATCGTCAGGTCACTGCGGGTGTCGATGGTGAGGGTTTGGGCACAGCGCAGGGTGTCGGCGCCGACGACGAGGCTGAAGTTGCGCACGACCGTGCCCCGCCCGCAGGAGTCCACCTGGGTGCTGAGGCTCTCCTCGAAATTGTCGAAGCAGTTGAGGGGCAGGGCGGGGCTGCCGAAGGGCTCCAGGTCAGCGAGGTCTCCCGGTTCGAAGGGGGGGTCGAAATTCTGGTAGAGCAATTGGCAGGCATCTTCGAGCGTCAGGTCGGGCGGGCAGGTGAGCTCCACCCCGCTGATGAGGGCCAGGGTGAAGTTTTTTTCGGCGACGTTGCCGCAAGCGTCCTCCAGGCGGTAGCGCGCGGGGAAGGACCCCAGGACGCCGGGGAAGGGAAGGGAGCCGCCGTTGGTGTGGAGGGTGTCCCAGGGGGTGAAGAGGGTCACCTCGAAGTCGCTGCATTCGAAGGTCGGCACGATGGGCGGGAAGCGGAGGCTGTCATCGCAGGTGGGGTGGGTGCTGAAGGTGAGCACGTCGGGCAGCTCGAAAGCCGGGGGCTTGTCGTCCACCAGACGGATGACCTGGGTGTCGCGGGTGACCACCCCCTCACACCAGTCCACCACGCGCCAGGCGCGGTGCAGCGTGCGTTCGCCCCCACACCCTTGCGCGAGGGAGTCCTGGTACAGAGCGGAAAACTCGCAAAGGTCGGTCACGGGGTTGCCGGCGATTTGGGGCACCCCGGTGCGTTCCGGGTCGGTCATTTCCTCGAAGGAGAGGCTGTCGTTGCATTCGAGGGCTGGGAGCTGGTTCCCGTCGAAGTCGGGGGGGAAGAGGATGGGTTCTCCGGACAGCCATTTGGCGAAAATTTTCTGGGTGCAGGAGCTGAAGTGCCCCTCTACGTCGGTGGCGGTCCAGGTGCGCTCGATGATGAAGGCGTAGGGCTGGGAGCAGTTTTGTTTCAGCACCACGTCCTGGTAGGTGAGGGAGAGCAGGGGGCGGCAGGCGGTGGTGTCGGGGCGGCCGGTCAATTCGGGAAGGGGCGCTTCGTTGCAAAAGATGACCGCGTCGGGCGGGCAGGCGATGTTGGGGGGCAGGTCTCCGCCCACGAAGACGCTGGACCAGCAGGAATGCCCGTCCACCGTGTCCCGGGCGGTGGCGATGAGCCACTTGTTGTGGTGCTCCAGGCGGATGGAATCGACCACCTGCCCCTGGAATCGGAGTTCGAGGGTGTAATCGTCGGGGCAACCGAAGAGGCCGGGTTCGAGCACCTGCAGGGGCTCCACCCCAATGGCGCAATCGTCGCCGAAGGTGACGGTGATGTCGTTGCGGCAGGCCAGCACCTGCTCGTAGTCGCGCACGATGACCTGAAAGGTGCAGCTGTGGGTGGTGCCGGCATCGTCCACCACCTGGAGGGTGACGTCGTGGGTGCCGTCGGCAAAGACGGTGCCCGAGGGGGGCGTAAACGCCACGGAGACCGCCGTCCCGCTGAAGCTCCAGCTCAGGGTGTCGAAGAAGACGGCCGCTTCGCAGGCTTCGGGGGGCAGGTCAATGTGCAGCGTGGCGGGGCATTGCAAGGTAGCCTGCGCGGAGAGCGTCGTTCCGGCAGCCCAGCACCCTACCCCAACCAACACGAACCGGAGAGCAAAACAAGAAACCTTGTTCATGGGAAGAGGATTTAGGTGAACTTCGAGCAGAAGGGAAGCTGCCGCAAGAACCAGATTGGCGTCGCAAGCCTTGACAGGTGGGAATCGCCTCTAAATTAAGGAATTCCGAGGAATGGTGGAAATCGGGATGGCTGTTGGGGCGCGAGCCCTTTTCAAGG
>CAZBYX010000424.1:0-3181 GCA_964496055.1 uncultured Saprospiraceae bacterium
CCCCAACCCCCACCTGCCATTTTTTCTTAGCTTTGCCGCCCCGGAATCTGCCCCGGGCCAAAACCCGCCCACCCCGCCTTTCCCGGTGGGGCAAGGGTTTGGGGGAGAGCCGCCAGCGGGCTCCCGACACCCACAACCTCCCATTGCTCGAGCTCCCCTCGAAGGCCCGGCCTTTCGAGGCGGCAATGCCCACCAACGGACGACCAAATATGCCGAAGTTTCACACCTTGCGGGTGAAGGAAGTGCGCCGGGAAACCCCCGAGTGCGTTTCCATCAGCTTCGAAGTGCCCGAAGAATTGCGCTCCGAGTTTGCTTTCCTCCCGGGGCAACACCTGACCCTCAAAGCCGAGCTGGACGGGGAGGAACTGCGCCGCAATTACTCCATCTGCACCGCCCCCCAGGAAGGGGAATTGCGGGTGGCGGTGAAGAAGTTGGAGGGCGGGCGCTTTTCCACCTTCGCCAATGAACGACTCAGCCCCGGCACCGAGCTGGAAGTGATGACCCCCAGCGGGAGCTTCCACACGCCCCTGTCCGCCGAGCACCGCAAGCACTACGTCGCTTTCGCCGCCGGCAGCGGCATCACGCCCATCATCTCCATCCTCAAGGCGGTGCTTCACACCGAGCCGCACAGCCGCTTCACCCTCTTCTACTGCAACCGCAGCAAGGAAAGCACCATCTTCCGCGAGGAGCTGGAAGCCCTCAAAAACCGCTTCCTCGACCGCCTCAGCCTCTACTTCCTCTTCACGCGCGAAAAACCGGGCATCGAGCTGTTTCACGGCCGCATCGACGCCCCAAAACTGAAGGCGCTGAGCGAAAAACTCCTCGACCTGGAAGACGTGGACGAGGTCTTCGTCTGCGGGCCCGAGCCCATGATTCGCGCCGTCCGGGAAACCCTGCCCGCCCTCGGCTTCCCCGAACGCCACATCCATTTCGAGCTGTTCACCTCCCCCAGCGGGCCCCTCGTTCCGCAGGCAGCGGGCCCCGCCAAAGCCCGGCCGCAGGTAGTGGCGCAGGTGGAGGTCACCCTCGACGGCAACCGCTACGACCTGGAGCTGACCTCCAACGGCGAAAGCCTGCTGGAAGCCGGCCTGCGCATCGGCCTCGACCTGCCCTTCGCCTGCAAGGGCGGCGTCTGCTGCACCTGCAAAGCCAAACTCCTCGAAGGCCAGGTCGAAATGGACGTGAACTGGGGGCTGGAACCCGAAGAACTCGAAGCCGGCTACATCCTCACCTGCCAATCCCACCCCAAAACCGAACGCATCCGCCTGACCTACGACATCTGAACCCGCCCCCCCGCCCCTGACAATTTTCCTATTTTTGCGGCGCCTTGAAAGGAAGGCCAGCCGAATTTGGAAGCGCCTTCCGGGCTGAGAACCTCCCGGGGCCGCATCCTTTTGCGCCCCAGGTTTGTTTCAACCCATTGCAAGACCTACGACACCCCTCCCGCACGGAGCCTTTTCCCGCCGGGAGGAGACCCAACCACAGCCTATCCGACTATGTTCATACAGGTTTTCAAGTCCAAGATTCACCGGGTGCGCGTCACGGAAGCCAACCTCCACTACATGGGCAGCATCACCATCGACGAAGCCCTCATGGAGGCCGCCAATCTGGTGGAAGGCGAACGCGTGCAAGTGGTGAACAACAACAACGGCGAACGACTCGAAACCTACGTCATCAAGGGCCAACGCGGCACCGGCACCATCTGCCTCAACGGCGCCGCAGCCCGCAAAGCCCAGGTCGGAGACGTCATCATCATCATCTCCTACGCCTGGATGAGCCCCGAAGAAGCCCGCAGCTTCAAACCCACCGTCGTCTTCCCCGACGAGAACAATCAGCTGCCCGACGCCTGAAACCACCCCCCATACCGGATAACCCTTCGCCGCCTTGAACAATCGATTGCGCAGCCTGCTTCAGTTTCTGGTGTTCCTGGCCATCGGGGCGGGCATCCTCTATCTGGTCTATGCCCAACAGAATGCCGCCTACCAGGAAGAATGCCGCCTGAAAGGCCTGCCCCTTGAAAGCTGCCACCTCTGGAAGAAGGTGCTGAGCGATTTCGGGCAGGTGAACTACGGCCTCATCCTGCTCAGCCTGGCGGCTTTCGCCGTCAGCAATGTCAGCCGAACGCTGCGCTGGCGGCAACTCATCGAGCCCCTGAACTACCGCCCGCGATTCCTGAACGGCTTCCTGTCCATCATGCTGGGCTATTTCGCCAACCTGGGCATTCCCCGCATGGGGGAGGTGGTGCGCGCCGCCACGCTGGCTCGCTACGAAAAGATTCCCGCCGAAAAAATCATGGGCACGGTGGTGGTGGACCGCATCGTGGATGCCCTGTGCCTGGCGGTGGTCATGGGGCTGGCCTTCCTCTTCGAGTTCGACCGACTGTGGGATTTCATCCAAACCCACCGCAGCACCGCCGAGGAGACGGGCGCAAGCCCCTGGGGTTGGTGGTTGGGCGGTGTGGGTGTGCTGGTGGCGGGGGGCTTGCTGCTCACCTACCGCCATCGGGCACGCCTCAACGGCTGGGCCCCCTTCCGCAAAGTGGTGGCGATTCTGCGCGGCTTCCTGGAGGGTTTGAAAACGGTGCGGCGGGTCAAACGCCCGGGGCTGTTCATCGCCCACAGCCTGAACATCTGGCTGATGTATTTCCTGATGACCTGGCTCGGCCTGCACGCCTTTCCCCCCACCGCCCACCTGGGCGCCCTGGCAGCCCTGACCGTCTTTGCCGCAGGAGGGCTGGGCATCGTCATCCCCGCTCCGGGAGGGATGGGCTCCTACCACTTCCTCGTCATCGGTGCTCTGGCCCTGTACGGCATCCCCGGCGACGATGGCTTCTCGAGCGCCAACATCCTCTTCTTCTCCGTCAACATCGGCGCCAACATCTTCCTCGGGCTGGTCGCACTGCTCTTCCTCCCCCTCTACAACAAAACCTACACCCAAAACCGCGCGCCTTCCCGCTAAATCGTGACGCGTGACGCGTAACGGGAAGGGTGTGGAGCGAGAGGAGGGCAAGACATAGAAACAAATGGAAATAGGTGGAGACAAGTGGAAATAAAAGGTCTCAGGGTCTCACGGTCTCAAGGTCTCAGGGTCTCACGGTCTCAAGGTCTCAGGGTCTCAGGGTTTCAAGGTCTCAGGGTTTCAAGGTCTCAGGGTTTCAAGGTCTCAGGGTTTCAAGGTCTCA
>CAZBYX010000425.1:0-3284 GCA_964496055.1 uncultured Saprospiraceae bacterium
AAGTGTCGGCGTGACTGGGAGTCACGCCGACACTTGGTGGAGGAAGGTTTCGAGGTGTCATGGTTTCGAGGTGTCATGGTTTCGAGGTGTCATGGTTTCGAGGGGGTTGGGGTTTGAGTTTGGGGGGAGGGTGTGTTTCACACCGCAGCTCTTCGCAGTGCGCACGCAGTCTTACGCAGTTTCCTCCTCCAAGCCATACGGTCAGGCCAACAACTGCGATGAACTGCGAAAAAAAACTGCGTTTTTCTGCGGTTCAAAGCTCCCACACCCAAACCCAAACCCAACGAACAACGAACAACCAACAACGAACAACGAACAACGAACAACTGCCCCCCCTTCCACCGATGCAGTTCGCGGGTGGGAGGGGCGCGGCAAGTCGTCTAAGGGGGAGGGGCAATGGTCGGTGGGGAGGGAGGATTCGTAGAGGAAATGGAAAGCATATAGTACCTTGCATTGCATAGTACTATATGCGGGCATATATTTGCAGCATGAAACTGGAAAACGCCAAGGCACAGATGAGAAAGGGCGTGTTGGAGCTGTGCATCTTGTCCATCATAGCCCGGGAAGAAGCCTACCCTTCCGACATCATCCGGAAGCTGAAGGAGGCGGAGCTGATCGTAGTGGAGGGGACGCTGTACCCCCTGTTGACGCGGCTGAAGAACGCCGGGCTCATCCACTACAATTGGCGCGAGAGCAAGAGCGGCCCCCCTCGGAAGTACTACCACATTACCGAGGAGGGCAAGGCTTTTCTGGAGGGTTTGATGGCCACCTGGAACCAGCTGGTTCGGGCCGTCAACCAGTCCACCAATGATTCGAAAACAACCAAAGCCAGCAGCAAATGAACAAGATCTTCAATATCAACCTGGGAGGCTACCCCTTCGCCATCGACGAGGATGCCTACGAACTCCTGTCGAACTATTTGAAAACCATCCACAACCACTTTCGTCAGTCCGAGGGTTACGAAGAAATCACGGCGGACATCGAGAGCCGACTGGCGGAGCTGTTCCAGGAGCAACTGGAAGGCCGCCCCATCGTGACGCGGCGCGACGTGGAGGAAGCCATCGCCGTCATGGGCCGCCCCGAAGACTTCGGCGCGGAGCCCCTGGAGGGGGAAGAAGCCCCCGGGGAAAAAGCGGAGGGCGCCGCCCGGCAGAAAGGTGCCGAGAAGACGCGGCTGAAGACGGGCAAGCGCCTGTTTCGCCACCCGGACGACCAGGTCCTGGGCGGCGTCTGCGCCGGCATCGCCGCTTACTTCGGCATCGAAGACCCCCTGTGGGTGCGCCTGGCCTTTCTGCTCATCACCTTCACGGGCGGGTTCGGTGTGCCGCTCTACATCATTCTGTGGATCATCGTGCCGGAGGCGAAGACCGCCAGCGATCGCCTGGCCATGCGCGGGGAGCCCATCAACGTTTCCAACATCGGCAAAATCATCGAGGAAGAGGTGGAGCACTTTTCGCGCAAGATGAGCGAGCTGGGGGACGAATTGAAGGACGAGCTCGGCTCGAAAAAAAAAAGTTTCGCACAGGGAGCGGCGGGCGCCTATAGCACGGGCGGCGATGCCCTGGGGCAGATAGGCGAAGCGCTGCGCGTGTGCTTTCGGTTTTGCGGGGAGTTGGTCCGCTCCGTCATCGCCTTCGTGCTGCAGATATGGAAGCCCCTGTTCTTCATCGTGGGGCTGGCGCTGATCATTGCCTTTGCTGCGATCTGGATTGCCTCGGTGGCGGGCATTTTCTACGGGTTCCCCTTTTTGAACCACCTCTGGCCGGAGAGCCAGGCCTACCAGATTCTCTTCCCTCTGAACGTGCTGTTCCTCATCGGCATTCCGCTGGTCAGCCTCATTCTGCTGGTCATGCGCTTGTTTTTCCGCTCCAGCATCACGCCGCGCTTTCGCACGGGGCTGTGGCTGTTCTGGGGGCTGAATGTGGTGGGTTTCTTTTTCCTGCTCTCCAGCACGGCGCGCCAGTTTCAGGTGGGGCAAGAAGTTCTGCTCGACGAACAGGTACTGCCGGCGGCCGACACCCTGGTGCTGGCCGTGAGCGAATACGCCCAGGACGACCCCTTCATCCACTTCGACGAGCTGCGCTTTTCGGGGGAAGCCCTCATTTCCTCGGAAGTGAAAATCGACATCGTGAAAGGGGAAGGGGAGGAATTTCGCCTGCGGCAGGTGAACCGCGCCCGGGGTTTTTCCGAGGAGGAAGCCGCCGCGCTGGCGCGGGGGCTCGTCCTGCCCGTGAAAATCGAATCCGGGCGGGTGGAGGTTCCGGTTTGGTTCCGGCTGGAAAAAGCCGAGAAATGGCGCGACCAGGAAGTCCGCTTCGTCTTGAGCGTGCCCCCCGGCAAGTACCTGCGCTTCGAGGGGCGAACGCCCTCCTATATCGGCAGCCTGGAACGCAAGCCCGACGTGCGGCATCCGCGGGTGCATTCCTTCATGCGCGCCGAGCATCGGCTCTGGCTCATGGATGAGGAAGGCTTGTTCTGCCCGACTTACGTGGAGGAAAACCAGGATGAAGAGCGCGAGCTGCGCCCCGAGGCGTTCACCCGCCTGCGCCTGGAAGGCCCCATGAAAGTGTACATCAACCGCGCCGACTACCACGCCGTCCGGGTGGAAGGGCGCCCGACTTACACCAACCGCCTGGAGCAAACCCAAACGGGCGACATCCTTCACCTCACCCTCGACCTGGAGCACACCTCCGAACCGGTGCGCGTCCGCCTCTTCGCCCCCCACCTGCACGAATTGACCGCCGAGAACACTGACGACATCCGCATCGAGGGCTTCCGCGAAAGCTCCTTGAGCATCTTCAATGAAGGCCGCGGCGACATCCGCGCCACCCTGGAAGTGGACACCCTGCTGGTCGACCTCTCCGGCCGCCACGAACTGGACCTGCGCGGCAGCGGGCACTTCCTGCGCGCCCGCCTGGAAAACAACACCCGCCTCGACGCCGACCGCTTCGACGTGCGCAACGCCGAGGTACGCCTCCTCGACCACACCTACGCCAAAGTGGCCGTCAGCGACACGCTGCGCCAAACCCTCGACCCCTCCTCCACCCTGCGCGCCCAACCCGAACCCCGCGTGCGCATCTCCAACCTCGAACAGTAATGTAGCGCCGGTGAAGGAGGATTTGAGGAACCGAAGGGAGGGTGTGGGGCGAGAAGGGGAGGCAGGACATCGAAACACATGGAAATAGGTGGAGACAGATGGAAATAAATTGTCCCCAAGCCCGCACGCCAGCCCTTTCCTGTAAAATCGTAAAACTGTAAAACCGTAAAATCGAAGGGAGGGTGTG
>CAZBYX010000426.1:0-3272 GCA_964496055.1 uncultured Saprospiraceae bacterium
GGGATTGAGTGGGCGGGGATTGCCTGGAAATGGGGGGGCGGTTGAGGTAGAAGTAGTGGGTGTAGGCGATTTCGCGGTGGGTGTGGCGGGTTTGGGCGGCGCTGCGGCGCACGTCCACCTGGAAGGCGGGCAGGAGGGTGTCCGTGGGGGCGAGGGTGCCGCCGTTGTCTTGTTGATCGATGGTGTTGAAGGCGAAGGTGAAGAAGCCGTCGTAGCGCCCGGAGGGGGCATGCCACCACAGGCCCGTACCGAGGGCAACGTCTTTGGCGGCCTGGAAGTCGTAGGCGCCCTGGTTGTTGATCTTGCGATGATCGATGGCGAGGTTGAGGCCGTGGGCGAAGTTTCGGCTGAAGCGGATTTTGAAGTAGGCGTCGTCCTGGGTGGGCCCTTGCGAGAAGAAGGCGTCGGTATAGGCCTGGGTGATGCGGTAGAAGTCGATGTCGTGGGTGCGAATCAGGTAGAGGTCGAACTGGTGGAAGCCCAGGTCGAAGCCCATGCGGAAGGTGGGGCGATAGAAAAGGGGGCGGGCGGCGGAGCCGAGGTTGCCCAGGTGGGCCCAGTCGAACTCCTGTTGGCGGATGGGGTCGTACTGCTGAAAGTCGTCGAGCAGGCTGTCGCGGTAGGGGCGGATGCGTTGGGGGTTGTCCAGGTTGAAGGCGAAGATTTCGGAGGTGTCGCGCACGACGATGCCTGCCCCTCCTCCCCCACCGCTTCCACTTCCGAAGCCCCCTGTGCCGAAGCCTCCCGTGCCGAAGCCTCCGCTGCCCCCAAACTGCCCGGTCCCAAACCCACCCTGACCGAATTGGGCGCCGGCCGAAGGGACGAGCGCCCCCCACAGCAGCAGGGCCCACCCAAACACCCTCAGTTTTCGGGGAAGGATTCGCATCGCGGCACTTTTTCCTTTCAACGCAGCGGCCGCCTGAACCGTCGCCGCATTGGGTTTTTCTTTGAGCGCCAAAGGTAAAACTTCAGGCAAAGCCCCCGTCGGCTCGCTTGCCCGCCGAATCCATATTTTTGCCGCTAACCAACCTCCCCTTCCAATGAACGAGAAGCTCCAGGAACTGAATCGGCGCCGCGAGCAGGCACTGCTCGGCGGCGGCCCCGAGCGCATCGAAAAGCAGCACCAAAAGGGCAAGCTCACCGCCCGCGAGCGCATCCACTTCCTGCTGGACGAGGGCTCCTTCGAGGAAATCGGCATGTTCGTCACCCACCGCTGCACCGATTTCGGCATGGACCGCCAAATCATCCCCGGCGACGGGGTCGTCACCGGCTACGGCACCATCGACGGGCGGCTGGTCTATGTCTTCGCCCAGGATTTCACCGTCTTCGGGGGCTCCCTGTCCGAAACCCACGCCGAGAAGATTTGCAAAATCATGGACCTGGCCATGCAAAACGGCGCCCCCGTCATCGGGCTGAACGACAGCGGCGGCGCCCGCATCCAGGAAGGGGTGCGCTCCCTGGGCGGCTATGCCGACATCTTTTACCGCAACGTGCGCGCTTCGGGCGTCATCCCGCAAATCAGCGCCATCATGGGGCCCTGCGCCGGAGGGGCGGTCTATTCCCCCGCCATGACCGATTTCACCATCATGGTGGAGCACACCTCCTACATGTTCGTCACGGGGCCGAACGTGGTGAAGACCGTGACCAACGAAACGGTGACGAGCGAGGAGCTGGGCGGTGCGCACACCCATGCCACCAAATCGGGGGTCACCCACCTGACAGCCACCAACGACCTGGACTGCCTGCGCAAAATCCGCCGCCTGCTGAGCTACCTGCCCCAAAATTGCGAAGACCAGCCCCCGGCCCTGCCCTTCACCCCCCAGGATGAGTTGCGCCCCCAACTCACCGACCTCATCCCCCCCAACCCCCAACAGCCCTACGACATGCGTGAGGTCATCCGCGGCATCGTGGACGAAGACAGCTTCCTGGAAATCCACGAGGAGTTCGCCGAGAACATCGTGGTGGGCTTTGCCCGTTTGGGCGGGCGCAGTGTGGGCATCGTGGGCAACCAGCCCATGAGCCTGGCCGGCTGCCTGGACGTGAACAGCTCCCGCAAGGGCGCCCGCTTCGTGCGCTTCTGCGATTGCTTCAACATCCCCCTGCTCGTGCTGGTGGACGTGCCGGGCTTCCTGCCGGGCACCGACCAGGAGTGGAACGGCATCATCGTCAACGGCGCCAAGCTGCTTTACGCCTTCTCGGAAGCCACCGTGCCGCGCGTCACCCTCATCACGCGCAAAGCCTACGGCGGCGCCTACGACGTGATGAACTCCAAGCACATCGGCGCCGACATGAACTTCGCCTGGCCCAGCGCCGAAATCGCCGTCATGGGGGCCAAAGGCGCCTCGGAAATCATCTTCCGCAAGGAAATCCAGGCAGCCGAAGACCCCGAAGCCATGCTGGCCCAAAAGGAGAAGGAATATCAGGAGAAATTCGCCAACCCCTACCGGGCGGCGCAGCGGGGCTTCATCGATGAGGTCATCCCCCCTGCGGAAACCCGCCGCAAGCTGCTCAAAGCCTTTGCCATGCTGGAAAACAAGGTGGACCGCCTGCCCCTCAAAAAGCACGGCAACATCCCCCTGTGAGCTCCGACGCTTCAGGTGCGGACGCCGCCCACCTGCCGCCAGGAAAGCGCCGCCATCATCCCGAACAAACAGAGCACGAACACCAGCGCCACACGCAAGGTCTGCCAGTCGGCCAAAAAGCCGATGACCGGCGGCCCCATCAAAAAACCCGCATAGCCGATGGTCGTGACCATGGCGATGCCCACCCCCGGCGCCAAGCCGGGCAGGCTGCCGGCCTGGCTGTAAGCAATGGGCACCACCACCGACAATCCCAGCCCCACCGCAAAAAGCCCCCCGATGACCACCCAGGGTTGCAAAACCAACAGTGCCACACTCAGCCCCGTCAACGCCAGCAAACTGCACCCCAGCAACAACCAGGCATCGCCCACCTTCAGGCGCCCCCAGTCGCCCAGCAGCCGCCCCAGCGTCATGGCCGTGGAAAAAGCCGCCAGCCCCAGAGGGGCCACCGCCGGATGCGCCCGCACCTCCTTCAGCAGGTAATTGGTGCTCCAGTCCGCCATGGCACCCTCGCCGGTCATGCTGCAGAAAGCGATGAGCCCCACGCCCACCAACGCCTTGTCCGGCAGGCGGAAAAAAGTCTCCTCGCGGCCCTGCGCCTCCGTACGGGGGTCGGCCATCAGGTGCGGGATGCTCCAAAGCACCCCGAGCAAACCAGCCGCCCCCACCCCAACCAGCTGAGCCCCCAACGAC
>CAZBYX010000427.1:0-3256 GCA_964496055.1 uncultured Saprospiraceae bacterium
CCCCAAACCCCAAACCCCACTCTAAACTCTCCACTCTAAACTCTCCACTTAACTTACGGCCGCTGGCTGCGATCGATGCGGATTTCCAGGTCGTCGAACCAGAGGGGGTAGCTGCCGCTGTTCCAGCAGAATATTTGCAGGGTTTTGTCCTTGGCGCGGAAGGGCAACTCGAAGCTGAATTCGAGCTGCTCCCAGCCGTTCCGGCGCTCGACGACCTGCCGCCCCGATTTCCAGAAGATTTGGCCCACCGCGGCCACGAGCACCCCGGGTTCGGCGCTGCGACCGGCCGGAGCCCGGCGCCACACCCGCACGGTGAAGCGCTCGTAGCCGCGCACCCGCAGGCGGTAGCTGAAGCCGTAGGGGTTTTCGGGGCTCAGCAGGATGCTGTGCCCGCCCGAAAAGGCCTGCGCCGTGCTGCGCTGCCCCCCGATGCCGAACCACTCGCCCTGGGCACGCAGGGCCGTGTCGGCGCGAAACAGTCCCGTGGATTCGGCGTCGCACAGGAGGATTTCTTTCTGGGGCTCGAACAATCCCAGCCACCAGGTCCCCAGGGCACCCAGGAGGGCCCAGAACAGCAGGGTGCGCCCCAATTCGCGTCGGGTGCGGTGGAAGGCCGCTTCCCGTTCGGCGGGGGTTGGAGGAGGGGGTGTGGCCATTTCGGGTCCTGGTTTTCCTGTTATCTTCGCCGCCTGGCAAAGCTCCGGGCATGGTCTTCAGCAGCTACTATTTTCTCTTCGTCTTCCTCCCCTTGTTTTTGCTGCTCTACTGGACGGCGCCGATGCGCTTGCGCAATGCGGTGGCTCTGGGGGGCAGTTGTTTCTTTTATGCCTGGGGTGCGCCCGAGTTTTTTCTGGTCGTGCTGCTCAGCCTGCTGCTGGACTTCTACCTCGTGCGGATGATGACCCTGTCTGAGGGGAAGCGCAAGCGCCGCCTGCTGGCTCTGGCCGTCGGGCAAAACCTGCTCATCCTGTTCACCGTCAAGTACCTTGATTTCTTCATCGGCAATTTGAACCTGCTGCTGGAGGGGCTTTCGCTGGGGGGCATCCCGCTGGCAAAAATCGTCTTGCCCATCGGGGTTTCTTTCATCACCTTCCAGAAGATCAGCTACCTGGTGGACTGCTACTACGGGAAGGCTCGCCCCATGGAAAACTTCCGCGACCACGCCCTCTACATCCTGCTCTTTCCCCAGCTCATTGCCGGACCCATCGTGCGTTTCCGCGAAATCGCCGACCAGCTTCTCGAACGCCGCCACCAGGACACCCTGGACGAAAAACTCGGCGGCTTGTTCCGCTTCATCGTCGGTCTGGCAAAGAAAGTGCTTATCGCCGACGTGCTGGGTCAGACCGCCGATGAAATTTTCGCCCTCTCCAACCACGAACTCAACACCCCCACCGCCTGGGTGGGGGTGCTGGCTTATGCCTTCCAGATTTACTTCGACTTCGCCGGGTACTCCGACATGGCCATCGGCCTGGCCCGGATGCTGGCTTTTCGCTTCCCCGAGAATTTCCACTTCCCCTACACGGCGCGCAGCGTGACCGAGTTTTGGCGGCGCTGGCACATCACCCTCAGCAACTGGATGCGCGATTACCTCTACATTCCCCTTGGCGGCAATCGCGTGCCCCGGCGGCGGCTGTACTTCAACCTCATCGTCGTCTTTCTCCTTTCGGGGCTGTGGCACGGTGCCGCCTGGACGTTCGTCTTCTGGGGCGCCTTTCACGGGTTTTTCCTCATCCTGGAGCGCTTCGGCCTCGGCGCACGCCTGGCGAAAGCCCCCCGTGCCCTGGGCATGGCCTACACCTTCGGGGTGGTGTTGGTGGGGTGGGTGTTCTTCCGCGCCCAGGATTTCGGCTTTGCGGTGGACTATCTGGGCGCCCTGTTTCTGCCTCAGGGGGGGCACCTGTTGGTGTTCACCTCGGCGAAATTCTGGGTCACCATGGGGCTGGCCGCCGCAGGGAGTTTCCTGGGGGCTTTCGAAGTGTGGGAGCGCCGCTTGCTGCGCTTTTTCGAGGCGGAAGCCCCACCCGCAGCGCTCGTTTTCCGAAGTGCGGCCTGCTTCCTGTTGGGGCTGCTCTGCATCGGCGAGTTGCTCGCAACGGATTTCAACCCCTTCATCTACTTTCAATTCTGAGCATGGACCACCGGCGCCACGAAAAGCTGAAAACCGCGTTGCTGACGGCCCTTTTGGGCGGTTTGCTGTTGCTGCCCGTTTACGTTCCCTGGCTGGAGCAACTCTTCCCCCAGATTCAGCGGCCGCCCCTGGCGGGGGCCTTCGAGCGCATCGGGCATCCGACCTTGCTGCCCGGAACCTTCCTCAGCAAAGCCTACCCCCGAAAAAAGGAAGCCTGGCTCAAGCAGGAAAGCCCCCTGACCCCCCTGTTCGTGCGCGCCAAAAACGAGCTGGATTTCCGGCTCTTCCGCCACCTGAACAACCGCCGCTTCGTGCTCGGCCGCGACAGCTTCTTCTTTTCGAAAAGCTACCTGGAAAGCGCCACCGGTAAAAACTACCTCGGCCGGCAACGCCTCCTGGAGCAGGCCCGCACCCTGAAAGTCTTCTGCGAGCGCCTGGACCAACTGGGCGTGCCCTGTGTGGTGGTCAATCCGCCTGCCAAGTTTCGGCAGATGCCCGAAAAAGCCCCGGCCCACTACGCCTGCTACCCCGTGGACTCCACCAACTGGACCACCCTCAACTACCTGCTCGATTCCCTCGGCGTGCCTCGCCTGCCCCTCGATTTCCTGCTGCAACCCTTCCAAGGGAAAATCCCCACCTACCCCCAGATGGGGCTTCACTGGAACTACCTCGGGCTGACCCTCATGGCCGACTCCCTGCGCAGCTTTCTCGAAAGGGGCTTCGGGCTCTGCCTGCCCGAACTGCGCTGGGAAATCGAATGGAAAACACACCCCGAACTGCGCAACACCGACCTGGAAATCATGCGCGGCGCCAACCTCTGGTCGGAAATCCCCTCCCGCCCCCAACCTTACCCCCGCATCCGCTTCGAACCCAATTCCTGCCCCAAACCCAACGTCCTCATCATCGGCGACAGCTACTTCCAGATGTTCTACGACTACGGCCTCATGGAGGGACTCTTCGCTCCCGAGTCCACCTTTTTCTACTACGGGCTCACCCTCTTTCCCGAAAAGCAACGCCAAAACGCCTCCGACCCGCTCAGCCCCGAAAGCCTGCAAAAACGCGACCTCGTCATCCTCTCCCACTCCGAGGACAACCTGCACCGGTTGGGGTTCGGGGTGATTCAGTAGG
>CAZBYX010000428.1:0-3242 GCA_964496055.1 uncultured Saprospiraceae bacterium
GGTTCGGGGGTGGGCGGTTGGGGGGAGGAGGCTTGTTCGGTAGGGGTGTTGGGCTGGCAAGCCAGCAAGCCGATGGCAATGGCGAGGGTGAGCATTTTTTTCATGGCGATTCACTTTCAGGTGCATGAAGAAATAAGGGGCTATCCGCCTTTTTTCCCTTTGCCGGGTTCGCCCCGGCGGGTTTCGAAGACGATGCTCCACATGCCGCGCAGGTCGCCGGGGGCAAAGCCGATGGCGTTGTCTTCGGGGTAGTGCTTTTTGATTTCGCGGTAATCCAGGGGGGAGAGTGTTTCGCCCAGTTTGCCGTGGCAGCGGAGGCAAAACTCCTGGGTATAGATGGGGGCGAAGTAGGCGTAGCGTTCCCCGCTGAGTTTTTTGACGATGGGTTCGAGGGGTTGTTCTTTGGCGAAGCGATACTCGTAGTCGTTCAGGATGGGTTCCTCCAGTCGGGTTGGGGCGTTGAGGGGGTTGCGCAGGCGGTGGGAGGTGCGCCGGATGCGTGCCTGATGGACGCGGCTGAGGCTGTCCACGATGGGCAAGGCGTTCAGCTTGCAATATTGCACGGCGCCTGCTACGCCCCCTTCTTCGAGGGCTTGTTGCAAGGCGCTGGAAAGCGCCGCGAAAACCGCCCCCGAAACGGCGCGGCCCTTGGCGAGGTAATCGTTCGGGGCGGGTTCGGCGGAGGGAGGTGTGGGTTGGGGTTTCTCCACGCGCAGGGAATCGGTTTCGGCATCGGCTTCGTTTTCGGGGGTTTGCTGCGAGCAGCCGAAAAGCAGCGGCAGGGTCAGGAGGAGGAAGGTCGTTCGGTAGGACATGATTTGCTTCGTTGGATGGTTGGCCTGCAATAATAACACGCCGCCGGGAAAATTCGCGGAAGGGAACAGGCACCCCGGCGGATGGGGGCCGGGGTGCACAAATTGTTCCAATCATTCACCAACGAAATCCAGTCAGGATACCTGAGCGATGGCTTCGTCCAACACTTCCTGCGGAATGGTGGTAGGGCAGGTGTACTCCGTTTTGGGCAAGTCGGTTTGTTCGATGGCTTTCCAGCCGCCTTGGATGTCCACGACGTTGTGGAAGCCACGGCTTTTCAGGATGGAGGCGGTGATCATGGAGCGGTAGCCGCCGGCACAGTGGATGTAGTACTTGGCGTTGCGGTCCAGCCGGTGCATGTTGCGGTTGATGTAGTCGAGGGGGAAGTTGACGGCGCCCACGACGTGCTGCGTGAGAAACTCGGTGGGGCGGCGCACATCCAGCAGGGTGCCGTCGAGCTTTTGGCGGAAGCGGCGTTCCAGCTCGGCGGCGGGGATGGATTCCACGCGGTCCAGTTCCTTGCCGGCGGCTTTCCAGGCTTCGACGCCCCCCTGCAGGTAGCCGAGGGTATGGTCGTAGCCCACCCGTGCCAGGCGGGTGACTGCCTCTTCCTCCCGCCCTTCCGGTGCGATGACCACGATGGGTTGCTGCAGGTCGGGGATGAGGGCGCCCACCCAGGGAGCGAAGTTGCCGTCCAGCCCGATGAAGATGGAATTGGGAATGTGGCCGGCGGCGAATTCTTGCGGGCTGCGGGTGTCGAGCATCAGCGCGCCCGTGTTTTCGACCATTTCCTCGAACTCCTGGGGAGTGAGGGGGCGGGTGCCGCGTTGGAGCACTTCGTCAATGCTGCCGTAGCCCTTTTTGTTCAGGGCGGCGTTCTTGGCGAAGTAGGCGGGCGGGGGCATGAGCCCGGCGGTCACTTCGCGGATGAACTCCTCGCGCGTCATGTCGGCGCGCAGAGCGTAGTTGGTCTTCTTCTGGTTGCCGAGGGTGTCGTAAGTTTCCTGGCTCATGTTTTTGCCGCAAGCCGAACCGGCCCCGTGAGCGGGATAGACGATGACGTGGTCGGGCAGGGGCATGATTTTGTTGCGCAGGCTGTCGTACAGCCAGCCGGCCAGGTCTTCCTTGGTGATTTCGCCGTTCTTCTGCGCCAGGTCCGGGCGTCCCACATCGCCGATGAAGAGGGTGTCGCCCGTGAAGAGGGCCTGTTCGCGGCCCTGCTCGTCGTACAGCAGGTAGCAGGTGCTTTCGGGGGTATGGCCCGGCGTGTGCAAGACCTTGAATTGGACCTTGCCCACGGTGAGGATTTCGCCGTCCCGGGCTTCGTATTTCTCGAACTCGGTTTCGGCGCCGGGGCCGTACACGATGGTGGCGCCGGTTTTCTTCGCCAAATCCAGGTGGCCGCTGACGAAGTCGGCGTGGAAGTGGGTTTCGAAGATGTACTTCAGGCGGGCGCCTTCCTTTTCCAGCTTTTCCAGGTAGGGCTTGGTCTCCCGCAAGGGGTCGATGATGACGGCCTCGCCCTCGCTCTCGATGTAGTAGGCGGCTTCGGCCAGGCAGCCCGTATAGATTTGCTCGATTTTCATACTGCTTTTCATTTTTAAGGTGAAGGGTCGGGAAGCGAAGCTCCTGAAAAATGGTTTTTTCGCTCAGGCGCTCGGCTTCCTTTCCAAATTATCTGCCACAAAGAAAGGGGGAAAGGGAAGCCCGTTTGGTGACCGACATTACAAAAGCGGGCGCGTCACTTCAGGAGCAGGTAGCCCAACAGGAGCCAGAGCAGGCCCTTGGCCAGGAAGAAGAGAAAGCCGACCAATCCGAGGGATTTCAGTCGGCGCACCCATTTGGGAGAGAGTTTGAGAGGCATGGTTTGGGATTCTCTGCGAACGACAACCCCGAAGATACGAAACTGCCGGTTTAGCTTCAGGCAATTCCGTTTTGGAGTTGGAACAGGTCTTCCAGACCGCCGCCGTTGTACACCTCCTCGATGCCGCTGGCAGTGAGGAATTTGACCGCCTGGCCGCTGCGGTTGCCCGTGCGGCAGTACAGCACGATGGGGCGGCTCATCTGCCGGAACTCCTCCACTTTCAGGGGCAGTACGCTCAGGGGGATGTTCACCGCACCGTCCAGGTGTAGTTCTTCGAATTCATAGGGTTCGCGTACGTCCACGATGGTGGTGTTTTGCTGCTGCAAGAGTTGTTTCAGGTCCATGATGTCAGGGCGTTTGAATCAATTGTTCCGAACCCGCTTTTGGCCCCGCGCATTCGGGAGAAGGAATGTGCCGGAGGCGTTTGGGCGGGTCGGTGGGTGAAGAAATTCGGTGCAAAGAAAAGGGGTTTCGAATTATGTCTTCGTGCCCCAAGTCACAATCGAGGGGTATAGCGCCGGTGATTCAGGTTGCATGGATTTCATGCGTGACATCGTGACATCGT
>CAZBYX010000429.1:0-3239 GCA_964496055.1 uncultured Saprospiraceae bacterium
TTTATCGTTGATCGTTGTTCGTTGATCGTTGGGGGTGGGTATGGGTTTGGGGTCAAGAACCGCAGTGCTACGCAGCTTGTTTCCGCAGCCAATCGCAGCTCGTAGGGGCAAAATATTTCAACTTGTCTCCACCTATTTCCATTTGTTTCAATGTCTTTCCCATCGCACACCCTGGAGACCCTGAGACCGTGAAACCTTGAAACCCTGGGACCTTTTATTTCCATTTGTCTCCAGGTATTTCCATTTGTTTCGATGTCTTACCCATCATGCACTCGTGAAACCCCAAAACCCCGAAACCTCGAAACCCTTCGATTTTATGGTGAACAAGTGTCGGCGTGACTCGAAGTCACGCCGACACTATTTTTCGGCACCATCCGCCCACCAACGAGGGGGGCGTTCAGAGGTGAATCACCTCACCGAAGGCGGCGGCGGTGGCTTCCATGACCGCCTCGCTCATGGTGGGGTGTGGGTGGACGGACTTGATGATTTCGTGGCCGGTGGTTTCCAGCTTGCGTGCGGCGACCACTTCGGCGATCATCTCCGTGACGTTGGCGCCGATCATGTGTGCGCCGAGGAATTCGCCGTACTTGGCATCGAAGACGACCTTGACGAAACCGGCAGGGCTGCCGGCGGCTTTGGCTTTGCCCGAGGCGGTGAAGGGGAACTTGCCCACCTTCACCTCGTAGCCGGCTTCTTTGGCGGCCGCTTCCGTATAGCCCACCGAAGCCACTTCGGGCCAGCAGTAGGTACAGGAGGGAACGTTCGTGTAATCGATGGGCTCGGGGTTCAGACCGGCGATTTTTTCCACGCAGGTGATGCCTTCGGCACTGGCCACGTGCGCCAAGGCCGGACCCGGAATGACGTCCCCGATGGCGTAGATGCCCGGCACGTTGGTGCGGTAGAATTCATCCACCTTGATCCAGCCGCGATCGGTTTCGATGCCGAGGGTTTCCAGGCCCAGGTTTTCGGTGTTCGGCGTTACGCCCACCGCCGAGAGGACCACGTCACATTTCAGGGTGGTTTCCTTGCCGTCCTTGCGGCTTTTGGCCACCACGGTGCAGCCCCGCCCGGAGGTGTCCACCGATTCGACGGAGGTGCCGGCCATGACTTCGATGCCCGCCTTCTTGAATACCTTGCCCAATTCCTTGGAGATGTCGGCATCTTCGCGGGGCAGCAGGCCCTGCTCCAAAAATTCGATGACGGTCACTTCCGTGCCGATGGCGTTGTAGAAGTAGGCAAACTCGACCCCGATGGCTCCCGCCCCCACGACGACCATCTTTTTGGGCTGTTTTTCCAGGGTCATGGCCTGGCGGTAGCCGATGATTTTCTTGCCGTCGATTTTCAGATTGGGCAGCTCTTTGGCCCGGGCACCGGTGGCGATGAGGATGTGCTGAGCCGAGTAGGTGCTGGTTTTGCCTTCGGCATCCGTCACTTCCACCTGCTTGCCGCGCAGCAACTTGCCCGTGCCCTCGATGACGGTGATTTTGTTCTTTCGCATCAGGAATTGCACCCCCTTGCTCATGGATTCGGCGACGCTGCGGCTGCGGCCGATCATGCCGCCGAAATCCGCTTTGGCCGACCCCACCTGGATGCCGTAGTCGCCCGCATGCTGGATGTACTCGAAGACCTGGGCGCTTTTCAGCAGGGCCTTGGTGGGAATGCAGCCCCAGTTGAGACAGATGCCGCCGAGGTTCTCCCGCTCGACGATGGCTACTTTCATTCCCAGTTGCGAAGCACGGATGGCGGCAACGTACCCCCCCGGGCCGCTGCCGATGACGATGAGGTCGTAAGTCATAGTGAGGATGGTTTTGGTGGTGATGGCTTGCGGGGGCGAGATGCAACAGCCCCGAACCCAAAAGGGAAGCGATCAGGCGGGCCGGCGTTGGTCCTCCGCTTTCGGCGCGCAAATATAGGCAGAACGGGAGGAAGGCCTACCCCCGGCAAAAAGAGGTGGAGTCGCCTCAGCCCGGAGGAAAGCCGTAGAACTCGGGTTGGAAGGTTTGGGCCAGGGGAAGAACCTCGGGCAGGGGCTCGGGGCCCAGCAGGCGCCGGGCCCGCACGAAGGTCTGGAGGCGGTCTTCGGCGAAGTCGGGGTCGCCGCGACGCAGGCTCTGAATGCGCACCGAGCCGGTCGCGTGGATGATCTTCCCATCGCCCAGCCAGATGGCCACGTGCCAGATGCGTTCCGGGCTGTCGGGGGTGGCCTTGCGGCCGAAGAAGAGCAAATCGCCGGGTTGAAGATTCGCCCAGGTGGCCGTGTCGGTGGGCACTTCCACACCGGCATGCACCTGCTGGGAAGCGTCGCGAGGCAATACCCGGCCGTGGAGGAAAAACACCGTCTTGGTAAAGCCGCTGCAGTCCATGCCCTTGCCGGAGGTGCCCCCCCAGAGGTAAGGTCGCCCCAAAAACC
The DNA here is from genome assembly GCA_964496055.1 of uncultured Saprospiraceae bacterium. Lineage (GTDB taxonomy): Bacteria > Bacteroidota > Bacteroidia > Chitinophagales > Saprospiraceae > CAZBYX01. Next base: position 2,411 of record CAZBYX010000429.1, read on the forward strand.
GACGAGCGGTGGCAAGCAGGGCCTCGCTTTCTTCGGGCAGGGATCGGAGCCAGTCGTCCAGGGGTTGAATGGATTGCATCGGAACGAAGGCTTCCCGGCCGTCGGGCAGAGCCAGGATCGCCCACCCCCTTTCCTCCCGCAGGAAGCGAAGGATGTTGCCGGCGATGAGGTCGCAGACGGGGTCGGCGGCCGGATCGGGAGCGGCGTAGGCCAGGCCGTAGGGCTCGAGGAAAATCACTTTCGGGGCTTGCAGGTAGCCCAGGAAGGCGCTGCTGTCCAGGGCTGCGAAGCCGCCTTCGTCCAGCCAGCCCAGGTAGCGGTCGGGGGTTTGCACCAGAAACCACTCCCCCTGACGCTTCCACACGCGCAAGGGAGTGCCCAGGGTAGCCTGGGTGGCCAGCTCGGCCGAGTGCCGGGGCTGCGAGCGGATGTTGCAAACCGAAAGCTGCACCACACCGAAATGGCGCCCCTCCAGACTTGCCTCCGGCAACACCTGCAAGGAATCCACCACCTCCATCCCCTGAGCCTGCAAGCGCTCGAACAGGGTCGCCTTGGCCTCGGGCAGGTTGGTCTCCCCCCTCAAAACGTAGCGCCCGCCCGCTCTCCGAACCTCCACCTCCCACCGCGCCACCCGCTTGTCGGGGGCAAATTCCTGACGAACCGCTTCCAATTCCGCCTCCAACTCCTTTTCCCCGGAGCCGCAACTCACCATGTACCCTGTGACGACCAGAAAAACGAACCAGAAAAGATGCCTGCGCATTGCCGTAAGGTTTAGCCGGCTCCCCGAAATCCCCACTCTTTCCCACTTCCTCCCACCCAGACGGAGCCC
>CAZBYX010000430.1:0-3212 GCA_964496055.1 uncultured Saprospiraceae bacterium
CACCTTGGAACCTCGGCACCTTGGAACCTCGGCACCTTGGAACCTCGGCACCTTTTCTAACCAAGTGTCGGCGTGACTCCCAGTCACGCCGACACTTCTGTTTCCGCCTGTTTCCATGAATTTCCACCTCTTTCAATGGGGTTCCCATTACAACCAACCAGAATCGCCCCCCCGTCCTTTGGCTGCCAACCGGCTCTCGTCCATTCTTCGGGGGGCATTGTGGCTGCCCCTATGATGGATTTCAATCATTCAGAATTTGGGAGGGGGTCGTAAATTTTTTGCAAGGAAGCCGGGAAGTCATTGGTCGAATCGAAAAAATGATAGCTTTGGCTCCGAAGAAAGTCCACGCTCCCTCTCCGTTTGCGCAAACAGCCCGACATGGGTCGGGAGTTTATTTTCATTCTTTCACTAAAACTCTAAGGGTATGAAACTGCAAATGTTTACGCTGCTGCTCTTGCTGGGCGGGCTGAGCGCCCGTGCCCAACATACCGTCAGCGGCAAAGTCCAGGACGAATCCGGCGCCCCGCTGATCGGGGTGAACGTTCTGGAACGAGGCACCGACAACGGGACGGTCACCGATGTGGACGGTCGCTACCAACTGGAGGTGCGCAACCCGGAGGCCGTGCTGAGCTTCAGCTACACCGGCTATCGGACGCTGGAAGTGGAAGTGGCCGGCAAATCGGAAGTGGACGTGGTGATGCAGGAAGGCATCACCCTGGGAGAGGTGCAGGTCGTGGGCTCCCGCTCCTACAAGCGCTCCGCCGTCCAGACTCCCGTCCCGGTTGACATCATCGACCTGGAGAGCGTGACCACCCGCGCCGGGCAGGTGGAAATCAACCAGATCCTGCACTACGTGGCCCCCTCCTTCAACGCCAACAAGCAGTCGGGCTCCGACGGGGCCGACCACATCGACCCGGCCACCCTGCGCGGGCTGGGGCCGGACCAAACGCTGGTGCTCATCAACGGCAAGCGCCGCCACTCCAGCTCCCTGGTCAACGTCTTCGGCACCCGCGGCCGGGGCAACACGGGCACCGACCTGAACGCCATCCCTGCCAGCGCCATCGAGCGCATCGAAATCCTGCGCGACGGCGCTTCGGCGCAGTACGGCTCCGATGCCATCGCCGGGGTGGTCAACATCGTGCTCAAGGATGACGTCGGCCGCCTGACGGGCAGCGTCTCGGTGGGCGCCTACAACACCAACGCCCCCGGCGACTTCCCCGCCGGCACCCCCAACACCGACGGCAACCGCCTGGACACCAGCCGCGACGGCAACGCCATCGGCGAAGACGAAAACCTCGACGGCGAGTCCGTCAAAGTGACCGCCAACTACGGCGTGCCCGTCGGCGACGGCGGCTTCGTCAACGTCACCACCGAATACCTGACCAAGAACAAAACCCTGCGCCCGGGCTTCGACTTCCGCCGCGGCTTCGGCGAAGCCGCCATCGACGGCTTCAGCGTCTTTACCAATGCCGTCATCCCGCTCGGCCGCAAGTCCGAGTTCTACGCCTTCGGAGGGCGCAACTACCGCGAAACCGATGCCTTTGCCTTCACCCGCAACAACCCCACCGAGCGCAACGTCCTCAAAATCTACCCCAACGGCTTCACCCCCCGCATCACCTCCGTCATCACCGACAACTCCGTCTCGGCGGGGGTGCGCACTCTGACCGAAAGCGGCTGGACGGTGGACATCAACAACACGTACGGCATCAACAACTTCCATTACTTCATCAAGGGCACCCTCAACGCGAGCATGCAGGAGGCCTCCCCCACCGACTTCGACGCCGGCGGCCACCTGCTCAGCCAGAACAACACGGGCATCGACTTCTCCAAATACTACGACGAGGTGCTCGAGGGCATGAACCTCGCCTTCGGGCTGGAGTACCGCACCGAAAACTTCCAGATCTTCTCCGGCGATGACGGCTCCTGGGGCACCTTCGACGTCAACGGCGTGCTCATCACCAACCCCGCCATCCAGGAAGTGCCCATCGACCCCGAAACGGGCAACCCCCGGCCCGGCGGCTCGCAGGGCTTCCCGGGTTACAGCCCCGCCAACGAGGTGGACCGCTCGCGCTCCAACTTCGCCCTCTACGCCGACGCGGAATTCGACCTGAGCGAAGCTTTCCTGCTCAGCGGCGCGGCCCGCTTCGAACGCTACAGCGACTTCGGCAACACGCTCAACTTCAAGCTGGCCAGCCGCTACAAGATTTCCAATGACCTGGCCCTGCGCGCCAGCGTCAGCACCGGCTTCCGCGCACCCTCCCTGGTGCAGATTTACTACAACTTGCGCTTCACCGACTTCCAGAGCGGGGTGCCGAGCGAAACCCTGCTGTCGCCCAACAACAGCCCCGTCACCCAGTCCTTCGGCATCCAGCCCCTGAAGGAGGAAACCGCCGTCAACGTCGCGGGGGGCTTCACCTTCAACCGCGGCAACTTCACCGCCACCATCGACGGCTACCTCATCAGCGTCGATGACCGCATCGTCCTGACCGGCACCTTCGATGCCAGCAACCTCGGCATCAACGTCGCCGAAGCCCAGTTCTTCGCCAACGGCGTGGACACCAAAACCAAAGGGGTGGACATCATCCTCTCCTACCGCGCCGAGCTGGGCAAGGGCGCCCTCAACGTTGGGCTGGCCGGCAACATCAACGACATGGAAATCGACGCCATCAACAACGGCAACCTCGACGCCGAAACCTTCTTCGGCAAGCGCGAGCAAGCCTTCCTGCTGGCCTCCGCCCCCAACAGCAAGTTCGTCCTCAACCTCGGCTACAACGTCGGGGACTTCGGCGCGCAACTCGCCTTCACCCGCTACAGCGACGTCACCCTCGTCGATTTCGCCGACAACGAAGACTTCTACGAGGCCAAACTCGTCACCGACCTGAGCCTCTCCTATCAGCTCTCCGACAACCTCAACCTCGCCATCGGCGCCAACAACCTGACCAACGAATACCCCTCCCTCCAGGACGATGGCGAAACCGAAGCCGGCGGCTACTGGGATGCCGTCCAGATGGGCTTCTCCGGTGCCTACTACTTCGCCCGCCTCGGGTACAAATTCTGACCCCCCCTCAGCGATGCGGCCGCAGCCCCGGCTGCATCGCTCTTTTCCCTTCTGTCAAATCGTAAAATCGTAAAACTGTAAAATCGGGGAGCTGCCCGCGCGGCCTTGCGCGGGACGGCGTGACGAGGGGTTGTTCGTTGTTCGTTGCTCGTTG
>CAZBYX010000431.1:0-3209 GCA_964496055.1 uncultured Saprospiraceae bacterium
TCAAGGTTTCACGGTTTCAAGGTTTCGGGGTGGTTTGGGTTTGAGTGGGCGGGGTGATTTTCACCGCAGCATTTCGCAGGGCGAACGCAGTTTTCCGCAGTTTCCCCCACCAACTGCGTAATATCTGCGAAAAAAGCTGCGAAGCACTGCGGTTCAACCCCCAAATCCACTCCCCTCCCACACTCACTCCCAACGAACAACGAACAACGAACAACGGACAACGAAAAACCTTCGCCCTTGGGGGCGGATCGATTCACCATAAAACTAAAACTCAAGGCCTATGATCGCACTGACCATTCTCTGCATTGCTTTGTTGACCTTCGCGATGGTCGGAGCCGTGTGGGGATGGGTGTACTTTGCCGAATGGGCGCAACTCGACCTGCGCTACCGGGTGGAGTCCGATACCGAGGCTCCGTCGGTCGAAATGGAGAAGCCCGCGGAGGTCGCTGCCGAAGCAGCCTGATCGCATTTTTTGATGAACCCACTGGTGAATGGGCGGTCCCGTCGTTCATTCACCGGTGGTGACGAAAACCAAAAATCAGAAAAACATGAACCTGGAGAAATTCACGATAAAATCGCAAGAGGCGGTGCAACGCGCCCAGCAGATTGCGATGGAAAACCAGCACCAGGCCATCGAGCCGGGGCACCTGATGAAGGGCATCCTGGAGGTGGACGAAAGCGTCACGCCCTATGTCTTCAAGAAGCTGGGCATCAACTTCGATGTGGTGAAGCAAGCCATCGATCGGGTGGTTTTGTCTTACCCCAAGGTGAGCGGGGGCGGACAGCAGTACCTTTCGAGGTCGGCCAGCGAAGCTCTGCAACGGGCGAGCACCTACCTGAAGGAGTTCGGCGACGAGTACGTGGCCCTGGAGCACCTTCTGTTGGGCATCCTGGCCGCCAAAGACCAGGTTTCCCAGCTGCTCAAAGACAGCGGCCTGACCGAAAAAGAACTCAAAGCCGCCATCAAGGAGCTGCGCAAGGGAAGCCGCGTGACCACCCACAGCGCCGAGGACGCCTACAACGCCCTGAACAAATACGCCACCAACCTCAACGAGCGCGCCCGCAGCGGCAAACTCGACCCCGTCATCGGGCGCGAGGAGGAAATCCGCCGCGTGCTGCACATCCTCGCCCGCCGCACCAAGAACAACCCCATCCTCGTGGGGGAACCGGGTGTGGGTAAGACCGCCATCGTGGAAGGCCTGGCCCACCGCATCGTCAACGGCGACGTGCCGGAAGACCTGCGCGACAAGGAAATCTACGCCCTCGACATGGGCGCCCTCATCGCCGGGGCCAAGTATCAGGGCGAGTTCGAAGAGCGCCTCAAAGCCGTCGTCAACGAAGTGGTGAGTGCCGAGGGCCGCATCTTCCTCTTCATCGACGAAATCCACACCCTCATCGGCGCCGGTAAAACCCAGGGTGCCATGGATGCCGCCAACATCCTCAAACCCGCCTTGGCCCGCGGCGAACTGCGCGCCATCGGCGCCACGACCCTCGACGAGTACCAGAAATACTTCGAAAAAGACAAAGCCCTGGAGCGCCGCTTCCAGATGGTCATGGTGGACGAACCCTCCCAGGAGGACGCCATCTCCATCCTTCGGGGGCTGAAGGAGCGCTACGAAGCGCACCACAAAATCAACATCACCGACGACGCCATCGTCGCCGCGGTGCAGCTTTCGGCCCGCTACATCACCGATCGGCGCCTGCCCGACAAAGCCATCGACCTCATCGATGAGGCTGCCGCCAAGCTGCGCCTCGAAATGAACTCCATGCCCGAAGAGCTCGACGAGGTGGAACGCAAAATCCGCCAGTTGGAAATCGAGCGCGAGGCCATGAAGCGCGAGAAGGACAAAGCCAAAGTCGAGCAAATCAATCAGGAGCTGGCCAACCTGGAAGAAAAGCGCAACGAATTGCGGGCGCGCTGGGAGGCCGAGCGCGAGGTCGTCCTGGGGGTGCAGAAAGCCAAGGAAGAGCTCGAACAGCTCAAATTGGAGGGCAACCGCGCCGAGCGGGAAGGCAACTTCAGCCTGGCGGCCGAAATCCGCTACGGCCGCATCCCCGAAGTGCAAAAGCGCCTCGACGAGCTGAGCCGGCGCCTCCAGAAAATGCAGGAGGAAGGCAAGCTGCTCGTCAAGGAAGAGGTCGATGCCGAAGACATCGCCGAAATCGTCAGCAAGTGGACGGGCATCCCCGTGACGCGCATGCTCCAGAGCGAGCGCGAGAAACTGCTGCACCTCGAAGAGGAACTGCACAAGCGCGTCGTCGGTCAGGACGAAGCCGTCGAGGCCGTTGCGGATGCCATCCGCCGCAGCCGCACGGGCCTGGGCAGCGAAAAGCGCCCCATCGGCTCCTTCCTCTTCCTGGGGACTACCGGTGTGGGTAAAACGGAGCTGGCCAAAGCCCTGGCCGAGTACCTGTTCAACGACGAGAACCTCATGACCCGCATCGACATGAGCGAATACCAGGAGCGGCACTCCGTCAGCCGGCTGGTGGGCGCGCCGCCGGGCTACGTGGGCTACGACGAAGGCGGCCAACTGACCGAAGCCGTGCGCCGCAAGCCCTACAGCGTCGTCCTGCTCGATGAAATCGAAAAGGCGCACCCCGACGTCTTCAACATCCTGCTCCAGGTGCTCGAAGACGGCCGCCTGACCGACAACAAAGGCCGCGTCGCCAACTTCAAGAACACCATCATCATCATGACCTCCAACATCGGCTCCGACATCATCCGCGAAAACTTCGAGCGCATGACCGAGGAGAACAAGGAGGAGGTCTATGAAAAGACGCGCAACCTCGTCATGGAACTGCTCAAGCAGTCCGTGCGGCCCGAATTCCTCAACCGCATCGACGAGGTCATCATGTTCCGCCCCTTGTCCAGGGCCGACATCCGCGCCATCGTCGAGCTGCAGCTCAACGAAGTGCGCAAGGTCTTGGCAAAACAGGAAATCGAGCTCGAAGTCACGCCCCATGCCATGGACTGGCTCGCCGATGAGGGCTTCCACCCCGAATTCGGGGCGCGGCCCCTCAAGCGCGTCATCCAGAAGCGCGTGCTCAACGAGCTGTCCAGGCAAATCCTCATGGGCAAAGTCAAACCCAAAGACCGCGTCGTGCTCGATGTCTTCGACGGCACCGTCGTCTTCCGCCCGCCCGTGAAAGCCGAAGCCCCGGCGGAGGATGGGGCGTGACGGGGGTGTTCGTTGATCGTTGATCGTTGG
>CAZBYX010000432.1:0-3198 GCA_964496055.1 uncultured Saprospiraceae bacterium
AAACCCACACCTAACTCTAAACTTTCCACTCTAAACTCTCCACTCCATCACACCCCAACCCAACGAACAACGAACAACGAACAACGAGCAACGATCACCCCCCGCGCGCGGGCTCCTCAATCCAAAGCACAATGAAAAACCTGACCCTTCTCGGAATTCTTCTTTTCACGGGAGCGCCAGTATCGGCGCAACTGACCCTGCGGGTCGTTTCCGTACCTGCCAACACCCCGGCCGACGCAGAGCTGTACGTAGCAGGCGATTTTCAGGGCTGGGACCCGGCCGACCCCGATTATCGCCTTACGAAAAACCCCGACGGCACCCACGAAATCACCATCCAGCCGCCGATGGGCCTGCTGAGCTTCAAGTTCACGCGCGGCACCGACTGGAGCACCGTCGAGGGGGATGAAAACGGCAACTTCCGGCCCAATCGCACCTACCAATACGACGGCGGCCCCGACACGCTCGAAGCCGAAATCCTGGGTTGGGAAGACCTCGGCGGTGGAGGGGGCAGTGGCAACAGCACCGCCGCGGCGAACGTCTCCATCCTCGACGAGGATTTCTTCATCCCCCAACTGAACCGCACCCGCCGCATCTGGATTTACCTGCCCCCCGACTACGACAGCTCCGCCAAGCGCTACCCCGTCCTCTACATGCACGACGGGCAAAACGTCTTCGACGCCGCCACCAGCTTCGCCGGCGAATGGAAAGTGGACGAATCCCTCAACGAACTGTTCGATATGGGCGACTACGGCTGCATCGTGGTCGCCATCGACAACGGCGGCACCCATCGCCTCGACGAGTACTCCCCCTGGGTGAACCCCAGCTACGGCGGCGGCCAAGGGGACGAATACATCCAGTTCATCGCCCACACCCTCAAACCCCACATCGACTCCACCTTCCGCACCCGCCCCGAACGCGAATTCACGGGCATCATGGGCAGCAGCATGGGCGGCCTCATCTCCCATTACGCCATCGTGGAATATCAGGACGTCTTCGGCAAGGCGGGGGTGTTTTCCCCTTCCTACTGGTTCTCGCAAGAAGTCTTCACCCACACCCAGAACAGCCCGCGCCAGGGGCCGGTCCGCATCTACACCATCGTGGGCGCCGGGGAAGGGGCCGGCATGGTCAACGGAGTCAACCAGATGCACCAGACCCTGCTCGAAAGCGGCTATTCGGAAAGCGAGCTAATGAAGGAAATCCACAGCGACGGGGAGCACAGCGAATGGTACTGGGCGCGCGAATTCCCCGGGGCTTACCTCTGGCTTTTCGGAGACCTGCCCCTGAACGAAACCTCCCCCCCTTCCCCCGAGCAACGGATTCGCCTTTTTCCCAACCCTGTGAACAAAGACCGCGTCCTCAACATTCAAGGGCTCGAGGGGAAGGGGCCCTGGGAAGCAGCCATCCATGACGGGGAGGGCAAGTTGGTCCGGCAAGTACGCCTCCAAAACGGCCGACTCAAGCTGGAAGGCCTGCCCAAAGGGTTCTACACCCTGAAAATCCAGCAAGGTGTGAAAACAATCAGCACGCACAAGGTGCTGGTTTTGTAGAACTTGAGTAGCATTTGAAAAAAATATTCGAAAGGGCGCTGGCATTCTATCCCCAACCCCATTATCATTGCACCGTCTTAGGACGCCAATTCTTGAACCCTATGGAGAACCGTCAGAAACCCAGAATCGTAAAGGACTACGAAAAACTCCCTCCCGAAATTCAGGAGCAGCTGAAGCTGGCCTATCCTTTCGGCTTCAGCAAGCACCTCATCTCCTACAAGAATAAGGAGGGGAAAAACGTCAGTGCTTTGCCTTTCGAAACCGATGAGGTGTATTACCTGGTGCGCATGACGCAGAACGAAGCCCGGCAAATCATTGCCGACGACGAAGACTTCGACGAATTCGGCAACCTCAAGGAATCCATCCGCGAGGAATACGAAGACAAGTACAAGGACCTGAGCTACATGTCCAACTTCATCTCCGACGAGGGAGACGACACGGACGAGGACGACGAGTGGTAAGCCCTGCGGAGGATTTTTCCCCTCCCGAGTTGGCAATCTCCTTCCGGTGCCTTTACCTTTGTGCCATCCTTTTCAATTTTCGAACGATACTATGAGCCGGCAGATGCATCATCACCATTCCCATTGGGCGCCCGACCTGGGTGAACGGTGATGCCTTTGCCATTCAGCGAAGTGAAAAAGAGGTTTGCCGTTTGCCCGGTAAACCTCTTTTCTTTTGCCACAAACCCAAACGATGGAAACCCGACTCAAAATCGCCCTCCAGAAAAGCGGCCGCCTCAGCGAGCAGTCCAAAAGCCTGTTGCGCGAATGCGGCATCCGGCTGCAAAACGGCAAGAACACCCTGCTGGCCCCCGCTGAGAATTTCCCCCTGGACATCCTCTACCTGCGCGACGACGACATCCCGCAGTACGTCGAAGACGGCACGGCCGACCTGGGCATCCTGGGGGAGAACGTGGTGCTCGAATCGGGCTGCCGCCTCGAAACCGTCAAGCGGCTGGGTTTTGCCCATTGCCGCCTGGCGTTGGCCATCCCCAAATCCGAACCCTACGCGGGCATCCATCAATTCGAGGGGAAGAAAATCGCCACCTCCTATCCCCGCTTGCTGGCGGCCTTTCTGGAGCGCCACGGACTGCAGGCCGACATCCACCGCATCAGCGGGTCGGTGGAAATCGCTCCGAACATCGGCCTGGCGGACGCCATTTGCGATTTGGTCAGCTCGGGCAGTACCCTCTTCAGCAACGGCCTGAAAGAAGTGGAAACCCTGCTCCATTCCGAAGCCGTGTTGGTCAAGAACGCGGCTTTGCCAGAGGTCAAAGAAGCACTCTTCGGGAAACTCCTTTTCCGCATCGAGTCCGTCTTGCGGGCGCGCAACAGCAAGTACGTCGTTTTGAACACCCCCAACGAGCGCATCCCCGCCATCAGCCGCATTTTGCCGGGCATGAAGAGCCCGACCGTGGTGCCGCTGGCCCTGGAAGGCTGGAGCGCCCTCCATTCGGTGCTTTCCGAAGACGAATTCTGGGAGGTCATCGACGAGCTCAAAGCCGCCGGCGCCCAGGGCATCCTCGTGGTGCCCATCGAAAAAATGATTCTTTGAAAAAACAAGGAGGCAATGCTCCCCCCAACCAAACCCCACACCCTTCCTTCGATTTTATTGGTAGGGGCGCAGGGTCGTTGTTCGTTGTTCGTTGGGT
>CAZBYX010000433.1:0-3182 GCA_964496055.1 uncultured Saprospiraceae bacterium
ATGGGGGGCTCCTCGGCGGGAGATTCGGGGGAGGGTTGGGGGGGCGGTTTTTTGCGCACCCGCCAGATATCGAAGCAGCAAGCCTGGTATTCGCGGTCGAGGAACATGCTGCCCGGGCGGTTGGAGCTGAGGTAGCCTTTTTGCCCGCTGTCGTCGAGGGTGAAGTGCAAATCCGCGTAGCTGGAGTTGAAGGGCAGGCCGAGGTTCACCACCTCCCCCCAACCCGAGGCCCGGCGGGCGGCCCGGAAGACGTCGAAGCTGCCCAGGCCGGGATGGCCCTCCGAGCTGAAGTAGAGGGTTTGGGAGGGGGTGTGGAAGAAGGGGGCGAGGTCGTCTTCGGGGGTGTTCAGGGCTTCGAGGTTCTGGGGGGTGCCGAAGGATTTGCCGTCCACGGTGACGAACCAGAGGTCGAGCTTGCCTTTTCCGCCGGGGCGGTCGCTTGCGAAGAAGAGCACTTCTTTTTGCAGGGTGCTGTCGAAGCCGATGGCGGGTTGGGTGGCGGTGAACCCCGGCAGGTTGATGCTTTCAGGCAGTTTGACGGGTTGGCGCGACCAGCGGCGCCGGCGGTCTTTTTCGCGGTAGTACAATTCGCAGCGGATGTTGACACCCTGAGTGTAGGAGCAGATGGCAAAGTAGATGCGTTTGCCATTGTGGCTGAAGGCGGTGAAGGCCGTGTGGCGCTGGGCTTCGTTGAACTTGCGGGGCAGGGTGCGGCCGCGGGAGCCCCGGCGGCTGCTGAGGATTTTGGCCAGCCTACGCCGCGGGCGGTAGCTGTCTTCTTTGAAATCGAAGCGGTAGGAGGTGTAGTAGAGGGTGTCGCCGCGTTCGAGGGCGGCGAAGTCGCTGTAGGGCGAGTTGATGCGGCGGCCCAGGTTTTCGACCACCCAGGCGGTGTCGGGGCGCAGCTCGGCGGCCCAGCGGCAGGCTTCGGCTTCCCGGCGGGCGCGTTCCAGCAGGGAAGGGCTGCCCTTTTTCTCGGCGAGGAATTGGCGGAAGTGGTTTTCCGCGGCTTCGTAGTTGCCTTGAATTTTCTCCACCTCCGCCAGATGGAAGAGAGCGTCGGGAAAAGCGTCCGCCTCCCTGGAATCGAGCACCTTGCGGTAGTGTTTCGCCGCCTGAGGGTAGGCGTGGAATCGGCGGGCGACTTCGGCATAGCGATACAGCAGGGCCGGCTTTTCGGGGGCTCGGGTCAATGCCTCCTGCAGATGGACCATGGCGGTGTAGTAGTCCTTGGCGGCGATGGCCTTGTCGGCGGCCTTTTCCAGGGCACGCAGGCTCTGGCCCTGGAGGGCAACGGCTGAAGCCAGGCAAAAGAGCAGCGACAGGGGAAGGATTCGGCGGGTCAGATGCATAGGCATTCCTCTAAAAAATGGGGCAAGCCTTGAAGGTGTCCGGAGGTTGAACGCGCGTGAAGATGTACTGCACGGACACTTCCGGGCCGCCCCGTTTGAAGGTAGCCACCTCGAAATCGGAAAGGTTGATGTCGTAGCTCACGCCCACCCGCCAGGCCAGATACTGGAGCTCGATTCCCGGGATGAGGGCGTCTTTCCAGCGCATCCCGAGGGTGAGGCCGAGGGCGAGCTCCTGCCCCGGGGCGGCGTTCAGGTAGTAGCGGCCCCCGATCAGGGCCACCAGCTCCCGGTAGGGGCCCTGGGTGCTGTACAGAGCCTGGAACAGGGCGTCGGTCTTGGGGTGGACGCGGACGTTGGCCAGCGCGTAACCGTTGATTTTCAGGGGGAAGGGCACATCGTCTGCACCCAGGAAGGAGCTTTGCGGCTCGTTGAGGTGGTAGCCGGCCGCCCCGATGTCCACTTTGGTTCGGTCGTCGTCCAGCTGAAAGTGGAGGTTGACCCCGGCACTTGCGGAAAAGAGGCCGATGGAGGTGTTGGCGAAGTTTTCGGTCACCGGGGCGGTGGGGTCGAACAGGTCTCCCGTCCATTGCTCGCCAAAGGTGAGTTGTTGGGGCGAGACCGCCTTCTGATTGAGCAGCACCTGAAACCCTCCCCCCAGGAACCAGAAATCGCTGAGCTGCTGGGTATAGGAGGCGTTGAGTCCCAGTTGGGTTTGGCGCAGGTCGGCGTCTCCGGCCCGGTCGAAATTGAAGATGGCACCCACCCCGAGCACGCCGTCGGGCAGCAGCCCGGCGAGGAGCTTTTGGTCGTAGGCGGCGCTGAAAGTCAGGTAAGGCACGGGCACGCTTTTCCACTGGCTGCGGTACTGGGCCGAGAAGCGCATGTCGCCCCGGAAGGCGCCCGCCAGGGCGGGGTTGAGGTGCAGGGGGTTGTAGGCGAACTGGGAGAAATGGATATCTTGGGCGCCCAGGAACGGCGGCAGAAAAGCCAGCACTGCCACGTGCATCAGGAGTCGGAAAGGCACCTTCATGGGCGGAGGGGTTGTTTGCACCAAGGTAGAAATTTTTGCCGCCACCCCCAATCCATCCCCTGCGATATGTCAGAAGTGGAGCAAAAACCCGGTCCCCTGAAGGTGGGCATCACCGGCGGCATCGGCAGCGGGAAAACCACCGTCTGCCGCATCTTCGAACTCCTCGGAGTGCCCGTGTACTACGCCGACGAGCGCGCCAAATGGCTCATGACCCATGACCCCGAGCTGCGGCACCGCATCCGCGAACGCTTCGGAACCGAAGCCTACCTCCCGGACGGTACCCTGAACCGCGCCTTCCTCGCCAAGCAAGTCTTCCACGACCCCGAAAAGCTTCGGGGCCTGAATGCCTTGGTCCATCCCGCCGTACACGCCGACGCGGCCCGCTGGCACCTGGAGCAATCCCGCAAGGGTGCGTCCTACACCCTGCGCGAAGCAGCCCTCCTGTTCGAAAGCGGCAGCTACCGCCATCTCGACCGAATGATCGTCGTGACCGCCCCCGAAGAGCTCCGCATCCGCCGTGTGATGCAGCGCGACGGCGTATCCCGCGAAGCCGTCCGGGCCCGCATGCGCCATCAGTGGCCCGAAGCCGAAAAAGCCGCCCGCGCCGATTTCCTCATCCAAAACGACGGCGAACACCTCCTCTTGCCCCAGGTTCTCCGGGTGCACAGGGATTTGCTGAACCTCGCGCACAAAAGGGGGGAATCCAGCACTTAGAGGGGCGCGCTGTGGTGAAGCTGTCAAATCGTGACGTTGTTCGTTGTTCGTTGTGGGTTGTTCGTGGCTCGTAGCTCATGGCTCGT
>CAZBYX010000434.1:0-3180 GCA_964496055.1 uncultured Saprospiraceae bacterium
GTCGGTGGCGAGGGTTTGCAGGAGGGGGACGGCGGGGCGGAGCTCTTCCTCGACGAGGCGTTGCTGGGCCCGGTCGCGGAGCCAGCCGTCGGGATGGCGCAGCAAAGCGACGAGCTGGGCGGGGCTCAATCCTACCAGTTGGCGGGGCGGCGGAAGGGGGCGTCCCTGCGCTGCCACCCGGTAGATGCGCCCCTGATGCACCACGGTGTCGAGCCCCAGCTCGCGCAGGCGCTCACGCAGGTAGCTGGTCAGGTAGGTTTGGTGCTGGATGACGCCGCGGTGCATGTCCACGATGTAGAGGGCGCCGTCGGGGCCGGAGTGCAGGTTGACGGGGCGGAAGGCGGGGTCACGGGCGGCAAGGAATTCGCGCCCCTGGAGGGCTTGCACCCCCTGGAGGCGGGCCCCGTCGCGGAAGAGGAGGTTCCGCTTGATGAGATTGGCTTCGGGGGCGCAGACGAAGGCCTGCCCCCGAAAGCGGCGGGGGAACTGGTCGCCCCGATAGACGAGGGGCCCGCAGGCGGAGGTGAAGCGCAGCAAGCGGCCCTCGGCGTCGAGCACGCCTTCCTGGTAGCCCCGGTTGACGGGGGTGGGGTGGAGGGGATAGACCCGCTGGTCTGGGACGATGACCTCGTTGAGGCCTTCGAGGGGTTCGAAATGGGGGTTGAGGCTCAGTTCATTGGGCAGGCACCAGTCGCCGAGCAGCTGGTTGGAGTTGTCGTTGTAGAGCAGGTGGCCCCAGTCGTCCTGCGTGATGCCCCATTGGCCGCGGAAGGGGGTGGATTCGATGAGCCAGCGCCCACCCACGCGGCGGTAGCGGCGGGTCGATTTGGCGTTGTAGTACCAGTTGTCGAGGTGGCGCAGCAGGCCGTTGGGCTGGTGTTCGACGTTGCCGCCGAGGGCATAGGTGCTGTCCACCAATTGGCGGGGCCCGGGGCGGTCGTCGTGGATGGGCACCCACCAGAGGTTGGGGGGCTCGGCGAAGAGCAAGCCGCCGTAGGCCGGGGCGAGGGCGCGGGGCAAGACGAGGCTGTCGAGGAAGGTCTTGCGGGCGTCCATGCGGCCGTCGCCGTCGCGGTCTTCGAGGATGGAGATGCGGCCCGAGGGCTGGTCTTCGCCCGTGCCCGCCAGGTCGCGCATGTAGCCCCGCATTTCGACCACCCAGATGCGGCCCCGGTCGTCGAAGCTCAGGGCGACGGGGGCTTCCACCAGAGGCTCCCGGGCCACGAGCTCCACCCGAAACCCTTGCTCCACCTCAAACCCCGGCGGGGCGTTCGGGGGCTCGGAACAGGCCCCCCATCCGAGGAAAATGAGCAGCCCGGGCCACAGCCTCCGCGCATTCCTCTTATTTTTAGGGCGACTTGGTTTCACCTTCTCCAAACGCTCGCCGATGAAAAGTTCTCTGCTCATAGGGCTGGCAATGATACTCTTTTCCCCCCTTTCCGCCCAGGACGGCTGGGAAGCCCTCTTCAACGGCCGCGACCTGCAAGGCTGGAAAAAACTGAACGGCCGGGCGGAATACCGCATCGAAGACGGGCAAATCGTGGGGGTGGCCCGACTGAACACCCCGAACACCTTCCTGGCCACCGAGCGGGAGTACGGCGACTTCATTCTGGAGTTCGAGGTTTGGGTGGAGCCCCCCCTGAATTCGGGGGTGCAAATCCGCAGCCGGAGCTTGCCGGACTACCGCCAGGGGCGCGTGCATGGCTATCAGGTGGAAATCGACCCCAGCCCCCGCGCCTACAGCGGCGGCATCTACGACGAAGCGCGCCGCGGCTGGCTCTATCCCCTGAGCCTCAACCAAACCGCACGCAGCGCCTTCCGCAACGGTGAGTGGAACCACTACCACGTGGAAGCCATCGGTCCGGAGCTGAAGGTCTGGGTCAACGGCGTGCAAACCGCCCGCCTGCTCGACGACTGGACCGCGAGCGGCTTCATCGCGCTGCAAGTCCACAGCATCGAGAACCCCGAACACGAGGGGCGCACCGTGCGCTGGCGCAACCTGCGCATCCGCACCCGGGACCTGGAAAACGCCCGCTGGGCCGACCAGCCCCACTGCCCCGAAGAAAACCTCCTGCCCAACTCGCTGAGCCCCTACGAGCAACGCAAGGGGTGGCGCTTGCTCTGGGACGGCCGCAGCACCCAGGGCTGGCGCAGCGCCCGCGCCGACCGCTTCCCCGAAAAAGGCTGGAAAATCGAAAACGGCGCGCTCACCGTCCTCGAAACCGGCGGTGACGAAAGCGCCGCCGGCGGCGACATCATCACCCGCGAAAAATTCAGCAACTTCGAGCTGAAACTCGAATTCAAAATCACCGAAGGTGCCAACAGCGGCATCAAGTACTTCGTGGACCCCGAACTGAACAAAGGACCCGGCTCCGCCATCGGGCTGGAGTATCAAATCCTCGACGACGCCCGCCACCCCGATGCCCAGCTGGGCGTACGGGGCAACCGCACCCTGGCCTCCCTGTACGACCTCATCCCCGCCGAAAACCTCAGTGTGCCCGGCCGCGGCAAGCCCTTCCGCGGGCCCGGCCAGTGGAATCAGGCACGCATCGTCGTGCGGGGCAATCACATCGAGCACTGGCTCAACGGCTTCAAAATGGTGGAGTACGAGCGCAACACGCCCATGTTCCGCGCCCTGGTGGCTTACAGCAAGTACAAGGTCTGGCCCAACTTCGGCGAGCTGCCCGAAGGGCACATCCTCTTGCAAGACCACGGCAATGAAGTGTCCTTCCGCAGCATCAAGATTCGGGAATGGTGAGGTGGTGGAATCGAGGGGCTCGTGGCTCGTAGCTCGTAGCTCGTGGCTCGTTGGGAGGGGGTTTGGGTGTGATAGGGTGGAGAGTTTAGAGTGGAAAGTTTAGAGTTGGGTGAGGGTGTGGGTGTGATGGGGTGGAGAGTTTAGAGTGGAAAGTTTAGAGTTGGGTGAGGGTGTGGGTTTGGGGTCTTTGAACCGCAGCACCACGCAGTTTTTTTCGCAGTTAGCCGCAGTAGGAGGGGGTTTGGGAGAGCTGCGCAAAACTGCGTTCGCTCTGCGAAAATCTGCGGTTCAAACCAACCCCAACCTCAAAACCCCACACCCACCCTTCGATTTTACGATTTTACGATTCAGCGATTTTACAATCGCGTGAGGATTCGAGGATTCGAAGATCTGAGGATTTGACGTGGGTGGTGTGGGTTTGG
>CAZBYX010000435.1:0-3176 GCA_964496055.1 uncultured Saprospiraceae bacterium
TCGTTGCCGCTCTGGAGGTTCAGTTGGGTCCAGTCGGCGCGGTAGTTTTCCAGCCCGGCCTGCAAGCCGATGGCCAGTTTGCCTTTCTTGAAGGGGATGCGGTAGGCGTAGATGAGGTTGACCCCCGTGGTGTTGGTCGGTCCGATTTTGTCGTTGACGATGCTGAAGCCCACGGCGACGCGCTCGTTGCGCAAAGGGGTGTGCAGCGTGAGGGTTTGGGTCTGGGGCGCCCCGTTGATTTCGTACCACTGGGTGCGGTGCAGCAGAGCGATGTCCATGTGGTCGCGCGAGCCGGCGTAGGCGGGGTTGAACACCAGGCTGTTGAACATATACTTGGTGAACATGGGGTCTTGTTGCCCGAAGAGGAATCCACCCACGAACAAGAGGCAAACGACGCTGGAAATTGCTTTTTTCATCTCAGGGTAGTTTAGGAATCGTGTAAGGTTTGGGTTTTTGCTGAACGGGACCGGGGGCGTCCGCGTGGGGGATGAAAACATGAAAGCAATGTCAAATTATTTGGCAAAAATTGTTCAAAAGTTTGACAATCACTCGAATACGGATGATTTTAACGCTGGGACCACCCGTAATGGAAGCCGGGAGAGGTTTGTGGGGTGGGGGGGAGGTGTGTTTGGGAGGGGCTCGGAGTTGGATTGCCAAAACGGTGCCAGTCGGAGGGCGCCCCTTTTTTCGGGCGCCGGGCGCGGAGCCCAGCCTGGCTCCTTTATCGGAGAGCCCTCAGCGCCTCAATTCCACAAAGCCCGAGAAGGTGCGCCCGTCTTCGAGCTCGAGGAGGTAGAAGTAGGTGCCGTCGGGCAGGTCGGCGCCGCGGTAGGTGCCCGTCCAGGTGTTGCGGTAACCGTCGGACTGGAACACGCGGCTGCCCCAACGATTGAAGACCTGCAAGCGGTTGCCCGGAAAGTTTTCGATGCCCTTGATGAAGAACACGTCGTTGAACCCATCCTCGTTGGGCGAGAAGCCCGTGTAAATGATGAGTTCGTTGGAATCAAGGGGCTCGCAATCCACCAGGACGAAGACGGTCGCCGTATCGCAGCCCTTGTCGTTGCACAGGCGGTATTGGAAGGCATCCTCGCCGCAGTAGTTGACGTCGGGGATGAAGTCCACCGTTTGGTCGGTGCGCAGGATGGCCACGCCGTGCTGAGGCCCGATGCCTCCTTGCGCCGGCTCGATGAGTTCGGCGGCCAGCGGCAGGCAGGGGTCGGCCTCGTCGTTGCTCAGGATGTCAATGTTCTGGGGGGTGTTCTTGGCCACGACGGCGTTGTCGTCGTGGGCCACGGGCGGGGGGACCAGGGCGCAAGGGTCGCCGTTATCCGGAACGGTGATGTGGAAAAAGGTCGTGTCGCATACGCCGTAATCGTCGCAAAGGAGGACGCAGGCGGATTCCGTTCCGGGGGCCAAGCCTTGCGCTTCGACGCAGAGGGTAAAGTCGTTCAAGGTGAAGGCGACGGCGCTCCCGTTGCCGGGGCAGGCGTCGGTGAAAGCCGTGATGCTGCCGGCCAGCTCGTTGGTGGCCAGGCAATAGACCTGGGTTTGACCCATCGGAATGGTATCAACAATGGTACCAGATTCGGGCAGGCGGGTGTGGATGCGGAAAAAGGTGGTGTCACCGTTGCCGTACTGGTCGCGCAAGACGAAGCAAGCCTCGTCGGTGCCGGGGGCCAGCCCCATGGCCGTGACGCAATAGCTTTGCAGGTCGGGGTCGAAATCGACGTGGAGGCCGGAGCTGTTCGGGCAGAGGTTTTCGAGGTCCACCACGGAGCCGGGCAATTCGCCGGCATCCAGGCAGTAGGTTTTCTGGAAGTTGATGAGCAGGGTGTCGGTCACCAGCTCACTGGCCAATTGGCAAAGTTTGGGGTTGACGGTGATGGTCATGAAGAGGGTGTCGCAATAGCCCAGGTCGTCGCAGGCGACGAAGCAGGCCTGCTCCTGGCCGTTGCAGCTCAGCCCCTGATACTTGACGCACATCTGCCCCTTGTCGAGGGTGAACAGCACGTGCTCCCCGGAATTGCCCGGGCACAGATTGTTGACATCGAGGATGCGGCCCGGCAAGCGGGTGGTGTCCAGGCAGAATTGGTGGGGTAGCTGGTCGGCGCTGATGGTGTCGGTGAAATACATCGGCGGGGGTGGGGTGAAGCACTCCACCACGATGACGACCGTATCGCGGGTGTTGGTGGCGTTCTCGCTCAGAATGAGTTGGTGGACGCCCTGCTCGACGGCTATTTCCGTGCCCTGCGGGTCGAGACCGAAGTTGAGCCCGATGATGGAGGCGGAATTGTTGAGCAGGTTGGTCACGGCCATGTCGCCGTAAGTGCGTCCCGGGGCGCCTCCGGAAATGAGCAGGGCGCCGGGCTGGTGCGTCCACTTGCCGTCCGGGTCCCAGGTATTCATCATGCTCACCAATTGGTCGATGGTGTTGAACTGACCGGAGAAGATGGCTCCGTCCACTTCCCAGGCATCCAGGCGGTAAGGGCCGAGCTGGCCCTGACCCAGCAGGGTGTTGTAGGTGTAGGTGATGAGGGTGTCGAAGTCGCAACCTGCAAAGCCGGCGCTGTAGGGCTGGCCGTCGAGCTCCAGGCTCAGCCCGCCGATACTGCTCAGCGGGAGACCCAGGCAGACCCCCGCCGGCTGGTCGCAGACCAGGGCCGTGGCCCACAGGGTGTCCGCTTCCAGAATGTTGCCGGCTCGCAAGAAGCCCGCCTGCAGAGCGCTCAAAAAAATTAGGACGATGGAGAGGTGTTTCATAGGGCATGTATTTTCCCGGGGGAACGGCGTTCCCCGTTGGGTTTTCTCCTGCTTTCCCGCGATGGGAGCGGTGGAAACCTGCCTTGATGGACTCAGGGTTTTGAATCTTGGAGGCAAACGAAAACTACCCTCGATGGGGTACTTCACGCATTACAACAATGCGGAATACCGAAAACCATGCCAATTGATTTAAAAAGTTTCACATGTGTTGTGCAGGCAAGCAGAAGGAATAAGAGGAAGAAAGGAGTAGGAGAAAGCGGGAGCCTGCCCGCGCGGGCCCTCGCCTGAAGGATTCGAGGATCTGAGGATCTGAGGATTTGATGTTTGGGTGGGGGGGTGGTTTGAGCGCGAGTGTCGGCGTTCGTTGATCGTTGGGTGGGGGTTAGGGTTTGGGGGGCGTCAGAATCAGGATGGCC
>CAZBYX010000436.1:0-3176 GCA_964496055.1 uncultured Saprospiraceae bacterium
CTGAAGTTTAAAGTTTATTTCTTTGGTTGTCAATGATTTATTCAAATCCTCGATTCCTCAAATCTTCGAATCCTCGGCTGAATTGGACTTTTTGCAGCAGACTCAAGAAGGCATCCCGACTTCCAGCGATTCTCCCGAACTTGTCCTCATGAAACGACTCCTGCTCCTGCTTCCCCTCCTCCTCGCCCTGGAGACCCTGCAAGCCCAGTACCTCGGCGGCATCGCCACCCGCTGGAACGACTCCTTCACCGAGTGGGTCCTCCTCGACGAAAACGGCGAGCCCGCCGGCGAGCTCAAACTCCGCTGGCCCTTCCGCAACGACTGGACGGAGTGGGACTTCGAGTTCGGGGAAACCTTCGGCAGCATCCGCCGAAAATGGCGCGACAACCCCAACGAATGGGAATTGCGCTGCGACAACCGCATCTTCACGGCCCGCACCGTCTGGCCCGACAACCCCCGCGAATGGCGCATCACCGACAACCGCCTCAGCCTCACCTTCCGCACCACCTGGGGCAACGTCTGGGACGAATGGGAAACCCGCCAATCCCCCCACGGCTCCTTCGAACTCTTCACCCAGTACGAAGGCGACCCCCGCGACTGGGTCATCGCCGACCACCTCGATGAGCAGGTCCCCCTCCCCATGAAAATCCTCATGACCTTCATCGCCGTCTTCCACAGCTCCCCGAAGCAGTGAGGGGGTCTGGGGGAGCGGGTTTCCGCCTTTTTGGAGAATTGGAAAAAGGAGCTCGGTCAGGTCCGAAGGAGGGTTACAGTTCGAATTGTTTGAATTCCAGCAGATTGCCCCGTTCGTCAAAAAACACGAGGAAGAAGTCTTCTCGGCCCTGACTTTCCAGAACCCGGCTGCCGATTGTCATTTTGCCCGAGAAAAAGCCCGCCAGGACGATTTGCCCGAACGCGTTGATGGACATTTCCGTGGCGCTGTCCGAATTGAACCATTCGCCGTCCCCGCCCATCTGGCGGAGCCAAACCAGGGTTCCGTTCAGGTCGTATTTGGCGACGAAGATCTCGCTTTCGCCGATGCTGGTGACCTCGTGCTGTCCGAAGGAGGCGGTTCCCCGGAAAAACCCGGCGCAGTAGTGGTTCCCATCCCGGTCGATGAGGACGGTGGAGCCCTGGTCGTCCAGGGGGCCGCCCTCGCGAATGGCCCAGAGCACTTCCCCTTCCGGGGAATATTTCGCGAGGAAAACATCCCTTCCACCCCTGGATGCCAATTGCACGGGGCCGAAACGAGCCGCCCCCTGAAACCAACCCGTGACCAGACAGCCCCCTCGGTCATCGGCCGCCACGTGCGTGGCGTAATCGTAGCCCCCGGAAGAGCCCGTGCCCGAAGAGCCCGCACTGCGTGCCCACAGCAACTCGCCGTCAAAAGAATACTTGGCGACGAAGAGGTCGCGCCCGCCGTTGGATTCCAGTCGGACCCCATCGAAATCGACGTGGCCTCCCAGGTTGTGATGCCCGAAGTACCCGATGACGAAAATGTTTCCTGTGCGGTCGGTCGTCACATCGTAAGCACTGACCATGTAATTGCCGGTGATGGCCTTTGCCCAGAGCACGGTTCCGTCGGCGGAGTACTTTGCCAGGTAGGTGTCTTCGTTCGGTCCCCCCGCAGGGAGTTCCGTTCCCCCGATTCGGGGCGCCCCGATGTAGTCCCCGACGGCGACGATGTCGTCCTGGGGGGTTACCGCCACGGCGCGCCCGCGGTTGTCTCCCGTCTGAAGGTGAGGCACCATATTCCCACCGCCATGGTCCAGCCAGAGCAGGTTTCCGGCCGGGTCGAATTTGGCGAGGTAGAAATCCATCTTGCCCATGTTGGAATTCCCCCTTGTCCGAAATACCCGCTCGCCGAAGTCGGTTTGGTCGAACAGTACCCCGGTAACGATGATGTTCTCGGACCCATCGATGGCTATATCCGCCGAGGTGGAAACCCCGGCCTTGCTGCCGAACCCCTTTGCCCAGTTGTAGCCCGCTCCCAGGGAATAGGAGGCGAGGAACAGGTCGGTTTCCCCTATGGGGGGCAATTCGATGTTGCCGAAAAACGCAGGCCCCTTGACCATCCCGGTCAGGAGGACGTCCCCATTCGCATTCCAGCTGATGGCATTGACCCGGTCGGAGATCGCGTTGGATGTGCCCCCTCCCTGCTCGAAGGCCAGGTTGTCCGGTGGGGGTAGGGGGTGGGCTGCCGGAATGGAGGTTTCGGATTTTGAATCCTTGGCTGTCTTTTCCGAGCAAAAAAAGTAGAGAGCAACACCAAGTATGGCCGCCACAATGATGACTGCGAGGATAATCCTTCGCTTTCGGGCTTTTTTCCTCGCCTCTTTCGTGTCGAGTTCCTCCAGGCCGGCTCTGATCAGCATGGCAAAGGCAACCTCGTCCTCGAGGACGGGGTCCCGCTCGATCGCCTTTTTGAAGGCTTTCGCCTCGGCAGGTTCCATGCGGCCCTGGAGGTAGGCCGCGATTTTTTCCGATATGTCATCTTTTCGTTCCAATCCCATCATCTGTCCTTGAACCAGTCTCTGAAATCATCGCCCAGCAAGTCCCGGAGCTTTTTCTTGCAGCGGTGGTTCCGCTGTTTGACGGCATCCACCTTGGCTCCCACTTCCTCGCTTATTTCCTTCATCGATTTGCCCTCCAACAAAGATTTCCGCAGCACCTCCCTGCATGGCTCACCCAGCTTCTGGAGGGCGGCGGCCACCTTTTCCCGTATTTCGTTGAACTCAAGCATTTTTTCTACAGACTCAATTTTCAAGAGCTCGTCAAAAAGCTCGCCGGTGCTGCGTTTGCGCTCCTTTCGCAGATGATTTTTCAGGTGGTTTTTCGCAATGCCCACCAAAAAGGTTGAGAGACTGCTCTTCTTTGGGTCATAGGTGCCGTCTCGGACTTTCTCGATCAGTGTGATCACGGCGTCATTAAAGACCATGCTTGCATCTTCTCTTCCATTACCTCCATTCTCCTTGACCATTCCCAACACCATCCCATAAAAACACCGCCGCAGGCACTTGGCCGCGCCATTCAGCTCCGATTCACTCCCAGACCGGATTCGACGAATTATCGCCTCGTCGCTGCAGTCCCCATCGGGAATGCCCTTATGTTCATCATTGTCCATTAGGATGGGAAGGTGACCGAAAAGGTGAAAAATTAGGAGGAAGGTAAAAAAA
>CAZBYX010000437.1:0-1269 GCA_964496055.1 uncultured Saprospiraceae bacterium
AAATCCACCTTCGATGACCTTTCCTGAGCGCGACTGCGGATTGCTGAAACGTGACTGGGAGCACATTCTCGGTACGCTGGCCGCCTTTTCGGAGGTGGAGCGCGCCTACTTGTTCGGCTCCCGGGCTATGGGCAATTTCAGACGCGGTTCCGACGTGGATCTGGCCCTGGAAGGAGCCAATGTGAACACCGAATTGGCCTGGAAAATCCGCCGTATCCTCAATGAGGAAAAACCCCTGCCGTACTTCTTCGACGTGGTGGATTATACCCATTTGAAGGACCCCTCGCTGAAAGACCACATCGACCGGGTGAAGGTGCTCGTTTACGAAAAGCTGCCCTCCCCCAACCCATGAACCCCCGCCGACGCTCTCCCGCCTACCTCGGCTATGCCGCCGCTTTGCGCTTCCTGGGGGGAACGTATGCCTTGCTCGACGCCCTCTTTCCCGAGCGGGCGGCCATCCGACGCTTGCGCAGGCACTGGCAGGAGGCCTTTCATCCCCTCGATTTGGACGCCCTGAACTTTGAGGAGACGGCCTGGGGGCATCTGCTTTTCCGCGAGGTAAAGGCTTACGAAAGCCGGCTGGTTTTCGATGCCGAAGGGGTGGCGCTGCGCGAGCGAGCTGTGCCCCATTGCCGGCCGTACAACCCCCTGACCCCCGCCAATTACGCGCTGGTGCTCTGGAATCGACACCTCGAAACCGGGCAGGCGGCGCCACTCGAAAAAATGGCCCGTCAACTGGATTTTCTGGAAAACATCGCCGACTCCAAGGGGGAGGCGGCTTTGCTTCGATACCCCTTCGATGAGCCCAGGTTCGCGATGCGCGCGCCCTGGACCAGCGCCATCGCGCAGGCGGTGGCGGCTACGGCGGCTCTTCGGCTGGGACTTCGGTACGATGCGAAGCGTTGGCACGCCTTCGCGGAGTGCCTGCTTCTGGGCATGCTGCTTCCTCGGGAGGCGGGCGGCACCCGCATCGTCCTTCCCGACGGGCTTCCCTGGCTCGAAGAATACCCGTCCCCCCGCCCTTCCCTCGTGCTGAACGGCTATTTCTTTGCGCTGCAGGCCTTGCTCGAAGGGTGGGCGCTGGGTTTGCGTCCGACGTCGGAAGATGCGCTGCAGGGGTTGTGGCGCAGCCTTTTCCTTCGCCTGCCCGAGTTCATTCGGGGTCGGCATGTGAAGTATTGCGCTTCCCTTCCGCGGCTCTGCAGTTTGCATTACCGCCTGTTACAAATCCTGCAGGTCATCCAGCTGGGGCGCACGAGTGGCCAATCC
>CAZBYX010000437.1:1369-3157 GCA_964496055.1 uncultured Saprospiraceae bacterium
CCGCCAGTCGTCCGGGTTGTCCACTTCGCAGAGGAGGCCGCAATCCGGACTGAAGAAATCTTCGGGGCCGCCGCAGCGATTGACCACGGCGGGCAGGCCCTTCATGAGAGCCTCGGCCAGAGCGACTCCGAAGGTTTCCGCCTGGCTGGGCAGGAGGAACACGTCGCAGCGGTCCAGCAGGGCGTTCAGGGCTTCGGGTGGGCGTTCGGCATGCAGGCGCACCTGCCCGGACAACCCCAACCGGCGCACCGCGCCCCGCAATTTCCCCTCCAGCGGCCCTTCCCCGACGATGTGCAATTCCGCCTCGAGGCCGGCCGCCTCCCGCCACGCGGCGAAGGTTTCCACCAGCCACAAATGCCCTTTCCGGGGGATGAGGCTGCCCACCGTGACAAAGCGAACGCGTTTCCGATGGGCCTTCTTCCGGGGTCGCAGGGTGAAGACCGTTTCGTCCACCAGATTGGGAACCACCCGGGTTTGGGGGCGAATCCCATGGGTTTGCAGAGCGCGCTGGAGAGCCCGGCTAACCACGAGGATGGCTTTGGCATTCGCCAGACTCGATTCCAGTTCCTTCTTCAATCTTTCCGGAATTTTCTCGGCAAGGAAGCCCGAATAGTGGAGCGTGACGACGTAGGGGAGTTTCCAGGCTTGGCCGATGGCAGCGGCCACTTGGGCGGCGGGGTACCCATGTGCATGGAGCAGGTCGGGGCAGGGGTGGGAGCGGAGGTAGCGTTCGAATAGCAGCAGGTGTTTGCGCAGCCAGGCCCGTTGCAAGGGGCGGAAGCGCCGGGGCGGGAAAAAGCCGCGGGCTGCAAGGGTGGGGAGGGCATCCGTCCGGTACTCGGCGTCCACGGGGAGGAGCGGCACGTGGGGGCCCCAGTCGCCGAACAACACCCCCACCCGAACCCCCGCCTCCTGCAGGGCCAGGGCCTGCGTCCGAATGAAAGCCCCGCCGCTGGGGTTTTCTGCGGTTCGATACCAGGATGGAAGCACGAGCACCTTCATTTCCGGTTGGCATTCTGCATTTCCAAAAAGCGGCGGCTGAAGAGCCTTTTGACGCCTCCCACCCCAAGATACATCAGGGCATCCAGGATGGACAAACCGTTGAGGAAAGGAGCCTCTTCCGGGTAAGGGTTGCGCTCCATGTAGGCGAAGAAGTCGCTGTCGAGCACCTGGATGCCGGCTGATTCGAAGGGGTCTGTATCCTGGTAGTTTCGGGCGCCGGAACCGCTGAGGTAGTGCTTTTCGCCGAGCCGCTGCACGAATGCCCGGTTGCGCTCGTTTTTTTCCCCTTCGGGTATGCCCAGCTCGGTGGCCCATACGAAGCGGGGGCATCTGCCGAGCAAATTGCAGATATTTCGCAGCAGGAAGCAATTCCAATCCGCCAGCCGGGGGAATTCCCCGGCCCGGGCGAACCAGCTATCCAGAAGGGGAGCGAGCGCCTCCCAGTGCGGGGTGCCGGCGTAGGCGTTTCGGAGCTTTCGGAAATGCTTGCGGGGCCAACGTCCGTCGTGGTGGATTTCCACATTGCGGATGGGGGTGTCGGTCGGGGCATGCTTCAGGGGAATGCTCAGCCAGCACCAGTCGGGGCTGTTTTTCGCTTTTCGGATCCGGGTTCGGCGGGTGTAACTGCGCCGGGAAAGGGGCACGTCGTCCAGGAGCACGAAAGTGTCGGCGGCCCAGGCTTTGAAGAAGAAGCCCGCCCAGGGCAGGTAGTTCGGCTGGTGGATGGCTAACATTTTTTGGCTTTTGGGCCGCCATGAGGGCCGCTCACCCCTTAGGGGGTTCGCT
>CAZBYX010000438.1:0-3138 GCA_964496055.1 uncultured Saprospiraceae bacterium
CGAGGTAGCCCTCGAAGAAGTAGCTGTCGTCGGGGAATTCGAGGGGCTCACCGGTGAGGGGATGGTAGGCGGGGGCTTTGAGGTCCACCTCGTGGTACTGAAGGAAGGCATTGTTGGAGGTGAGGGTGTCGTTGGTCAGGACGGCAATGATCTCGCGGTCGAGCTCGATCCAGTCCACATCGGGGGCGTCGGGCCCATCGAAACGGGGGAAACAATTGTCGAAGAGCGCCTGAGCGACGTCGTCGGCGAAGAGGATGCGCGTGATGTCGGGGCAGGGGTAGTCGAAGTCGGGCACCCAGGGGATGCCCACGATGAGTTCGTTGACGGCGCCGGGCTGCAGGACGAAGGGCCCGGAGGCGAAGATGAAGCGGCGGTCGTATTCGGGCAGGTCTTCGGTGCACATGCTCCAGCCGTTGGGGTCGTTGGGCGGGCTGGGGAAGGCGAAGTTGGTGAAGTCGGTGCTGAGGGGGTCGTAGCCGTCGCCGCCGAAGGTGAAGGGGGTGCCGTCCTTCCACCTGCCGGTCATGTAGCGGTAGTATTCGATGGGGGTTGCGGGGTCGGTGGTGGGTTCGGGGGGATTGTTGAAGGAACCGTTGTTGTAGTAGGTGAAGGAAGAAAGTCCGATTTCCTCGCGGAATTCGTTGAGGGGTCCGCGGAAATAGTCCACCCCCAGGACGGGGATTTCGTCGCCGTAGGTGGCTACGCCGAGCTGGCAAGTGGTTCCGGGCTGGCCGTCGAGGGCGTCGGCGTTGTACACGTAGCCGAAGCTGCGGGTGCTGTCGCTGCCGATGTAGTCGTCGAGGAAGCAACCGAGGTCGGGGTCCACCCAGACGGCGAAGAAGGTGGAGTCGATGTCTTCCTGGGCGCGGTTGATGAGCTTGTAGCGCTGGAAGGTCATGTCGTTGATCTCGTCGCTGCTCTGGAAGGCAAAGGATTGCACCTGCACTTCCATGCGGATGGGAATCCCGTTGGACTCCCCGTGGATGCCGCCGGCGTCGTTGTAAATCCAGAAGATCATTTCGTCGGGGAACTGGGGTTCCTCCTCACAGCCCCGGATTTCGATGACGGGGAAGTCCCCTTGCAGGGGGTCGTACTGGGTGTCGCCGTCCACGTCCCAGAAGCCGGCCAACCCCTGCTGGGTATTGGGCAGCTCGAAGCCGTGCACGTCGGCGAAGTAGGGGTTGCCGCGGGCGGGCCAGCCCTTCACACCCAGGGGGATGAGGTCTTCGGTGTAGGGGGCGCCGCCGTCGCGGGCTTGCTCCCAGAGGCGGATGTGGTCTTTGACCTCCTCACCCGAGACCTCGAAGAAGCGGTCCCACTTGTCGCACACTTCCTTGTCGGTGGTTCCGGTTTCGGGGTCCAGGGGCCCGGGCCAGAAGTCGTTCCGCCCCGAGGAGTGCCCGTAGGTCATGGCGGCGAGTTTGAGATTGCCGCCGGGGTCTATTCCGCCGAGCCAGACGGCACCGGCGAAGATGCTGGAGACCTCCGTTTGGCCGGGTTCCACTTTGGGTACGACATAGCGCCCGTCGTTCAAATCCCACCACACGTCGCCCCCCGTGGTGAGGCGGGCGCGGACGTTGTTCACATCCTGGTCGATTTGGGCTTTGGCGGTTGTGCAGTCCTCGCGGAAATGGAGGGGGCGGTCGGCAGTCGGGGTGTTGGGTTTCGCATCGGGGCCCTGATGGGCGCAGAGCGGCCGGACGAGCAGCAACAAGCCTCCGACCGCCACGGCACGAAGCGTCGTGATGTGCATGGCAGTGCGATTTGAGGTGAACGATGGCCTGCCGGCGACGGCGTGCGCAAAGGGCCCGCCGGCAAGAGCGGCTGCTCATACCTGTGGTTGGAAAAGTGGCTCTGCAGATACTGTGGTCGGAAAAGAAAACGCCTCAGGCTCGAAAAGGCGAGAAGGAATCGGCATCCACCCCTCGAGAAGGGGGCAGATGCCGATTAGGGCTCAGAGGCTGAGCCGGACGGAGATGTTGTGGGTGCCGTTGAAGATGCGGGTGTCGCGGTAGGCATAGTCGATACCCACGCGCGGAGCGCCCTCTTTCTTGCTGACGGGCACGTTGAAAGTCACGCCGGCAGCCAGACCGCGGTACACGGCCGGTTCACCCGTGCTGGTCTCGACCTTGTAGCCCGCCCGAACGGTAACGTATTCGTTGTAGGACACTTCGGCGCCGCCCCCGATCTGGTCGCGGGAGAAGGCGTTGGAGGTGTAGTTACCCACCAGGGTGAAGCGTAAATCGCCGGCGTAGAAATCGTAGCTGCCGCCGATGTTCAGCACCGACTGAAGCTCGAAGCTGGCCGGGCGATTCTCGACCGTGAGGTTGTAACTCACGCTTCCAATGGGCACGGTGCGAACGGTGGACAAACCTTCACCCCCGAACTTCATGCGCGAACCGACGTTGCGCAGGGAGATGCCGAACTTGAAGTTGTTGCGCTCCCCGGTCACATACTGCACGCCGGCATCCAGGGCTATGGCGCTGGCCGAAGCGTTATCGATGGCTTCGGAAACGGCCCGCACCGTAGCGCCCACCGAAACCTTGTTTTCGAAGATGTAGGAGTAGCTGATGCCGATGTTGAAGAAGCGGGGCGAGAAGGTGGCGCCCGTTCCTTCCGGCTGGTTGGTGGTGGTCACGGGAATGTCCCCGAAATCCAGGGACATGATGCTGATGCCGAAGGCGCCGCTGTTGCCGACGCGCTGCGCCAAACCGAAGGCGTTCATATTGATGTCGGTGCCGTCCAGATAGATGGCATGGCCGAACATGACCTCCGTTTTGTTGATGCGCGCCACCCCGGCGGGATTGAGGCGGATGGCCTCCACCCCGCTGATCATGGAGGTGGTCATGGTATGGAGCCCGGCGCTGGGCGCCCAGGGGTTCATCAACAGCTCCGGTGCGCCGGCTTCGCCCTGGCGATCGGGGTTGCCGGCAAAAGCGGGCAGCGTCGCCAGCAGCAGTGCGCCCGCAAGTATGGTGTAGATGAGTTTATTCATGACGGTCAAGTTTCGAAATGGTGGAAGAAGGATTAGCGAAAAGGCGCCTCCCCCGAAGGGGAGGCACGCGGGTTTTCTTCATCAGAGCCCGGCGGGGTCGAACTGGCGGTTGATACCGAACCACTTCAGGGTGCGCTCGCCCA
>CAZBYX010000439.1:0-3133 GCA_964496055.1 uncultured Saprospiraceae bacterium
ACCGACAACCGACAACTGACAACCGACAACCGACAACTGACAACCGACACCATGCCTCCCGTCATCTCCGTTCGCAACATCTCCAAACGCTACCGCATCGGCGTGCAGGAAAAACGGGCCGACACCTTCGTCGGCCGGATGGGGCAATTGCTCTCCTATCCCGTTCGCAATTTCCGGCGTTTGCAGAAGCTCAAGTCCTTTCAGGCTGAAGAGGAAGAAGGCGTCAACTGGGCTTTGCGGGACATCAGTTTCGAGGTCGAGCGCGGAGAAGTGCTGGGCATCATCGGACACAACGGCGCAGGCAAGAGTACCCTGCTCAAAATCCTGTCGAAGATAACCGAGCCCACCTCCGGGGAGATCATCATGCGGGGTCGGGTCTCCGCATTGCTGGAGGTCGGCACCGGCTTTCATCCCGAACTCACGGGCCGGGAAAACATCTACATGAACGGCACCATTCTGGGCATGACCCGAAAGGAAATCGACCGGAAATTCGACGAAATCGTGGACTTCTCCGGGGTGGAAAAATACATCGACACCCCGGTGAAGTTTTATTCCAGCGGCATGGCGGTACGCCTCGGATTCAGCGTGGCCGCCCACCTCGAACCGGAAATCCTGGTGGTGGACGAAGTGCTGGCCGTGGGCGACGTGGAATTTCAGCGGAAATGCCTGGGCAAGATGGAGGATGTATCGCGCTCGGGCAGGACGGTGCTGTTCGTCAGCCACAACATGGCCACCGTGGCCAAGCTTTGCTACCGCGGGATGGTCCTCAAACAGGGAAAAATATCCTATATAGGTGACATCCGCAGCGCCGTGGAACACTACCTCCACAGCCGACAAATGCACCAGGTGGATTTGAAAGACCTCCCGCGCAAATACAAAACCGACGATGCCGATTACCTGTCGGTGCGCCTCCTCAACGAACGCGACGAAACTGTCGATCGACTGCTCTACCGGCAACCCATCATCGTGGAGGCGGATTTGCAGGTGCACAAGCCCATCCGCGCCGGCGTGGACATCGTCATCAAGTCCTTCGATGAGGTGGAAATCCTTCACGGTGCCTCCAGTCTAGAACACACCTGCCACGAATTCGAGCCGGGGCGCTACAAGGTTCGCTTCGAGCTGGAAAACAACCTGATTCCCGGGCAATACCTGATGACCATCGGCATCCACCACACCAGCGTGGGCACCACCATCGATTATTGCGAAAACATCAACCGCTTCGAGGTGGTGGAAGCAGGAGTCGATGGCACCGACTCATATCCCCTCAAAACCAAGTACGGATTCCTGGCTGTCCCGTCTAAAATTCAAGTCGAAAAACAAATCCAATATGCCTGAAAAACTGGAAGGTGCCCGCGTGCTCGTCATCGGGGGCGCAGGGTTCATCGGAGGCTTCGTCGTCTCCGAACTATTGAAGCACCCGGTGGAGAAAGTCATCGTTTACGACAACTTCACCCGGGGAAAGATGGAGAACATCCGCGAATCCCTGAAAGACCCACGCTGCGAGGTTTTCCCCTTCGGGGGGGACATTCGCGACACCGACGTGCTGGACAAAGCCATGGAGGGGGTGGATTACGTGTTCCATCTCGCCGCCATGTGGCTGCTACATTGCAAGGACTTCCCCCGGACGGCTTTCGATGTGAACATCGCCGGAACCTTCAACGTCCTGGAGGCCTGCGTAAAGCACGGGGTGAAAAAACTGATCTACTCTTCGTCGGCCTCCGTCTATGGCGACGCCGTGGAAGTGCCCATGACGGAAAGCCATCCCTTCAACAACCGCAACTTCTACGGTGCCACCAAAATCGCCGGGGAAGCCATGTGCACCGCCTTCCACGACCGCTATGGACTGTCGGTGATCGGACTTCGATACATGAACGTTTACGGCCCGGGGCAGGACCAGCACGCGGTGTACAGCGGGGTGGTGCCCATCATGCTCAACAAAATCGCCGCGAACGAAGCCCCCGTCATCAACGGCGACGGCAGCCAGGCTTACGACTTCATCTACGTGGAAGACGTCGCCCGCTGCAACGTGCTCGCGCTCCTCTCGGATGTGAAACACGGCTTTTACAATGTGGGAACCGAGGTACAAACCTCCATCAGAACCCTTTGCGAAACCATCCTCCGGCTCAAGGGCAGCAATCTGGAGGTGGTGTACAAACCCTACCCCCCGGACGACGCCCGCCAGTTCGTGCAAAACCGCATCGGCTCCCGCCAAAAGGCCGAAAAAGAGCTCGGCTTCAAATACCAATATTCCCTGGAGGACGGCCTTCGCAAACTCATCGAATGGCGCATTCAACAGGGGATCGATCAACCCCAACCCATCCCCGCCTGACATGGACCACACGACCCTGCGTAACATCCCCATCTCCCAGCCGGTCACGGGTTTGGAGGAGTGGGAAGCCCTGAAAGAGCCTCTGATGAGCGGATGGCTCACTTCCGGACCGAAGGTGCGTGCCTTCGAAGAACTGTTCGCCGAAAAACACCAGGTCAAACACGCCATCGCCGTGACCAGCGCGACCACCGCCCTCCACCTCGCCCTCGTAGCTCTGGACGTCGGGCCGGGCGACGAGGTCATCGTGCCCGCTTTCACCTGGGTAGCCACCGCCAACGTCGTGCTCTATTGCGGCGCCACCCCCGTGTTCGTGGACGTGGACCCTCGGACGTTCAACCTCGACCCCGAAGACCTGAAGAAGCGCGTTACGCCGCGTACCAAAGCCATCATTCCGGTCCATCTCTTCGGCCTCTGCGCCGACATGGATGCCATCCGGGAGGCAGCTCCGGGGATTCCCCTGATCGAGGACGGAGCCTGTGCGGCCGGAGCTGCCTACCGGGGAACGCCGGCCGGTGCCCTGGGCACCATCGGTTGCTTCTCTTTCCATCCCCGCAAGTCCGTCACCACCGGCGAAGGCGGCATGCTGACCACCAACGACGATGCCCTGGCCGAAAAGCTCGTCATGCTGCGCAACCACGGGGCTTCCGTCTCCGAAGAACAGCGCCACCACGGCCCCAAACCCTACCTCCTGCCCGAATTCAACCTCCTGGGCTACAACTACCGCATGACCGACCTTCAGGGCGCTGTCGGATTGGTACAATTGCAAAAACTCGAAACCTTCATCGCAGAGCGTCAACAGTGGGC
>CAZBYX010000440.1:0-3120 GCA_964496055.1 uncultured Saprospiraceae bacterium
TTCTGGTAGATGTCTTCGAGGATGTTGAGCATGGGTTTGCGGGTTTCGCCGTGGCGGACGACGTAGAGGGCGCTGGTGGCGTATTCGTTGAGGAGCAGGGCATCGGCGACGAGGCCCACGGGGGGGGTGTCGATGACGAGGCAGTCGAAATCCTTTTTGAGGCGCTCCATGAGTTCGCGCATTTTTTCGGTGAGCAGGAGCTCCGCAGGATTGGGTGGAATGGGGCCGCTGGGAATGTAGAACAGGTTGGGGTCCTGCTCAGTGGGGCGTAAAATTTCTTCGAGACTGGCCTCGCCGATGAGGTAGTTGGTGATGCCGGTGTCGTTGTCTTTTCCGAGGTAGCGGGCGAGTTTGGGTTTGCGCAGGTCGAGGCCGAGCAGAACGGTTTTTTTGCCGGAGATGGCGAGGCTCATGCCGAGGTTGACGCAGATGAAGGTTTTCCCTTCGCCGCTGCTGGAGCTGGTAACGAGGATGGTTTGCTTTTCCTTTCCGGGGGCCAGATACTGGAGGTTGGTGCGCAACAGGCGGAACATCTCGGCGATGGCGCTGCGGCTGGAACGTTGCACGACGAGATTTTGCCCTTTTTTGCTGTGGGCGATGGCGCCCAGCACGGGAGCGGCAGTGACGCTTTTGATGTCCTCCTCGGTGAGCACCTTGTCGTTGAGGATTTCCTTCAGGAAAATGAGCAAACCGGGGACGAACAGCCCCATCATGAGGGCTACGGCGTTGATGGTTTTGGGTTTGGGGCTGATCTTGGCCGCGCTGGTGCGGGAGGGTCCGTCGATGATGCGGAAGTCGGAGGAAGTCACGGCGACGGACAGGGCGGTTTCTTCCTGTTTCTGGAGCAGGTACAGGTAGAGTTGCTCTTTGATGGCCTGCTGGCGCTTGATTTCGAGGAAGTCGCGTTCGGTGCGGGGGATGGTGCGGGTGCGGGCCAGGAGTTGTTCCGTTCGGGCCTGCAACTGGTCGCGGCCGGTGACGATTTCGGTTCGCAGGGTCTTCATGCTCTGCAGGATGGCCCGGTGCAGGCTGGCGATGCGGTTTTCCAGTTCGAGCACCGCCGGGTTGTCGGGGGTGCCCGATTTGAGGAGGCGGTCCCGGTCGAAAAGCGCTTGGTTGAATTCCGAAATGAGGCTATTGAGCCCCGAGCTGCTGAAGCGGAAAGTGGCAGGGATAGGTTCGTAGGGGGCCTTGTCCTGAAGCAGTTGTTTTTCCACTCCGTCGAGGATGGCGAGTTCGACCTCCATTTCGGAGAGGCGGTTGGTTTGCTCCTGGAGCTGGTCGAGCAGCCTCCCGACGCTTTCCTCCACCTGAGAGGTGATCTGGTTGCGCTCCTTGAAGCGCACCACGCTCGATTCCACGGTGCTCAGCTCTCCGCTGAGGTAGCGCAGCCGGTCTTCGATGAACTTCAGGGTGTTTTCACCAACCTTATTTTTGTCGCGGATGGCGGCGCGGTCGTACACCTCGAGCAGCTTTTCGAGGACGGCAATGGCCCGATCTACGACGGGGTCCGCCAGGCGAAGTTCCAGCACGGAACTGAAGTTGCCCGACTTTTCCACCTGCACCCGGTTGGCGTAGGCTTGTGCCACGGGCTCGGGCTTCCGGAAAGACACGAACACCCTGTCGATGGCATCCTGTGCCCGGCCGGTGCGCAAACGAACGCGCAGAGTGCCGTATTCCGGAATGGTGACCAGGGAATCGTAGGGCAGCACGAGCGGCTCCAGCTCGGGATTTTCTCCGGCGAGGGAAAAGCGGAAATGCGCGGGATCCAGCCTTTCCAGGACGAAAGTGCGACCGTAGGCCCGGTTTTCCAGAGCGAAGCTGTCCACCCAGAAAGGCGAATCGCCCCAGATTTCGCTGGCCTTCACCCGCCCCTCGATGACGTAGGTTACATTCAGCTTGAGATCCCGTACAACATCCATCATCAGGGTGCGGGATTTCAGGATGCGGATTTCGTTTTCGAGGTTTTTGCCGGAGCTAAACAATCCCACCCCCAAATCTGTGAACGCCGCCTCCTCCGTTAGGGCATTCGGCCCTGCGCCCGTGTTGCCTCCCTTTTTTATCAGGATGGTCGAACGAACTTCATAGACCGGGGTCTGGTACCTCAGATAGATTTTCGCAATGCCGAAGGCCAGAGCCAGCCCGATGGCAATCCAGTACCAGTAGCGGATGTATTTGAAGAACAGGGCCTTCAGATCGACGGGCTTCTCCTCGAAACCCTGCATGAAATCGAATTCGGGATATTGGGCAGGCTTGTTCAATTCGGGAGGAATTTGGGTTAGCGCAGAATGGAAAAAATAATGGAGGTGACCGAGGTCAATGTGGCGATCCAGGGCAAGGTCTTGGAAACCGGGTCGGCGACGGTGGCCACCTTGGCTTTCGAGGGTTCGACGTACACGATGTCGTTCTGGCGCAGGTAAAAGTAGGGGGAATTGAACACATCGGGCGACTGGAGGTCGATGTGTCCGAAATGGCGCACCCCATCGATTTCGCGGATGACGAGGATGTCGCGCCTTTTGGCGTAAGGAGTCAGGTCACCGACCTGGCCCAGAGCCTCCAGGAGGTTTACCCGGCCGTTGGGGGCGCTCACGGTTCCGGGGCTGCCCACCTCCCCCAGGATGGTGACCCGGAAGTTGACATGTCGGAGAATGACGATGGGGTCTTTGATGTAAGCTTGCAGCAGGTGAACCATGCGGTCGCGGGCTTCTTCCACGGTGTAGCCGGCGAGATGGACTTTTCCCAGAACGGGGAAATCGATGTTCCCCTGCGAGTCCACCAGGTATTCGGGGCCGTGGTTTCCACTGTTGCCGCTCGAAGGGGTGGGGGCGGGTGTGCCGTTGGAGCCCAGCGTGCCGCCCAGCATGAAGGGCGCCGTCAGAGCCATGTCGAGGCTGTTGCGGGCAAAAACGCCGATGCTGAGCAGGTCGCCGGGCTGAATCTCATTGCGGGGTTCCTGCAGCACGGGCATTTTTTCCGGCAGGGGCTGGTCCTCGTCCGTGCGGAAGTGCAATAACTGACGGTGCGAAACGCAGGAAGAAAGGAAGAGCAGCGCGAAGAGGAATCCGAAAATGTGGGCGAGTTGTTTGGACATGGATGGGAAAATCAAGGGTTTGGAAGGTT
>CAZBYX010000441.1:0-3115 GCA_964496055.1 uncultured Saprospiraceae bacterium
CAACGAATAACGAGCAACGAACAACGAATAACGAACAAGGCTACCTTGGCGGGCGGCTTCCTCCACTTCACTTGTAGATTTCAATGCGGCGGGTGCCGCCGGCGACGGAGCTGGCGCGGTACATGCCCTCGGTGTTGAAGGGCATGGCGACGTTGCCGTTTCGGTCCACGGCGATGACGCCGCCGGAGCCGCCGGCAGCTTTGAGTTTGGAGTTGATGACGTGGTCGGCGGCGGTTTGGAGGTCTTCGCCGAGGTATTCCATGCGGGCGGCGATGTCGTAGGCGACCACGTAGCGGATGAAGAACTCGCCGTGGCCGGTGCTGGACACGGCGCAGGTGTTGTTGTCGGCGTAGCAGCCGGCCCCGATGATGGGCGAGTCGCCGATGCGGCCCCAGCGCTTGTTGGTCATGCCGCCGGTGGAGGTGCCGGCGGCAAGGTTGCCCTGCTGATCGAGGGCGACACAGCCCACCGTGCCGAACTTGTGGTCCAGGGCGGTTTCGTACATACCCGTCTTGGCTTCTTCTTCCTTGATGCGTTGAAGGGCTCGCCAGCGTCTTTCGGTGCGGAAATATTCGTTGGGCACGGTATCCAGCCCGTGATGGACGGCGAAGTCTTCAGCGCCCTTACCGACGAGCATGACGTGGGGGCTCTGTTCCATGACGAGGCGGGCGGCCCGGATGGGGTTCTTGACGATGGTCACCCCCCCGACGGCGCCGGCGTTGCGGGTCTTGCCGTCCATGAAGCTGGCGTCCAGCTCGTTGGTGCCTGCATTGGTGAACACGGCTCCTTTGCCGGCGTTGAACAGCGGCGAATCCTCCAGATAGACGATGGTTTGCTCCACGGCATCCAGGGCGGAGCCCCCTTCTTCCAGGATTTTTTCCCCGATGGCGAGGGCTTCACTCAAAGCCTGGCGGTAGGCTTCTTCCTTTTCGGGGGTCATGTTGGCTTTCAGAATCGTGCCCGCGCCCCCGTGAATGGCGATGGCCCAGGCGGGGCGTTCCTGTTCGGCGGAATGGTTTTGGTTCATTTTTGGTTGGGATTGTTCGGTGCATTGTGTGCAGAGCAGGATGACAAAGAAGGGCAAAAGGAATCGGAGGAATGACATGGCAGAGTAATTTTTCGAGTGAATGGTCGGCTGTTTGCGGTTGTAGAAACGCTGGAATTTCGGTCGTTTGGAGAAGGACGAGGCGGCTAATTTCGCAATTTGTCTGAAGGAAAAGCCGTTTCAGAGCTTCCATCCCCAACCTGGGAAAAATTCAACCACCCATGAAGATACTCATCATCGGCGGCGGGAACATGGGCAGCACCTATGCCCAGAGTTTTTTGCGCTCCCACATTGCCAATGGCGACAGCATGATGATTCTGGAAAAGTCGCCCGAAAAGGCTGCCCAACTCGCAGAACGGAACGTCGGAAAGGTGTTCGCTCACCCTTCGGAATGCGTGCCGCAAGCCGACCTGGTCATTCTGGCGGTCAAGCCCCAGGATTCCCCGCAGCTTTTCGAAGCGTTGGCGCCTCACGTGCACCCGCAGCAGGTGTTTCTTTCCATCATGGCGGGGGTGAAAATCCGAACCATTGCGGAGGCTTTGGGGGTGGAGAAAGTCATTCGGGCCATGCCCAACCTGCCCGCTCAAATCGGCATGGGGATGACGGTGTTCACCTCCACCGAAGCGGTTACGCGCATCGAGCTGGTCATGGTGCAGAATCTCATCAACACCACCGGCAAGAGCATCTACGTCGAAGACGAAGCCGCCATCGACGCCGCCACCGCCATTTCGGGCAGCGGACCCGCCTACGTGTGGTATTTCATGGACGCCCTGATGCGAGCCGCCCGCAAGATGGGCTTCTCCGAATCGGAGGCCGAGTTGCTCGTCAGCCAGACCTTCAAGGGGGCCATCGACCTGTTCAACAAGACGGATTTTTCCTGTGCCGAATGGATTCAGAAGGTCTGTTCCCGCGGCGGCACCACCGAAGCCGCGCTGGCGGCCTATGCGGAGGCGCAGCTCGATGCGGGCATCGATAGGGGGGCTTTTGCCGCCCTGCAACGGGCCGTCGAACTTGGGAGCGACTGAGCCGGCCCGCCCCATCTCCCCTTCAACCCCTTGCCCCGGATGCCTTCGGGGCTAATTTTTTCGCACTTCCATCGGGTAGTAGAGCGCCGTGTATCCGCCCCAGATGCCCAGGCCCCCTTCGATGTTGGAGTCGATGCGGGTGTAGGAGGAGAAGGGGCCCTGATTGGCGGCGTTGAATTCGAGGGTGTTCCAGAAGTTGAAGTGGGCTTCGTCGAGGGTGGTCCATTTGAGCAGGATGGAATCCCCGACCGTGAACATGCCCAGGGTGCTGAAGTCCAGGTCGCCGAAGTCGGTTTCGCGGGATTCCGGACGGGCCAGGGGCAGCTCGAAGCGTTGCCCGTCGAAGAGGCGGTCGTCGGTGACGGAGGGGAAGCCGGGCAGCAGGGGGCCGTCGTTCACCCGTACGAAATAGCGGTAGAAATTGGCCTGGCCGGGGGGGTCGGGCAGGAAGACCCGGAGCTGAGCCAGCGTGTCGTTGGGTTCGCCGGGGGCGTCCACGAAATGGAGCGAATCGAGGGGAACCGGGGGCGGGAGGGAGGTTTGGGCGCGCAGGGTTTGCCCCTCGGCCTGAACGGTCAGGTGGTAGGTCTTCCCGATTTCCCCCAGCATGCTGAAGGACAGGTCCACGTAGGCGCAGAAGTCGATGCGCAGGCTGTCGGGCTGAAAGCCGAACAGGCGTGCCGCTTCTTTTTGCAGAGGGGGCGGCAGCTCGCTCCAGCAGATTTCCTGCAGCTGCACCTCCCGCTCCCCGTCACTGACCCGCACCTCCGCCCCGTGCACGAACAAATCCCCCAGCTCCTCGAAATCGATGTCGGAAAAAAAGGGAATGCTGCGCGTCAGCAAGACGTAGGGTGGGGTGGGGCGCTCGCCGGCTTCGATGTAGCCCTCCACCACGAGTTGCGGCTCCGAGTCCGGTATCTCGGGCAGGAATTCCTCCTCGCAGCCGGCCAAGACCGGGAGCAGGAAAAGCAGGAGCTGATGCATTTTCAGGCGCATTCGCGGCATGGTGTTTTGGTTTTCCTTTGAACCCCGTCCGTCGGTGGCT
>CAZBYX010000442.1:0-3113 GCA_964496055.1 uncultured Saprospiraceae bacterium
TGGCAGCGGTCGGCGGGGAAGGGGCAACGCCTCGGATTGCAGCCGCAGGGTTCGACGGTGAGAGGTGGGAGGTGGAAGGGCGAAAGCCGCAGCCTCAGGCAGTGCCGCAAGGCCCAGTAGCGATAGGGCTCGGGCAAGCCTTCCGGCAGCAAGATATCGAATCCGAAATGGAGGAAGGTCGGGGCCAGGGCATTGGAGAGCGTGTCCATTTGTTCGGGGCTGAGGGCCTCGAGCGGCGGGAAGGTCTCGATTTCCAGCCCGAGAACCTGGGCGAGGGTGTACCCTTCGGCGCCGGGGCGCAAGGCCCAATCCCCGGAGGAATGCGCCGAGCGGATTCGTTCGAGATCCTGCAGCAGGTAAGTCAGGTAACGCTCCATCGCAATTGGGACGGCTGGTGGGTGCCGTCGTCACAATATACGCAAGGGCTCAGGATTTGTTGGGGGGGTGTTCCTGCAGCAGGCGCTCCAGCAGGGCGGCGCTGGCCGCCCAGAGGCGACGTCCGGCTTCCGGGTCGTAGGCTTTTTCGTCCATGGGCTTCTCGGTCATCATGTGGAGGTAGCGGTTGGTGGAGCCTTCCACTTCGGGGGCGGCGGCGAGGTACACCAGGGGAGCCGCGGCTTTTTCGGGGCTCTGAAAGAAGACCCGAAAGATGAACCCCATGAAGGCTTTGAGCAGGGGCGGCGCATCGCGGATGATGTTCGTGTTGACGGGCCCCGGGCACATGGGAAAGACGCTGACGTCCACTTTCCCGGCGGGGTTGAGGCGCCGGGAGAGCTCGGTGGCGTAGGTGTTGAGCACGAGTTTGTAGTAGCCGTAGAGCTGGATGGAGCGGCGCACGCCGTACTCCTCGAAGCGCCCGAAGCTGTCGAAATCGATGGGGGTGCTGCCGCGGTGCGAGTCGCTGGAGGTGAAGATGATTCGGGGGCGGGGGGAGCCGGGCGGGCGGGGGTTGCCCCCGAAAACGGCGTTAGGGATGGTGCCGTCGCGCAGCAGGCGGTCGAGCAGGATGAACTTCGCCAGGTAATTGACCATGAACATTTCGTCCAGCCCCTGGGGGGTGCGGCGGGCGTTGGGTGGCGCGACCCCGGCATTGCAGACTGTGACGTCCAGTTGGATGCCGCGCGCCCGAAGGGTGTCGCACAGGGCGTAAATGGAATGCAAGTCGCTGAGGTCCACGCGCAGCATTTCGACGTTGGACGAGCCGGTCTCGCGGCGGATGGCCTCCCCGGCTTCGGGGATGCCGCTGCGGCAGGCCATGAGCAGGTGAGCGCCCCGGCGGGCGAACTCCCGTGCCACCGCAAACCCCACCCCGCTGTTGGCTCCGGTGATGAGGCAGGTCTTGCCGTCCAGGCGGTCGCCCTCGGTCAGGGGGCGCACGTTGTCTTTCCGCTTGAAGAAGTCGGAAACGCCGGTCAGCACGGCTTCCACGGGGTTGTCGAATCGTCCGCGGGTCATTGCACAGGGGATTTGGGCAGGTTTTCCAAAAGGAGCACCTCGGCATCGTTGCGCGCCACCAGAATGAGGTGCTTGCCCAGCCGGGCGAAGTCGCGCACCTCCCCGTCCAACCGCAAACCACACACCCGATTGGGCACGGCGCGGAACGTGCCGTCACCG
The DNA here is from genome assembly GCA_964496055.1 of uncultured Saprospiraceae bacterium. Lineage (GTDB taxonomy): Bacteria > Bacteroidota > Bacteroidia > Chitinophagales > Saprospiraceae > CAZBYX01. The sequence goes on from CAZBYX010000442.1 coordinate 1,615, forward strand.
TTGCCATGCAGGAATGTTCCCCAGGAGGCGGCGTAGATGCCGGTTTCGGGTTTGGCGCGGTGCAAGTTACCGCCCAGCAGGAGGTCCAAATGTCCGTCGCCGTCGAAATCCCCCGGAAGGAGGGCGTACACGGGGGCGAACTGGGCTTCGGTGGGCAGGGGCAGGAGGCGGAAGGTGCCGTCGCCGTTGTTCAGCGCCAGGGCGCTGCGCGTCTCGACGATGTGGTGTTGCAGGGCACCTTCCAGGTCCGAGGGGCTGAAGATGTCTTCGATGGTCTGATTGCGGTAGCTGGAGAACTTGAGGTACTTCTTCTTCAGCCTGGGGAGCTGCCCGACGAGGTCGTTGCGCAAGACGAGGGGGTAGGCGCGTTCGCCGTTGAAGGCGGTGATGATTTGCTCAACGTCGCCGTTGCGGTCGAAGTCGTGGACGTAGAGGGTGAGGGGTTGGGTGGGGGAAGCCTGGAAGCGGGTGTTCAGTCCGAGGTTGCCGAGGGCGAGGTCGGGGTCGCCGTCGGCGTCGAAGTCGGCCACGGCCATGGAGAGCCACCAGCCGTTGGTGTTTTGCAGGCCGGCGGGGGCGGTCACTTCTTCGAGGCGGCCGTTGCGGTTTTCGAACAGGCGCAGGGGCATCCATTCGCCGCAGACGGCGAGGTCGGGGTCGCCGTCGAGGTCGTAATCGAGCCACTGTGCGTCGGTGATGAGGCCGCACTCGAGGAGTTGCGGGGCGCGCTCAGAGGTGCGGTTTCGGAAGTTGCCGCGGCCGTCGTTTTCGAGCAGGTAGCCGTTGGCGGGCACGCCGAAGAGGAAGGGCCGCAGGCGGATGCCGACGAAGAGGTCGAGGTCGCCGTCGGCGTCGTAGTCGGCGGCGGCGACGCAGGAGGAGGACTCGAAGCGCCCGGCAGGGAGGACGGCGTTGGCTTTCTGGAAGCCGCCGCGGCCGTCGTTCAGGTAGAGGCGGTCGTTGAGAGCGGAGGCGCTGGGCGGGTATTCGTTCCCGCCGCTGCAGACGTAGAGGTCGAGGTCGCCGTCGTTGTCGGCATCGAAGAAGAGGGCGTCGGTGTCCTCGCTGGGGGCATCGGCCTCGAGGGCGGGGCTGGGCCGGCGCTGATAGCGGCCGCCCGGTTGCTGCCGAAAGAGGGCGCCGGGGCTGTCTTTGGCTCCCCCCAGGAACACGTCCTCCAACCCGTCCCCGTCGAAGTCGCCCAGGGCGATGGGCGGGCCTTCGTTGCTGCGCATGTGAAAGAGCAAGGGGTCGCGGTCGAAGTCGTCGAAGGGGTTTTCCTGGTGGCGGTAGTCGATTCCGCGGGTGTCGGTGAGACGGAAGAGCCGTTCCGTCGGGGGCGGGGGTTGGGAGGAGTGAGCGGCCGCTGCTTCGACTTGACGGAGGGTCAATTCCTGGTTGGTTTCCACCCCTGTCAGGAGGGTCAGGCGGCCGTCGGGCCAAACGACCTGCAGGGTGTCGATGACCGCCTGCCCCCCCAAACCGAAGAAGAGGCGCCC
>CAZBYX010000443.1:0-3112 GCA_964496055.1 uncultured Saprospiraceae bacterium
GGATTGGGGAAAGGGTTGTTCGTTGTCCGTTGAGTGGGGGAGGGGGGGGCGGGTTTGTGCCAACCCCAGATGAAACCATACGGTCAAGCCGGAAAAGCCCACAGCGAGAACCATACGCTCAGAGCGAAGAACAGTCGGCACGGGAGCGGCTCAACCCTTCAAACTTCCTTTTCAACCATCTATCTTTGCCGTTCATTTGCAAAAACTTACAAATTCGAGCCCATCGTCATTCGGCAAGGCTTTTGCCCGATGCTTTTCAAACCCTTTAAAAAAATCTGACTGGCACCCATGAAAATCATCATTCCCATGGCGGGGCGCGGCACGCGTTTGCGCCCCCACACGTTGACCGTTCCCAAACCCCTGATTCCCGTAGCGGGCAAACCCATGGTGCAGCGCATCGTGGAAGACCTCAGCGCCGGCGTCCAGGAACCCATCGAAGAGGTGGCCTTCATCATCGGCGATTTCGGCAAGGAGGTGGAAGCCCAACTGCTCCAAATCGCCGCCGACCTGGGCGCCCAAGGGCGCATCTACCATCAGGACAAGCCCCTGGGCACCGCCCACGCCATCCTCTGTGCCCGCGAAAGCCTGCAGGGGCCCTGCATCATCGTTTTCGCCGACACCCTCTTCAAGGCCGACTTCCGCTTCGACCCGGCGGAAGAAGGCATCATCTGGGTGCAGAAAGTGGAAGACCCTCGCCCCTTCGGCGTCGTCAAGGTGGATGCCGAAGGCTACATCACCGACTTCGTCGAGAAATCCCCCGTCTTCGTCTCCGACCTGGCCATCGTGGGGCTCTATTACGTGCGCGAAGGGCAAACCCTGCGCGACGAAATGCAATACCTGCTCGACAACGACATCAAGGACAAAGGGGAATACCAGCTGACCAACGCCCTGGAAAACATGAAGAGCAAGGGCTATCGCTTTCGCGCCGCCACCATCGAGGAATGGCTCGACTGCGGGAACAAGGACAACGTCCTCTACACCAACCAGCGCATGCTCGAAATCAAAAAGGAGGTCGAGACCCTGCGCCACCCCGACGTGCAGCTCGAAAACGCTCAGGTCATCGAGCCCTGCTACCTCGGTCCCGGCGTGGTGGTGCGCAACTCCGTGGTGGGGCCCCATGTTTCCATAGGCGACAATTCCCTCGTCGAAAGCAGCGTTATCCGCAATAGCCTCATCCAGAAGCACTCCGTCGTGCGCAATGCGGTTTTGGGCAATACCATGCTCGGCAGCCACGTCACCTACGAGGGGCGCCTCGCCGACCTCAGCCTCGGCGATTACACAATGTGCAAAGAATGAAATCCCTGATTTTTCCCCTTCTCTTCTTGTTGGCTTGGACCGGCGGCCTGGCCGCCCAGCCCGGCAGCGTGAGCCTGGAGGAAGTGCAGCGCCAGGCCACCTTCATCGAGGGGCACCGCGAGTTCTTCCTCGGCAACTATGAAAAGGCCGAGCCCCTATTCCTCGAAGTGCTCGAAAAAGACCCCGAAAACGCCGCCGCCGCTTATGCCTTGGCGCGCACCTATCAGGGGCTCGAGCAACCCGACAAAGCCCTCGAATACGCCCGCAAGGCCACCGACTGGGAGCCCGCCAACCCCTGGTACTGGATGTTCCTGGCCGAGCTCTATCAGCAAGCCGAAGACGATGTGCGCGCCGCCGAAGTCTATGCCGAGCTGGCGCGCCGCTTCCCCGACAACGACTTCTACGCCTTCAACCAGGCCTACTTCCTGGTGCGCGCCAACCGCCACGAAGACGCCATCGCCGTGTACGACCGCCTGGAAAAGAAAATGGGCATCAACGAAGAGCTGACCCGCCGCAAGTACCAGCTCTATCTCGGACTGGGCAACTACAAGAAAGCAGAACGGGAAATCGAACGCCTCATCCAGCGCTTCCCCGACAAACCCCGCTACCGCTACCTGCTGGCCACCTTCTACGAAGCCATCGACCGACCGGCGGATGCCCGCAAGGTGTACCGCCGCATCCTCGAACGGTGGCCCGACGAACCCCGCGCCCGCCTCGCGCTCGCCACCGAAAGTGAGGGTGGCGCCGAAGCCCGCCTCGTGGAGCGCCTCGAGCCCGTCTTCCGAAACCCGAACGTGAACATCGACGCCAAAATCGGGGAAATCCTCCCCCTCATCGAGGAGGCCGTCCAAAACGACGACCGCCCCCGCATGGAAACCCTGCTCCGATTGACCCGCCTGCTCGAAGAGGTGCACCCGAACGAGGCCAAAGCCTTCGCCGTCACCGCCGACCTGCTCTTCCACTCCGGCCGCACCGCAGAAGCCGTGGAGCATTACCGCCAAACCCTCGAACTGGATGACAGCGTCTATCTGGTCTGGGAGCAGTTGCTCAACGCCCTGGCCCAGCTGCGCCGCTGGAAAGAATTGACCCGCAGCGCCGAGGAAGCCCTGGAGCTGTTCCCCAATCAAGCCACCCTCAACTACCTCTACGGTTTGGGTTTGCTGGAGCAGGGCAAGGCTCCGGCCGCCGTGTCCACCCTCGAACAAGCGCTGCTCATGGCCGCCGGACTGGAGGACCTGCGCTTCCGCATCCTGGGCTTGCTGGGGCGGGCCCTCTGCGAAGCCGGCCGCCTGGAGGAAGCCCTGCGCCGTTTCGAGGAGGCCCGCAGCCTCAATGCCCAATCCCCCCTTCTGCTCGCCACCTACGCCCGCTGCCTCCTGTCCCGAAACCAGCTTGCCAAAGCCAAAACCCTGCTCGAGGAGGCCAGCCGCCTCGCCCCTGAACACCCCGCCGTGCTCGAAACCCGCGGCGATGCGCTCTTCCTGCAGGGTGACGTGGACGCCGCCCTCCAGTGGTGGCAAAAAGCCCTCGAAAAAGACCCCGAAAACGAATCCCTGAAACGCAAAATCAGCTCCCGAAGCCTGGAGGGGAGTTGATTCCGTGGGGGGCGTCAAAAGAGGTTTCGAAGGGGGTTTACAATGGGTGGACGGTTGGTATACGGTCGGTGTACAATTGGGGGTTTGAGTTTGGGTTTGGAGCGGGTGTGGAGGAACACCGAGAAACCCAGAGAAGCCACCGAGCTCACCGAGGGCCGCCCGCGAACCTAACCCCTCAACCATACGGTCAAGCCATACGGTCAAGCCATACGGTCAAGCCA
>CAZBYX010000444.1:0-3107 GCA_964496055.1 uncultured Saprospiraceae bacterium
GGGGTGGGGGAGGGGGTGGGGTTTGGAGGGAGGCGGAAGTCCGCTGCGTGAATTTCGCGCAAAAATTGGAACGGCCCGACGGTTTTCCCATTATTGCCGTTATTTGTACGGCACATTGCCAAAGACGCCAATCCTCGAACCTGCAAACCCGTCCGCTGCATGAAGCGCCTTGCCTCCCTGCTCGTTTTCCTTCTTCCTTTTTCAGGGCTGATCGCCCAGGAACTGCCGAACACCCAAGTGTATCTGTTCGAAATCGAACAGGTGACCGACAGCCAGTTCGTTTTCCGCAATCCCAAATACCTCACGGGGTTCAACCCCTACGGCTACAACAACCAACCCTGTTTCATCAACAATCAGAAGCTCTACCTGTCGGTGCGTTTCCCCCAATCGAAGCAAACCGACATCTACGCTCTGGACCTGGAGAAGAACACCAAACTGCAGGTGACGCACACCGCCGAAAGCGAATACTCGCCCACCCTCATGCCCGACGGCTATCATTTCAGCGCCGTGCGGGTGGAGCTGGACGAAGTGCACAGCCAGCGCCTGTGGAAATTTCCCATCAGTCGGCTGAACAACGGCGAGCCCCTGCTGCCCTTCGTGCCCAACGTCGGGTATCACTTCTGGCTCGATGCCCAAAACGTGGCCCTCTTCCTGGTGGACCAGCCCAATTACCTGGCCATCGCCAACATCACGAACGGTTCCATCCGGCAAATGACTCCGAACATCGGGCGCTGTTTTCAGCGCTCGCCTTCCGGCCGGCTGGTGTACGTCCACAAAGTCACCGAGAGCGAATGGTGGATCAAAGCCCTCGACCCCCGCACCCTGGAGTCGCAAAACATCGTGCAAACCCTGCCCGGCAGCGAAGACTTCGCCATCCTCCCCGACGGCACCATCCTGATGGGCAACGGGCCGCGCCTGTACAAGTACCACCCCCGAAAGGACAGCGGGTGGGTCCTGATCGGGGATTTCCGAGCCTACAAGATCAGTTCCATCACCCGGCTGGCGGTCAGCAAGGACAACAAGCTGGCATTCGTCGCCCGTCCGGGACAATCCAGCGGCTGGTGATGAAACCCTTTCTTGCAATCGGCCGACAAGTGCCCCGATGGGCCTGCCTTATTTTCGCGGGGCTCTGCCTGTTGCCCGGCTGCGCCCCCGAATTCGAGCAAGTGCCCCCGGAGGAGCGCGACGAAGTGCAGGAGCAAATCGCCGAGGCGTTCGCCTGGCGCTTTTTCCGCGTGTGCGATTCGGGTCGTTTCGAGACGCTGAGCGAAGAGGAAGCCACCCAAACCATGGCCAAAGCCCTGACCCCCGAACGCCAGCAACAAGCCTGCGAGGAAAACCGCGCCCGCTACGGCAAGCTCGAAGCGCTGCGCCTGGTGGAAGTGGCGCGCCCCAAGGGAGGCTCCGCCCTGCGCATCTTCCGCTTCCGGGGGGATTTCACCAACTCGGTGGAACAGCCCGAAATTCGGGTCGTCCTCGACGGGAGGAACCGCCTGGCGGGCATCTGGCTGCGCCCCTGGAATGAAAAAATGTAATGGTGAGCTTCCGGCCTTCTTTCGGCGCCCTCTTCCTCACGGCCCTGTTTTTCGCACCGGCTCCGGCCCTGCAGGCCCAATCCGCCGATACGAGCTACCTGCGCGAAATCGAGCTGCACCGCAAACAATACCTCCTGCAGTTCCTGGCCGTGGAACCCTCCCCCCTGAAAGAAGATGCCCTGAACCGCATTCGGTTCTTTCCCCCCGACCCCCGCTACCGGGTGCGCTGCCGCTTCGAACCCCTCTCCGAGGCTGCGCCCCTCCGCCTGCCCACCTTCGACGGCCGCGAAGAGTGGTTCCTGCCCTACGGGACCCTCACCTTCGAACTCGAAGGGCGCACCCACCGGCTGATCGTCTTCCAGAGCTTCCGCATGCGCCACGTGCCGGGCTTGCGGGAGCGCCTCTTTCTGCCCTTTCGCGACCGCACCAACGGCCGAAGCACCTACCCCGGCGGCCGCTACCTCGACCTCCTGACCTCCGACATCCAGGACGGAACGGTTTGGCTGGACTTCAACCTGGCCTACAACCCCTGGTGCGCCTACGACGAGCGCTTCACCTGCCCCATCCCCCCGAAAAGCAACCACCTCGACGTGGAAATCCGCGCCGGGGAAATGAAATTCGAAAAATGAGACCTCCCCGGAAGCTCCTTCCGATGGAAATACGCGGAAACGGGTTGGTCCTTGGCGTGAGGTCCCCCTCGTAAAAAATCGAAGCTCGGGCGGAACGGAAAGCTCCACCCGAGCAACATCGGTCGGGCGCACCGAGAGGGTGCGCCCGACCTCCGGGGCGTTCGGATATTCGGGATCGACCGCCCGTCACGCCGACACCAGCCCCCCTCATTCTGTCCATCACAAACCCACTCCCTTGCCGCACCCTCAAACCGCGATTTCACGGTTTTGCGATTCAGCGATTTTACTTCAGGGGGGGCAGTTCTCTGGGGGCTTGGTGCCTCATCTTCCAACCGGATCATCCACTCGCTTCCCCCCCCCTCACCCGATGCGGCGCATCCCCCGGAAATACCAGACCAGGACGCCCACGATGCCCACTATCAGGAGGGGCACCGCCCAAGGCTTCAGCGTGCTTCGTTCCTGCAAGCCCATCTGCACCAGTTCCCGACACAGGTAGGCAAAAAACACGGCGATGACGGCGTTCAGCGCACGCATCATTCGTGCCGCCAGGCGGTAATGGGCTTCGGCATTCTGCTCCGTGATTTTGACCGGATAGTTGAAAGTGTGCGGATAGCGCGCCAGAAAGAGCATCAGCCCACAGGTGAAACTCGAAATGGTGGGCAGCAGCCAGAGAAATGCCTTGGGAGCGTAGCCGTCGGCCTCTCCTTTCAGGTTGAAGTGGATGGGAATCACCTCCGGAAGCTCCGCATAATGAAGCGCCGGAATGGCGAACATGATGGCAAGGGATGCCACTACGAGCCCGTCGAGCAGGCGATCGGTTTCCTCCAACGGGATTTCGATTTTGGGGCGGGCAGATTTTTTCATGCTGGTAGAGTTATCGTCAAAGGTCCCGGTTCGGTTACCCCTCAAAGGTAAGTTTGTCCAATCACCGAGTCGCAATTAA
>CAZBYX010000445.1:0-3098 GCA_964496055.1 uncultured Saprospiraceae bacterium
CCAACTCTAAACTTTCCACTCTAAACTCTCCACTTTATCACACCCCCACCCAACGGACAACGAACAACGAACAACAGCGAGCCCTCGAAGAGGGCGAGCGGCCCAAAAGTGAGCGAAGCGAACGGCCCAAGAGCCCTCAGGGGATGCCGATGAGCTTGTGGGTTTGGAGGCTGAGGCGCCATTGGGGGTGTTCGAGGCAGTATTGGATGGCCAGGCGGGTGTTTTCCTGGAGATGGGGGCCGTCCATGGGTTGGAGGAAGAAGTGTTGGAAGGGGAGGTGGGCGAAGCGTTCGGGTTCGGCGCCGGGTTGGGGGAAGACGAGTTTGAGTTCGTGGCCCGAGGTGAGGCGCAGGGGGGCGCCGGCTTTGGGGCTGACGCAAATCCAGTCCAGGCCATAGGGGGCGGGGCGGGTGCCGTTGGTCTCGACCGCCACTTCGAAGCCCTGCTGGTGGAAAGCGGCGATGAGCGCCGCGTCGAGTTGGAGCAGGGGCTCGCCGCCCGTGCAAACGACGAGGGGCTTGCCCCCACCCCGCGGCCACAGAGCGGCGACTTTCTGCGCCAGGGCTTCGGCGCTGTACCTGCCCCCCTCGACGCCGTCGGTGCCCCGGAAGTCCGTGTCGCAAAATTGGCACACCGCCTTGGGGCGGTCTTCTTCCCGGCCCGACCAGAGGTTGCAGCCCGAGAAGCGGCAAAACACCGCCGGGCGCCCGGTCTGGGCGCCTTCCCCCTGCAGGGTGTAGTAGATTTCCTTGATTTTGTAAGCCATGCGTTACTCAGGGGTTGTGGGGTGCGGGGGCGGATTCAGGGCTCCGAGACGATGGCGGTGGCTTCGATTTCCACCAACATTTCGGGCTCGATGAGGGCGCGCACTTCCACCATGGAGGTGGCCGGGCGGATGTCGGCAAAGTATTCGCCATGGGCGCGGCCGATTTCTTCCCACCGGCGGATGTCGGTGACGTAGATGCGCGTGCGCACCACGTCTTGCAGGGTGGCGCCCGCCTGCTGCAGGGCGCGCTCGATGATGCGCAGGCAGGCGCGGGTTTGGGCATAGGCATCGCCCGGGGCGACCACCCGGCCGTCTTCCACGGGGGCCGTGCCCGAAACCTCGACCACGGCGCCCACGCGCACGGCCCGGGAATAGCCCACGAGGGGCTCCCACGGCGCTCCGGAGGAAATGTTGGTTCGTTTCATTTCGTGGCGGTGAAAAGTTGGTAATCAAAAATTTTCCCGCGCTTCAGGCACTGCTCCCGCACCTGCCCGAAACCCGCTGCCTCCACCATCCGATGGTAGTGGCGCCCCTCCCATTGGTGGGGGTGCAGCACGTCGCCGGGCAAGCGTTGAAACAGGCGCCGCAACCAACCGTGGCGGTGCACATCCACCGAGAGGCAGAGCCGCCCCCCGGCTCGCAGCAGCTCGTTCATTTTTCGCAAACTGAACAGCGGGTCGCGCAGGTGGTTCAGGGCATTGAGGCAGAAAATGCAGTCGAAAGACCCCTCCAGGGGCGCCGTTTCGAAGGGTGCACTTACGAATTGCACGTGGGGGTAATCCGCCCGGCGAAAATGCGGCAGGGTGCGCTCGTAGCGCTCCAGCAGGGGGTCCACTGCCGTGAGGCGGCAGGTTTCCAGCACGAGGAACACCCCCGCGGGCCCGCAGCCCACGTCCAGGACTTTCGAGCCGGAGGGGAGCTGGAGGCCGGCGCTTTGGAGAAAGCCCGCCCAGTAGGCGCGCTTCCAGGCCAGGTAATCGGCGGGGGGCTTTCCGCGCAGGTAGTGCCGCCACCAGCGAATTTCGGCTTTTTGAGCCAACGACCAACGCCAGGCCGGGGCTTTGCGGTCCAAGGTCTCTTGCATGGCGGCAAAATTACCCCCGCTTGTCTTAATTTAGCCGAAAACCCAGGAAATGCTGTTCACCCCCGGTGCCCGAGTGAAATTGGTGCACACCCGCGAAAAGGGTGTGGTGGTGCGCGTGTTGGACGAAGGGATGGTCCTCGTGCGCCTGCTCGAGGAAGGTTTGGAAATACCCGTGGCCGCCGAAGACCTCCGCCTCCTCGAAGCCGCCGGACAAAGCGCCCCGAGAAAATCCCCCCGCCCCGGGAGCGAAAGACCCGCCTCCCTCCAGGACCCCGAACCCCAGTTCACCCGCCTGAAAAGCGAAGGCATCCTGCTGGCCTTCGTGCCCCTGAATGCCCCGCCCACCGAATTTCAGACCTTCCTGCTCAACGACACCTCGCGCCATGCCGTCTTCTCCCTGCGCCTGCGCTTTGGCGACCAGGTGGAGGAGGAGTGCTCCGGCAAACTGCCCGCCCACCACGCCGAACCCGTCGGCCACCTCCTGCTCGATGACCTCAACGACGGCCCCACCTACGAGCTCGAATGCCGCGAAGACAGCACCGCCGGCCTCGGGCCCCTCCTCCAAAAGTCCCTCAAAATCAAACCCAAAACCTTCTTCAAAAAATTCAAAACCGCCCCCCTGCTCCACAAAGGGGCGCACCTGTTTCCTCTTTTTCCCTCCCTCGATGCCCCCGAATCCCCCCAGGAAGAAGACCTCCCGACCTACACCCGCCGCCGCGCCCGACCCCGCTCTGCACCTTCGGACCTCTACCGCCCCGTCTCGCCCTACGCCCCCGATGAGTTGGCCGCTTTCGTTCCCGAAGTGGACCTCCACATCGACAAACTGCGCAGCGACTGGCGCAAGCTGAGCAAAGCCGAAATCCTGCGCATCCAGCTCGATGCCTTCGACCGCTTCATGGAAAAAGCCATCCGCCTCGGCGCCGAACGCGTCTTCATCGTGCACGGCGTCGGCAAGGGCCGCCTGCGCGATGAAATCGCCTCCCGCCTCCTCCAGATGCCCGAAGTGCGCTCCTTCAAAAACGAATACCACCCCCGCTACGGCTGGGGTGCCACCGAAGTGGAATTGTGAACCAAGCCTCCCCTGAGAAAGACCGCCCAATCGGCAAATCAAATGGCTGTCCGCGAGGAGCCGCGCTCCTTGAAACATGGAGGACATGGAAATAAGTAGAGACAAGTGGGGACAAGGAAATACAGTGTCGGCGTGACTCGCAGTCACGCCGACACTGTGGGGGGATGGCAGTTGATCGT
>CAZBYX010000446.1:0-3092 GCA_964496055.1 uncultured Saprospiraceae bacterium
TAGGACAATTTATTTCCATTTGTCTCCATGTATTTCAATTTGTTTCAATTTCTTTCCCATCGCGCACCCTTGAAACCATGAAACCTTGAAACCATGGAACCCTGAAACCTTGAAACCTTGAAACCATGGAACCTTGAAACCATGGAACCCTGAAACCTTGAAACCGTGACACCCTGAAACCACCTTTCATTTCCCCGTGTTCCCCTCCAATCGCAAATTCCCATTCCCCGAATCGAGGTACTTGTACAGGCTGCCGGTGTTGAGCAGGAGGACGGTGTCTTCGGGTTGGAGGAGGGCGGCGTCTTGGAGCTGGAGGAGGGCGGCCCAGGTGGCGGCCCCTTCGGGGGCGGGCAGGATGCCTTCCTTTTGGGCGAGGGTTTGGATGGCGGAGCGGATGGCGGCCTCGGAGACGGCGAGCGCCCGGCCCTGGCTCTGGCGCAGGACCTGGAGGATGAGGCGATGCCCGAAGGGGTTCGGCACGCGCAAGCCGCTGGCGAGGGTGGGCCGGGGCTGCTGCCATGGAGCGGCTTCGGTGAGGCCTTTTTCCCAGGCTTCGACGATGGGTGCGCAGCCTTCCGATTGAACGGCCACCATGCGGGTCTGCAGCGCGGGCAGCCAGCCCAGCTCCAGCATTTCCTGGAAGGCTTTCCAGATGCCGATGAGGCCGGTGCCGCCGCCCGTGGGGTAGAGCACCCAGTCGGGGGTGCGCCAGCCCAATTGCTCGGCGATTTCGTAGCCCATGGTCTTTTTGCCTTCCACCCGGTAGGGCTCCTTCAGGGTGGAGACGTCGAAGCGCGTGCCGTCGGAGTTTTCCGCTTGCATGCGGCGGGCGCAGTCCTGGATGGTGCCTTCCACGAGGGTGAGGCGGGCGCCGAAGGCCCGGCACTCCGCCTTGAAAACCGCCGGAGCATCGGCAGGCATGAAGACGTGGGCTTCCAGACCGGCGCGGCTGCAATAGGCACTCAGGGCGCTGCCCGCATTGCCGGCGGTGGGAATGACGCAGCTGCGAACCCCCAACTCGAGGGCTCTGCTCACCGCCATGGCCAACCCCCGCGCCTTGAAGGAGCCCGTGGGGTTGAGCCCCTCGTCTTTCAGATAGAGGCGATGCAGCCCCAATTGCCTTTCCAGATTGCGCAGGCGCAGCAGCGGGGTGAAGCCCTCGCCCAACGATACGATATGCTCCTCCTCCAGGACGGGCAGGAAAAACCGATAGCGCCACATGTCGGCGCGAGGGCGCAAGACCTCGCGCCCGGGGCGCCGCTCGGAAAAGTCGAAGCGCACCAGCAGCGGGCTGTTGCAGCCTTCCCGGCGGCAATAGGTCTGCAAGGATTGAGCGGAATAGCGCGCCTGGCATCGGGAGCATTCCAGGTGGAAAGGCAGCGACTGGGTCGCCGGGCGGGCACTTTCGGGCAAGACATTCATGGCGGCAAGGATTGGGGCGTGCCTATTTGGTGGGTTGTACCCATTTAAACCCGCCCGCCCCCGGGAAGTTTCGGAAGGCGCGGAAACCGTCCCGCAGACGACGGTTGGCCCCTCAAACCGGCAAACGATGCCGAAAGCGCTCCAGCAAGACCCGAAACAGCCCCGGAAAGCACCCCCGGATGCGAGCCCCCAGGAACACTGCCCGCCCCAGAAAAATCTCGGCCCGCCGCTGACGCACCCCCCGCAGGAGCGCTCGTGCAGCCTTTTCCGGGGGCCACCCCCGGCGCTCCAGGTAACGGCGTTCCCGTTCGCGAAATTCGGGGCGGGCGTGCCGGGAGCGGGTGTACATTTCGGTGCGCAGGGGCCCCGGGAAGACGCAACAGACCCGAACCCCGGAATCCAGCAACTCCAGCCGCAGGGCCTCGCTGAAACCCCGCACCGCAAACTTGGCTCCGCAATAGGCGCTCCGACGCGGGAGCCCTTGCAGCGCCGCCCCGCTGCTGACGTTCACCACCCAGGCCTCGGGTTGCCGCAGCAACAGCGGCAAAAAGGCATGGCAGCAATACACCGTGCCCAGATAATCGACGCCCGTCACCCATTCGAAGTCCTCCAGGCTGTGCTCCAAAAACAGCCCCGTAAAAGACACTGCGGCGCAATTGAACAACAAGTGCACCTGCGAGTGAAGGGCGGCCACGGCACGCGCCGCTTCCAGAACCTCCTCCCGACGCCCGATGTCCACCTCGTGCAGGGAACAGCGCCGGCCGAAGGCTTGCAATTCCTCCTGCAGGCTTCGCAAACCCTCCCCATCGCGGTCGAGCAGAGCCAGATGGCATCCCTCGCGGGCCAACTCCCGGGCCAGGGCCCGGCCCAACCCGTGCCCCGCCCCCACCACCACGGCCGTTTTGTCGGTGAAAGATTTCATGGGCGGAAGATAGGATTTGCCGGCGCAGCGGCTCGTCGGGGTCGTTCCCAATCATGCGTAAGCGTTTGCATTCCAGCCGTTTTTTCCTACTTTCACCACCCCCGGCCCGCCCCCTTCGCAAGAACGGCCTTGCCGAAGCAGGCGCCCGGCTCCCAATTCATTCGAATGCCCAGTCTGGAACCAAAACCCAACCGACCTATGAGAAACGCACTGACCCTCTCGACCGACGGGCGGAGCCTCGTCCTCGTGGACAGCCGCCAGGAAGACAATCGCCTCAACATCTCGGCTCGGGGCCTGACCCTCTCCCTGGTCGCCAATGAAATCGTGGGCGCCGAAGTGCCCCCTGAGCTCGAGACTTACCTCGATTCCCTGTTGCGCGGGCGCCAGCCTTTCTACGAATTCCCCCTCGACGACGCAGCCCGCAACCAGCTCTGCTTCGCCTACAACGACAACAGCAACGTCCTCTACGTCATCGGCATCACCGACATCGACATCAGCATGCCCACCGGACCCAACGACGTGGGCAGCGACAAGGTGCGCACCATCGCCGTCAAATTCAAACCCTCCACCGGCCACGGCCTGACCTCCCACCGCATGGTTCTGGCCCGCATGGAACTCCAGGCCGACTCCTCGGCCAAAGACCTCCGGGCCTCCGTCAAGGAAAAGAAAATCGCCCTCTACTTCCTCGAAGAGCCCTTCGACGGAGCCTCTCCGCTTACCCAATAGCCAAAGGGGGAAAGACTGAGTC
>CAZBYX010000447.1:0-3074 GCA_964496055.1 uncultured Saprospiraceae bacterium
CCCTCCCTCCCAACCCCTATTTCTACGTGTCTCCCCTTTATTTCCATTTGTTTCCAGGTATTGACTCCCCGTCACGCCGGCACTGTTGCCGACATTTTCGAAGCTACCGTTTGTACAGGTCCAGGTATCGGGCGACGTATTTTCCGATGACGTCGAATTCCAGATTCACCGAATCACCCGGTTGCAGCGATTGGAAAGTGGTGTGCTGAAAAGTGTAGGGGATGATGGCTACGGCAAATCGGCAGTGCGTGGGGTCGGAAGCATCCTTCCCGATGAGCTGGGGTTCGATGACCGTCAGGCTGACCCCGTTGACGGCGATGGAGCCCTTGTCAATCAAGAGGTACTCCGGCTGGAAAGGGTACTCGAAGCGAAACAGGTGGCTGCCGTCTTGCTCTTCCCTGCTCAGGCACACCCCCACGCAGTCCACATGCCCCTGTACGAGGTGGCCGTCCAGGCGGCCGTTCAGGGGCAGGGCGCGTTCCAGATTGACGGGGTCTCCTTCCTTCAGGCTGCCCAGATTGCTCCGATTCAGGGTTTCCGCCACGCAGGTCACCCAGTGGTGCTGTCCTTCCACCGCCGTCACGGTCAGGCAAACGCCGTTGTGCGCGAGGCTTTGATCCACTTTCAGTTCCTGGGAAAGGGGCGAAGCGATGCACAGGTTCCGGTTGGTGCCCTCCCGTTCGACGGCCGTCACCCGGCCCAGCGCTTCTATGATTCCGGTAAACATATTCGGAGGGATGAGGGGTTCGGGATTTCAGGGAGAAAGGAACACAAAAAAAGGGGATCCGTGAAGGATCCCCCAATTAACCCCAAAAAACCAAATGAAAACAATCTTTATACTGACGTCTTTTGATTCGAAGCGAAGGTGCCCTGCGCCCCTTCCACATTCGAGGAGGAGCTTGTTGTCGCCGATGCTCAATTTTTTCAACACTCCTGTCTGGTAGAAGGGAAAAAATCAGCGCGTGAATGATGATGCAAAAATAGTACAGGTTTACTATTGTGCAAACATTTAATCCAGAATTTCAGAAAAATTGACAAATCCTTGAAAATTCCATTGGTGGAGGGGGCGGCCGGTGCGGATGGTGCAACCTGCGGAAGGGAGGCGCGTAAAGAGGGCGCGGGTGGCGGGGCTTGGGTGAGAAACCTTATTTTTGTGCCCCTCAAAAACGAGCGTCATGTACAGAACCCACACTTGCGGCGAGTTGCGCCTGTCGGATGTCGGCAAAACGGTCACCCTGAGCGGGTGGGTGCAAACCATTCGGGACAAGGGCTTCATGCTGTGGATCGACTTGCGCGACCGCTACGGCATCACCCAGTTGTTGCTCAATGAAGAGAAATGCCCGGAGGCCTTGCTGGCCCGGGCTCGTGAATTGGGGCGCGAGTTTGTGGTGCGGGTCACGGGGGAGGTCATCGAGCGGGTCAGCAAGAACGACAAAATTCCCACCGGTGCCATCGAGGTGTTGGTGCGGGACCTGGAGGTGCTCAACCCTTCGCGCGTGCCCCCCTTCGTCATCGAGGAGGAAACGGACGGCGGCGACGACCTGCGCATGAAGTTCCGCTACCTGGACCTGCGGCGCCCCCCGCTACAGCGCAACCTCATCTTCCGCAGCCGCCTGGCGCTGGAGACCCGCAAGTATCTGGCCGAGCAGCACTTCGTCGAAATCGAGACCCCCTTCCTCATCAAAAGCACCCCGGAAGGGGCGCGCGACTTCGTGGTGCCCAGCCGCATGAATCCGGGGCAATTCTACGCCCTGCCCCAATCCCCTCAGACGTTCAAGCAAATCCTCATGGTCAGCGGCTTCGACCGCTATTTTCAAATCGTCAAGTGCTTCCGCGACGAAGACCTGCGCGCCGACCGCCAGCCCGAATTCACCCAAATCGACTGCGAGATGGCCTTCGTCACCCGCGACGAGGTGCTCGAAACCTTCGAAGGCCTGACCCGCCACCTGTTCCAGTCCTGCCTCGGGGTGGAGCTGCCCCCGTTCCCGCGCATGTCCTACGACGAAGCCCTGCGCCGCTACGGCTCCGACAAGCCCGACCTGCGCTTCGGCATGGAGTTCGTCGAGCTGAACGACCTGGCTCAGGGCAAAGGCTTCGGCGTCTTCGACAATGCGGAGCTCGTGGTGGGCATCTGCGTCGAGGGGCAAGCCGATAACTTCTCCAACAAGGACATCAAGAAGCTCACCGAATGGATGCAGCGCCCCCAGATCGGTGCCAAGGGGCTGGTGTACGTCAAGCTGGGCAGTGACGGCAGCGTCAAGTCCAGCGTCGGCAAGTTTTTCAGCGAGGAGGACTTGCTCCGCTGGGCCGAGCGCTTCGGCGCCCGCAAGGGGGATATGCTCTTCATCCTCAGCGGGGAAGCGGAAAGCACCCGCAAGCAACTCAGCGAATTGCGCCTCGAAATGGGCCGCCGCCTCGACCTGATGCCCCCCGGTGTCTTCAAACCCCTCTGGGTGGTGGACTTCCCCCTGCTCGAATGGGACGAGGAATCCGGCCGCTTCCACGCCATGCACCACCCCTTCACCTCCCCCAAAAAAGAAGACGTGCCCCGCATGCTCGACGGCGACTTCGACACCCTGAAAAGCCTGCGCGCCGACGCCTACGACCTGGTCATCAACGGCGTCGAAATCGGCGGCGGCTCCATCCGTATCCACGACCGCGCCTTGCAGGAAAAGAACTTCAAACTCCTCGGCTTCACCCCCGAAGAAGCAGAGGCGCAGTTCGGCTTCCTCATGGGAGCCTTCGAATACGGCGCCCCCCCGCACGGCGGCATCGCCTTCGGCTTCGACCGCCTCTGCGCCGTCATGCAGGGCCGAACCTCCATCCGCGACTTCATCGCCTTCCCCAAAAACAACCAGGGCCGCGACATGATGATCGACGCCCCTTCCCCCATCTCCGAGGAACAACTCCGCGAACTCCACCTCGCCCTCGAAATGGATGAAGTGGGGGGGTGATTTCGTTGTTCGTTGATCGTTGTTCGTTGTTCGTTGGGTGTGGGGGTGTGATAGAGTGGAGAGTGTAGAGTGGAAAGTTTAGAGTTGGGTGGGGTTTTCAGTTGACAGTAGGCAGTTGAC
>CAZBYX010000448.1:0-3067 GCA_964496055.1 uncultured Saprospiraceae bacterium
ACGGTTTTACAGTTTTACGATTTTACAGAAAAAGGGCGCGGGTTTGGGGGGGAGGGCTCTGTTTACTCAGTTTGTACTCTGCTCCATCTGTGGTTTCAAACACACTCTCACCCCCACCCCTCCAGCCAAGACCCAAAAGCCCGCAGCCCGAAGGGCGAGGGCGGCCCAAAAGTGAGCGCAGCGAACGACCCAAGAGCCCGCCAGGGCTCGCTAGGGTTCGGCCGGCCTTTTCTCCATTCGGAGGGGTCATTCTTTTTCCTTCAGCGGGCAGGGTGGTTTCGGATGAAGGATTCGGCGCGCAGGCGGGCATTTTCGCGGACGTTGAGCCAGAAGAGGTTGAGGTCGGCTACGTGGTAGTTTTTGCGCCAGAGGAAGAGGCTGCCCTTGAATCGAGGCTTGTTGGTCCAGAGCAGGCCGTCGTGGACCTGGGCGTCCACCAGGCCCGGGCGGAGCAGCTGGAAGCTGCGCAGGACGGAGCCCCGGTTCAGGGTTTGGGGGGCGTAGGTGGTGTCGGTGGTCCAGGTCAGGGGGTTGGTGACGACGACCTCGTTGCCGGGGGTGTAATGTCGTTTGGGCAGGTAGCCGCGTTTGAAAGTGCGCCAGGAGCAGAAGCAGCCGGTTTGTTCGGGGGTCTGGCAGGGGGGGATGTTTTGAAAGGTGTTCGCCGGGACGGGCCAGCCCACGAGGTAGGCGGCGACCAGGCGTTGTTGGAGGGGCTTGCCGTCGAAGAATTCCTTCAGCAGGCGGATGGCGTGCCCCGTGCCCTGGCTGTGGGCGGCGATGAGGATGGGGCGGCCGTCGTTCCAGGCTTCGAGGTAGTGTTGGAAAGCCCGGCGCACGTCCTGGTAGGCGAGCTGGAAGGCCCGCGCCCCGAGCTTTTTGCGGTCTTCCTTGCGGTCGTAGAAAATGTGGAGGTGAGCCTGGCGGTAGCGTGGGGCGAAGACGCGGCCCGCCGCGTTGAAGATGCTGGCTTGGTGCAGGATGGTGGTGCGGTCGGTGCGGGCGTTGGTGAAGGCGTCGTCGAGAGGGGCGTTCCAGTGCTTTTGCCCCTTGCGGCCGGTGTAGGTGGTGGGGTGGAGGAAGAACACATCCACCGGAGATTGGGTTTGGCGGTCTTCGAGGTCGGGGGCGGGCAGCGAGTCGGCGGGGTCCTTTTTGAAGGGGAGGGCCGCCCAGTTGTCGGGGTCAGCATAATCGGGCACGGGAGCTTCGGTGGGGGTGATGGGGGTGCCGTGGGGGCGCGGGGAGCAGGCCGGTATCGAGCCGAGAAGAGGCAAGAGGGCAAAGAGGGTGTGCTTCATCATTCAGGGGGTTGTTGCTTTCTCCAGTTTCGTGAATGGATGGAACGCGAGGGATTGTGTTATCTTTGGCGCGCTTTCCGAAACTGCACCGAAAACGGGTTTGTGCCGCCGCATCGTGCCCGCCAAAACCTGCTCTTTGGAACAAATTCCGCAATTCCCAGTTTTGAAGACGAGCACCGGGCGTTATCTTGGGAAACTCGTTCCCTTGGAAAAAGCGCCGAACTCCCGGAGGAATGCGGGGGCAAAGGTGCCGGAAAACCCTTTGAACCGCCAAAAGTATAACCCATCGATGACGGGGCCGAGTCCTTTTGCGATTCGCTGCGTCGTGAAAAAACCTTGAAGAACATGAACATTGCAGTCGTTGGTACCGGCTATGTCGGACTGGTCACGGGTACCTGCTTTGCCGAAACGGGCAACAACGTCGTCTGTGTGGACATCGACGCCGAAAAAGTGCGCCGCATGCAAAACGGCGAAGTGCCCATCTACGAGCCCGGGCTCGAACTCCTCTTCGAACGCAACAGCCGGGCCGGTCGGCTCCACTTCACCACCGACCTGGCCGAAGCGGTGCGCGACGCCCAAATCATCTTCCTCGCCCTGCCCACCCCCCCGGGCGAGGACGGCAGCGCCGATCTCAGCTACATCCTCCAGGTCGCCGAGCAACTCGGCCCCCTCATCGAGGACTACAAAGTCATCGTGGACAAAAGCACCGTGCCGGTCGGAACGGCCGAGCGCGTCCATGCCGCCATTGCCAAGCACGCCCCCGAAGACCTCTTCGACGTGGTCTCCAACCCCGAATTTCTGCGCGAGGGCGTGGCGGTCGATGATTTTCTCAAGCCCGACCGCGTCGTCATCGGCACTCGTTCGGAGCGCGCCCGCAAAATCATGGAGCGCCTCTACAAGCCCTTCGTCCGCCAGGGCAACCCCATCATCTTCATGGACGAGCGCTCGGCGGAGATGACCAAGTACGCCGCCAATTCCTACCTGGCCACCCGCATCTCCTTCATGAACGAAATCGCCAACCTGTGCGAAAAGGTGGGCGCCAACGTGGACATGGTGCGCCAGGGCATGGGCAGCGACAGCCGCATCGGCAAGCGCTTCCTCTTCCCGGGCGTGGGCTACGGCGGCAGCTGCTTCCCCAAAGACGTGCAAGCCCTGGCCAAAACCGCCGAGGAAAACGACTACGATTTCAAAATCCTCAAGTCGGTCATGAAGGTCAACGAAAAGCAGAAGCACGTCCTGTCGGAGAAGATTTTCCAGTACTTCGGCGGCAACCTGCAGGGGCGCACCATCGCCGTCTGGGGGCTGGCCTTCAAGCCCAACACCGACGACATCCGCGAAGCCCCCGCCCTCTACATCATCAGCGACCTGCTGAAGGCCGGCGCCACCGTCCGCGCTTACGACCCCGAAGCCATGAAGAACGTCCAGGCCGTCTTCAACGGGCAAATCCATCTGGCCGAAGACCAGTACGAAGCACTCATCGGCGCCGACGCCCTGGCCATCGTCACCGAATGGAGCGTCTTCCGCACCCCCAGCTTCAAGGTCATGAAGGAATTGCTCAAAAACCCCGTCATCTTCGACGGCCGCAACCTCTACGACCTGGAAACCATGCAGGAGCTGGGCTTCCACTACCACAGCATCGGCCGCAGCGTCGTCGGGCAGGAGGTGAAGGCGTGACGAAGGGGGTGTCGTTTTTCGTTGATCGTTGATCGTTGATCGTTGGGAGGGAGTGTGATAAAGTGGAGAGTTTAGAGTGGAAAGTTTAGAGT
>CAZBYX010000449.1:0-3032 GCA_964496055.1 uncultured Saprospiraceae bacterium
CAACGAACAACTTCCCCAAAACTTCAGGGGCGCAGGGAACGTAAAACCCCGCACGGCCGTTAGGATTGACAAAAAGTTCCTTTCTTCGCAGCCTGAAAAATCGAACTTCAAAGTCTTGTGTGTCATGCAGTACCGACCCAGAGCCATCGAAAAGAAGTGGAAGCAGTTTTGGGAAGAGCGGGAGGTGTACAAGGTGAGCAACGACAGCCCCCTGCCCAAGTATTACGTGCTCGACATGTTCCCCTACCCTTCCGGGAGTGGCCTGCACGTGGGGCATCCGCTGGGCTACATCGCCTCCGACATCTTCGCCCGCTACAAACGGCTCCAGGGTTTCAACGTGCTGCACCCCATGGGCTACGACGCTTTCGGCCTACCCGCCGAGCAATACGCCCTGCAGACCGGCGTCCATCCCGCCGTCAGCACCGAGCAGAACATCCGCCGCTACCGCGCCCAGCTCGAAAACCTGGGCTTTTCCTACGACTGGAGCCGCGAAATCCGCACCTGCGACCCCAAGTACTACAAATGGACGCAGTGGATTTTCCTGCAACTGTTCAAACACTGGTACGACACCGAAAAGGACACCGCCCGCCCCATCGAGGAGCTGATCGCCGTCTTCGAAAAGGAGGGGAACGCCGGCGTTCAGGCCGCCCATAGCCAGGAATTCACCTTCAGCGCTGAGGAGTGGAAAGCCATGAGCCCCAAGCAACGCGACGAGGTGCTCATGAACTACCGCCTGGCCTACCGCAAAGTGACCTACGTGAACTGGTGCCCCGCCCTCGGCACCGTGCTGGCCAACGACGAGGTGAAGGACGGCGTCTCCGAACGCGGCGGCCACCCCGTGGAGCGCAAACCCATGCTGCAGTGGAGCTTGCGCATCACCGCCTACGCCGAACGCCTGCTGCGCGACCTGGATGAGCTCGACTGGAGCGAGGCCATGAAAAAAATGCAGAGCAACTGGATCGGCCGCAGCGAAGGCGCCCAGATGTGGTTCGAACTCGTGGGCCACGACGAAAAAATCGAAATCTACACCACCCGCCCCGATACCATCTTCGGCGCCACCTTCATGGTGCTCGCCCCCGAACACGAGCTGGTCGAACGCATCACCACCCCCGAACAAAAAGCCGAAGTCGAGCGCTATCTCGCCTACGTCAAAGCGCGCTCCGAACGCGAACGCATGGCGGAAAAAACCGTCACCGGCGCCTTCACCGGGGCCTACGCCCGCAACCCCTTCACCGAACAGAACATCCCCGTCTGGATCAGCGAATACGTGCTGAAAGACTACGGCACCGGCGCCATCATGGCCGTACCGGCCGACGACGAACGCGACCGCCGCTTCGCCGAAAAGTTCCAGCTCCCCATCGTCGAAATCATCGACAAGAGCATGTACCCCGGCGCCACCATCGAAGACAAGGTGGGCCGCATGATCAACTCGGGCTTCCTCGACGGCATGGAGGTGCCCGAGGCCATCGAAGCCATCTTGCAGGAAATCGAAAAGCGCGGCCTCGGCCACCGCAAGGTGAACTACAAGCTGCGCGACGCCATCTACAGCCGCCAACGCTACTGGGGCGAACCCTTCCCCATCGTCTATGACCCCGAGGGCGTGGCCCATCCCCTGGACGAAAAAGACCTCCCCCTCGAACTGCCCCCCCTCGACGATTTCAAACCCTCCCCCGACGGTCAAAGCCCCCTGGCCCGCGCCACCGACTGGGTGAACCTGCCCAACGGCTGGCGCCGCGAAACCGACACCATGCCCGGCTTCGCCGGCTCCTCCTGGTACTTCCTCCGCTACATGGACCCCCACAACGACCAGGCCTTCGCCGCCCCCGAAGCCATCCAATACTGGCGCGACGTGGACCTCTACATCGGCGGAACCGAACACGCCGTGGGACACCTCATGTACAGCCGCTTCTGGCACAAGTTCCTCTACGACAAAGGCCTGGTGCCCACCAAAGAGCCCTTCCGCAAGCTCATCAACCAGGGCATGATTCAGGGCATCATCGAAAACATCTTCCTCCACAAAGCCAGCGGCAAATTCTACAGCGCCGACCTGGCCGGGCAGTTCGACCCCGAGGAGCTGGCCGCCATCCCCGTCCTCATCGACTTCGTCAGCGATTACGGGTCGGAAAGCTCGCACCTCACCCGCGAAGGCATCGAAAAGTTCAAGGCCTGGCGCCCCGAATTCAAGGACGCCGAGTTCGTCTTCGGCAAAGACCCCGACAAGTTCTTCACCCGCTCCGAGGTGGGGAAAATGTCCAAGAGCAAGTTCAACGTCATCAACCCCGACGACGTGGTCGAGCAATACGGCGCCGACTGCTTCCGCATGTTCGAGATGTTCCTCGGGCCCATCGAGCAGAGCAAACCCTGGGACACCAAAGGCATCGAGGGGGTGAGCAAATTCCTGCGCCGGCTCTGGGGCCTGTTTTGGTCGGAAAACGGCGAGCTGCTCCTCAACGACGAAGCCCCCACCCGCGCCGAAATGAAAGTGCTGCACACCTGCATCAAGCGCATCACCGAAGACATCGAGCGCTTCAGCCTCAACACCTGCATCAGCACCTTCATGAGCACCGTCAACGAGCTGCGCGACCTGAAGTGCCACAAAAAAGCCGTCCTCGAACCCTTCACCATCCTGCTGGCACCTTTCGCCCCCTACCTCGCCGAAGAGTTCTGGCACCTGCTCGGCCACGAAGGCTCCGTCCACGCCGAGGCGCGCTTCCCCGTTTTCGACCCCCAGTGGCTGGTCGAAGACTCGGTCACCTACCCGGTGTGTATCAACGGAAAAAAACGCGCCACCGCCGACTTCCCCGCCGACGCCCCCAAAGAGGACCTCGAAAAAGCCGCCCTCGCCCTCGAAAGCGTCCAGAAATGGACCCAGGGCAAAACCGTCCGCAAGGTCATCGTCGTACCCAAACGGATGATCAACATCGTCGTTTCCTGAGGATTCGTGGGGGAGTAATTCGTTGTCCGTTGTTCGTTGTACGTTGTTCGTTGTTCGTTGTTCGTTGTTCGTTGGGTGGGGGTTGTGGGGGTGTGGG
>CAZBYX010000450.1:0-3028 GCA_964496055.1 uncultured Saprospiraceae bacterium
TGAAACCTTGAGACCGTGAAACCTTGAGACCGTGAAACCTTGAGACCGTGAAACCTTGAGACCTTTTATTTCCATTTGTCTCCACCTATTTCCAGATGTTTCGGGGTCTTTCCCATCGCGCACCAACTGTCCACCCATGAAACCTGCCATTCTGCTGGTCGAAGACGATGAATCCCTGGGCTACGTGCTGCGGGAATTCCTGCAGAGCCGGGGGCTGGACGTCACCTGGGTGCAGGACGGCGCTCAGGGCATGAAGACTTTCCGGCTGGGCCGCTTCGACCTCTGCATTCTGGACATCATGATGCCCGCCATCGACGGCATCACCCTGGCGGAGCTCATCCGCCTGCACGACCCGCACGTGCCCATTCTTTTTCTCACCGCCCGCTCGATGAAGCAGGATGTCATTCGGGGGTTCCGGGCCGGGGCCGACGACTACATCCGCAAGCCCGTGAACGAGGAGGTGCTGTTGGCTCGCATCGAAGCCGTGCTCAGGCGGGCGGCGCCCGCTTCCCCCCCTTCAGACCCCCCGGAGTATGCCATCGGTCGGTATCGGCTCGACTGCCGGGAGCAGTGCCTGCGCTTCGGGGAGCAAACCCTCCCCCTGACGCGCCGGGAGTTCGAGTTGCTGCGCCTGTTTTGCCGCCGGCGCGGGCAACTGCTGCCTCGCCGGGAAGTGTTGGAAAAGCTCTGGGGCCGGACCGATCGCCAGGCCCGCAAGAGCATGGACGTCTTCCTGTCCCGGCTGCGCAAGAAGTTGGCCCAAGACCCCTCGGTGCGCCTGGAAAACGTGCACGGGCAGGGCTTCGTCCTGCGGGTGGAGGAGCAGGACTGAGCGCCCGGGGCAATGCCCATTTTTGCTTTCCTTTGCAGCATGGTTCCGAGCGTGCCTCCCACTTTTTTCGACCACATTTTGGTCTTCCTCATCGCAGTGGTGTTGCCCGCTGCTTTGCTGCGCCACGCCCGCGAGGAAGAGCTGGGCGGCAGGCGGTGGAGCACCGCCGACAAGGTGCAGCTCTACCGCAGTAACAGCCTCTTCATGTGGGGGGTGGCGACGGTCATCCTGGTGGCCTGGCTTCTTGGCGAACGCTCGCTGGCGGAAATAGGCTTCCGCGCCCCCGACCCCACCCATGCCGCCTGGTGGAAAGCTCTGGTGGCGCTGTTCGTGCTCCTCGAAGTGCTCGACGTGACCTGGGAAAGCACCACCCCCCACCGACGGCGCCGAACGGTGGCCCACTTCCGGAAAAACCTCCCCTTCCTGCCCGAGACCCGCACCGAATTCCTGCAATTCCAGTGGATGGTGCTCAGTGCCTCCTTCAGTGAGGAAATCATTTTCCGGGGTTTTTTCACGGGCTACCTCCTGTCGCTGACCGGGGACACGGTTCTGGGCTGTGTCATCGCGGCGGTGTTTCCGGCGGTGGTCTTCGGTCTGACCCACATCTATCAGGGATGGAAAGGGGTTTGGAAAATCATCTTCATGGGCTCGCTGCTGGGCGGTATCGTCGTGCTGAGCCATTGCCTGTGGCTGGCCATCCTGCTCCATGCATTCGTGGACTTCCTGGGTGGTCTGGTCGCCTGGCGCCTTTTGGCGGCACACCCGCCGCCCGCCGAGGAAGATGAAGAAGATGAAGAAACGAAAGCCGACACCCCCACCCACCAAGACCAAACCACCCCTTGAAGCCCCAACCCAATCGCCGACGAACATGATATCGGATTCCTTTGAAGTCATCGGGGGGCAGCCCCTGAAGGGGGTCATCGTCCCGCAAGGCGCGAAGAACGAAGCCCTGCAAGTGCTGAGCGCAGTGCTGCTCACCGAGGAGCCCGTGCGCCTGCTCAACCTGCCCGACATCCTCGACGTGCAACGCATGATTGCCCTGTTGGAAGGGCTCGGGGTACGCTGCACCCGCCACGGCCCCAACGACTGGACTTTCCAGGGCGACCGGCTGGACCTGGGCTTCTTTCAATCGGAAGACTTTCAGCGCAACGCCCGCCGCATCCGGGGCAGTGTGATGCTCATCGCCCCCTTGCTGGCGCGCTTCGGGCGGGCTTTGCTGCCCCAACCCGGTGGCGACAAAATCGGGCGCCGCCGCCTCGACACCCACTTCCACGCCCTGCAAGCCCTGGGTGCCCGCGTGCGCTTCGACCGCGACGCGGGGCGGTACTTCCTCGAAGCCGAACGCCTCCGGGGGCGTTACCTCCTCATGGACGAAATCAGCGTGACGGGCACCGCCAATGCCCTCATGGCGGCCGTGCTCGCCGAAGGCACCACCACCCTCTACAACGCCGCCTGCGAACCCTACGTCCAGCAATTGTGCCGCCTGCTGGTGCGCATGGGCGCCCGCATCGAGGGCATCGGCTCCAACCTGCTGCGCATTCAGGGCGTGGGCAGCCTGCACGGCGCCACCCATCAGCTCCTGCCCGATTTCATCGAGGTGGGCAGCTTCCTGGGCCTGGCTGCCATGACCCGCTCGGAAATCACCATCCAGGGGGCGGGGGTCGAACACCTGGGCAACACCCTGCCCGTGTTCCGCCGCCTGGGGCTGCAGTTCGAAACCCGCGGCGACGACCTCCACATCCCCAGCCAGGACCTCTACGAAGTCCAAAACTTCATGGACGGCTCCATCCTCACCATCTACGACGCCCCCTGGCCCGGCTTCTCCCCCGACCTCATCAGCGTGGCGCTGGTGGTCGCCACTCAGGCACGCGGCAGTGTGCTCATCCACCAGAAAATGTTCGAAAGCCGCCTGTTCTTCGTCGACAAGCTCATCGACATGGGGGCTCAAATCATCCTCTGCGACCCCCACCGCGCCACCGTC
Source organism: uncultured Saprospiraceae bacterium (assembly GCA_964496055.1). Classification (GTDB taxonomy): domain Bacteria; phylum Bacteroidota; class Bacteroidia; order Chitinophagales; family Saprospiraceae; genus CAZBYX01. Next base: position 2,814 of record CAZBYX010000450.1, read on the forward strand.
ATCGGGTTGGAACGCCGCCAACCCCTGCGCGGCATCGAAATGACCTCCCCCGACATCCGCGCCGGGGTGGCCTTGCTCATCGCCGCCCTCTCGGCACAGGGGCGCAGCGTCATCCACCAAATCCACCAAATCGACCGCGGTTACGAACACATCGACCGCCGCCTCCAAGCCCTCGGCGCCCACATCCGACGCATCTGAACGAACCGCGCGCGAAG
>CAZBYX010000451.1:0-3023 GCA_964496055.1 uncultured Saprospiraceae bacterium
GTTTAGAGTGGAGAGTGGAGGGTTTGGAGTTGGGGGGAGTTAGGGTGTGGGTTGGGGGGTAAATAGTGCGGGCAGAGCTGGAAGCTCTGCCCGCAGGGGTTGCTGAGGGCGCAGGAGTTGCCGCCCGCGCGGGTTTTTTACACCTCGGTCAGGGGGCGCCGGTGAGTTTGGCGGGTTTTTTCTCGGCGGCCAGCTCGATCATGATGCCGAGCTCCTGAATCATTTTTTCGTCGTTGCCGCCGTAGCCCACGCTCTGGAAGCGGATGACGCCGTCGGGTCCGATGACGAACTTGGTGGGGATGCCATCCACTTCGAAAGCTTCGACGACCTTGCTTTCGCTGTCGAGCAGGACGTTGAAGGGGTAGCCGTGCTTTTCGATGAAGTCGGCGGCGTTCTGGCGCTTGTCTTTGGCGCGTTCCCAGGTATTTACGAAGAGGAAGACCACGTCGGGGTTGTCGGCGAATTGTTCCTGGGCTTTTTGCATGCCGGGGAAGGATGCCTTGCAGGGGCCGCACCAGGTGGCCCAGAAGTCGAGCACGACGGTTTTGCCGCGCAGGCTTTCGAGGCTGTAGGTCTCGCCGTCCAGATTGACCAGGGAGAAGTCCGGGGCGGGCTTTTCCATCATCTTTTTCGCCACTTCCTCCTTCAGTTTCGCGTAGGCTTTGGCTTCCAGGGCGGCCATGTATTTTTCGAAGGCCGATTCGACGGTGTGGTTGGCCAGGAAGAGCTCGCGGTAGCGTTCCTTCATTTTGCTGGTTGCAGCCGCCTGTGCGATGAATTTTTCGAGGGCTTGCTCGGCGGCTTCCGGGCCCTTCACTTTTTCGAGGTACACGCAGTAGCGGTGGTTCATGTCGGCGTCCTGGAATTCGTCGATTTCGCAGGCCGTCGTCTGGTATTTGAGCGCCTCCTCGTTTTCGCCCAGCTTGTGGAGGATGAGGGCATAGGTGTCGGCATACGTGCCGAGGGAGTTGCGGTTCATGCTTTCCCATTGCCGCTTGGTGAAGTAGATGGGGCGGGTTTCGGGGTTGTTCATCATTTCTTCCACCAGCTTCAGGCTTTCGGCGGACATTTCCCGCGCCAGTTCGAGGTGTTGGGCCTCCCCTTCGAGGCCGCCGCCGGCCAGGTCCCAGGCGGTGTTGTTGTACATGCCCGCCAGGGTGTTTTTGTCGGTCACCAGCCTTGCGTACTTTCTGAAGTTCTCAGCGTCGCCTTTCAGGGCATAGGCGTTGGCCAGGGAGGCGGCCAGGTCGCTCAGGCGGCTTTCGTAGTCCTTGGTACCCTGGAAGTCCTTTTTGAACTTCTCGAACAGCTCGGTTTGCTTCTGGAGGTCGTCGCGGCTGTCGTAGATCTGGTTGATCAACTCGTTGGCGGCGAGCAGGCCGTTGGGGTACTTTTTCGAGATTTTTTCTTTCAACTTGTCGGCATCTTCCTGCTGCTTGAGGAACTGAGCCAGGGCATAAGCCAGGTACATTTCCATTTCGGAGGCGCGGCGCTTTTTCTTCAGCTCATCGAGTTTGTTGCGCATTTCCGCTTTGGCGGCTTCGTCGCCGGAGCGGCGTAGCACGCCGGCGAAGGCCATCCAGTTTTCCAGGTCTTCTTCCAGGGCGGGCTTCAGCTTGAAGGCGGTGTGGAAATGTTCGATGGCGGTTTTGATGTCGGGGTCCAGGTTGGTGCGGTAGGTATAGGAAGCCAGGGTGTTGCCCAGGAAGAGGTAGGCTTCGGGCAGGGGTTGCCCCTTTTCGTCGTGTAGCAGGAAGGTGAAGCCTTTCTTGTCGTGGTCGTCCCACTTTTTGGATTCCGGGTCCCGGAAGCGGAGAACGACGGCGCGGGCTTCGGGGGTGAGTTCCAGAGTGCCGACGAAGCGCTGGCCTTTTCTTTCGAGCGGCACGTCGAGGGCACGGGGGTCTTCGATGCTTTCGCAGAGGTACACCCGGGCCTCGACCTGGGCGGCTCCTTCGAGCGGGGTGCCGGCGGGGTCGTATTCGAGCGTGACGGCTTGGCCGGGCTGGGGTTGGGCGGGTTGGAGGGTGAGCTGGGCGGTGAGGGCTCCGGCCCACAGAAAAGCGAGGAGAAGCATTAGCAGTCTCATGACGTCGTGGTTTTTGTTTTCGAAATGGATTTTGTCCGTTCGGGCCTTTTGAAATCCCATTTCAAGGCCCAACGAAAAAGACAAGAGCAAATTACGGCAATTGCTTCAGTCGGCCGAACGACCCCCGGCGAAGGGCCCGTCTTGTCGGATGGAAGGCCCTTGCCTTCAAAGTTCTCCCCGTTCGAGCAGGAGCTGCACCTTCATCAGGGCGATGAGGCTGAGGGCGTCGCGGATTTCGCCGCGCAGGGCCATGTCGAGGGCTTCGTGGAAGGGCAGCTTGCGCACCCGGAGCAGTTCGGTGGATTCGGGTTGGGGGGCGTGTTGGCTGAGGCGACGGGCGACGAAGACCATGCCGCGCTCGTCGGTGACGGAGTTCGACAGGTCCATCTCAGCCACCAGACGCCACTCCTGCGCTACCAACCCCGTCTCTTCCAGCAGCTCGCGCCGGGCGTTTTCCAGGGGGTCGGTGCCCAGCGGCCCACCGCCTTCCGGCACCTCCCAGCTGTAGGCGTCCAGGGTGTAGCGGTATTGGCCCACCAGGTAGGTGTTCAGCTCCTCGTCCAGGGGCACGGCGGCGATGGCCACGTTCTTGAAGTGCACCACCCCGTAGATGCCCTCCGCACCCGAAGGGTCGCTCACTTCCCGATGCGTCACGCGTATCCAGGGGTTGTCGTACACCTCCCGGATGGCGTGGGTCTTCCAGGGCGATTCCGGCTTGGCTTCGAAAGGAGGGTTGGAGTTCTCGGACATTCTTTTGTTTGGTTGAGAGTTGATTTCAATTGGGCCGCTCACCCCTGAGGGGGTTCGCTTTTGGGTCGCCCTCGCCCTTCGGGCTACGGGCTCTTAGGTCGCCCCTTCGGGGCTTTTGGGCCGCTTCGCTCTTGGGTCGCTCGTTCGTCCCTTCGGACTCACTCGCTTTTGGCGATTAGCTTCT
>CAZBYX010000452.1:0-3011 GCA_964496055.1 uncultured Saprospiraceae bacterium
GGCGAGAGGGCGGGTTTGTGAGTAGTCAGAATCAGGTTTCGCCATACGGCTAAAAAGGTTCCACGGTTTCAAGGTTTCGAGGGGGTTGGGGTTTGAGGTTCGGGTTTGATTGAACCACAGGGTGAACCGTACGGTCAAGCCATACGGTCAAGCCAGAGTGCACACGGAGTAAGCAGCCCCGCCCGCCCCCACCAACTCTAAACTCTCCACTCTAAAATCTCCACTTTATCAAACCAACTGCGTTCTTCTGCGCCTTTAGCTGCGTTTTTCTGCGGTTCAAAGCCCCCAAACCCACACCCTCGCCCAACGAACAACGAACAACGATCAACGAACAACGAACAACGAACAACGAGCAACGAGCACCGAACAACCCACTTCGTCAAGAATGCCCCTCGGGGGCGGGGCTACTTATTCCGGTCGATGCAGTTGAGGTCTTCGAAGGCTTGTTTGAGGCGCTGGACGAAGCTCTTTTCGGCGGCGCGCAGCCACTGGCGCGGGTCGTAGATTTTCTTGTTGGGTTTGTCTTCCCCTTCCGGGTTGCCGATTTGGGTTTGCATGTAGTCGCGTTTGGCTTCGTAGTAATCGCGCACGCCGGTCCAGAAGGCCCACTGGGTGTCGGTGTCGATGTTCATCTTGACGGCGCCGTAGCTGATGGCTTCGCGGATTTCCTCGCGGGAGGAGCCGCTGCCGCCGTGGAAGACGAAGTTGATGGGGTTGGGCTTGTCGAGGTTGAACTTTTCGCGGACGTACTCCTGGGAGTTTTTCAGGATGATGGGCTGCAACTTGACGTTGCCGGGCTTGTACACGCCGTGGACGTTGCCGAAGGCAGCGGCGATGGTGAAGCGCTTGCTCACTTTGGACAGTTCGCCGTAGGCGTAGCCCACCTCTTCGGGCTGGGTGTAGAGTTTGGAGCTGTCCACGTCGGTGTTGTCCACGCCGTCTTCTTCACCGCCGGTGACGCCGAGCTCCATTTCGAGGGTCATGCCGAGGCGGTCCAGGCGCTTGAGGTACTCGACGCAGGTGCTGACGTTCTCCTCGATGGGTTCTTCCGACAGGTCGAGCATGTGGGAGCTGTAGAGGGGGTACCCGCGAGATTCGAAGAACTTTTCACCGGCTTCGATGAGGCCGTCCACCCAGGGCAGGAGCTTGCGGGCGCAGTGGTCGGTGTGCAGGATGACGGAGACGCCGTAAGCTTTGGCCAGGGTATGGACGTGCATGGCGCCGGAGATGCCCCCCAGGATGGCGGCTTGCTGGTTTTCGTTGCTCAGCCCCTTGCCGGCGAAGAAGGCTGCCCCACCGTTGGAGAATTGAATGATGATGGGGGAGTTCACCTCGCGAGCGGTTTCCAGAGCAGCGTTGACACTGTTCGTGCCGACGACATTGACGGCAGGCAAGGCAAAGTCATTGTCGTTGGCATAGTTGAGCAATTCGGTGACCTCATCGCCATGCAGGACACCCGGGCGAAAGCGCGTGGAAGAAAGGACGTTCATGACATCAGGGTTTAGCGGTTCAAATTTGGTTAGGAAAGAACGGGCGCGGAAGGGAAAAAGAAAAGCCCTTCCGTCGGGGAAGGGCCACGAAATTAGGAATTTTTTTTTCAGACGATTCCCTGGTCGGCCAGATAGCGCTCGGCGTCCAGAGCGGCCATGCACCCGGTGCCCGCGGCGGTGACGGCCTGGCGGTAGATTTTGTCCTGAGCATCCCCGGCGGCGAAGACCCCGGGCACGTTCGTGTGGGTGCTGTCGCACTTGGTGCGGATGTAGCCCGTCTCGTCCATTTCGAGGTAATCGCGGAAGATGTCGGTGTTGGGTTTGTGCCCGATGGCTACGAAGAAACCCTTGACGGGGATGACGCTTTTCTCCCCCGTCTTGTTGTTCACCACCCGCACGCCCTCGACCTCGTTCTCGCCCAGGATTTCATCCGTTTCGGTGTTCCAGTGAATCCGGATGCGCTCGTTTTTCAGCACGCGCTCCTGCATGATTTTGCTGGCGCGCATCACGTCGCGGCGCACGAGCATGTGGACTTCGGGGCAAAGTTTGGCCAGGTACAGCGCTTCCTCAGCGGCGGTATCGCCCCCGCCGACCACGGCCACCGGTTTGCCCCGGAAGAAGAACCCGTCGCATACGGCGCAGGCCGAGACCCCTTTGTTGGCCAGGCGTTTCTCCGACTCCAGCCCCAGCCACTTGGCGCTGGCCCCCGTGGCGATGATGACGGCATGCGCGGCGATTTCCTGGCCGTTTTCCGACCAGGCCTTGTGCACCGCATTGCTGAAGTCCACCTTCACGATTTTCTCGTAGTGAATCTGGGTGCCGAAGCGTTCGGCTTGCTTGCGAAAGTCCTCCATCATCTGGGGGCCCATCACGCCGTCGGGATAACCGGGGTAGTTCTCCACGTCGGTGGTGGTCGTCAATTGCCCGCCGATTTCCTGACCCGTGAACAGGACGGGTTCGAGGTTGGCGCGGGCGGCGTAGATGGCGGCGGTGTACCCCGCCGGCCCGGAGCCGATGATGAGGCACTTGATTGGTTGTGCGTGGTCAGCCATGCAATTTTGAGTTTTCGGTGAAGGGCCGCTCGAATCGAGCAGGCGCAAAAATAAGATTTTGAAGAACCAGTGCCCGGGAAGGCACGCTCTGCTTGTCAAATCGTGACGCGTGACGGCGTGACAAACGTGACGCCAGAGGGGGAGGGGGTGGGTTTGTTTGAACCACGGTGGGAAAGGATTCCCCACAGAGTCAAATGGAATTACCTGGAGACACCTCGAAATAAGTCGTGAGGAGGGTGTGGGGTTTGGGTTTGGGGGAGATTGGGTACACCGAGAACCCCAGAGAAGGCACAGAGTTCCACCGAGTACCGCCTCCAAACCCCAACTCAAACAACCCATTGCGCACCCATCGTAAACCCATCGTACACCCAACGAACAACGAACAACGACCAACGAACTCCGTCACGATATTGCCGGGGGGCAGCCCATTTTGCCGGACCCTTGCCTAAACAAGTTGAGGGAGGAAAAA
>CAZBYX010000453.1:0-2986 GCA_964496055.1 uncultured Saprospiraceae bacterium
ACCCCCACCCCCTCCCTGCCGCGCGACCCCCTGGGCCACATCGCCCGGCTTGCGGGTTATTCCGACGGGGAGCGCTGGTGGGAAATCACCTTCGAGCAAAATCAAGGCGAAGCGGAAGTCTTTGCCGCCATTCTGGAGTTGATGACTGCGCTGCGAAATGAGTTTCAGGAGCAGGAAACCCCCGAAAACCGTTTGCGCGAAGCCTTCATGCGCGGGGTGATTCGCCGGGTGGCGCGGGAGGGGTGGAAGCGGGTGGGGGTGGTGTGTGGGGCCTGGCATGCGCCGGTGCTTCAGAATTGGCGGGAATTTCCGGCGGGTGAAGACCGGGAACACCTGAAGGGGCTGCCCAAAGTGCCCATCCGGGGCACCTATGTTCCGTGGAGCTACCATCACCTCAGCTTCGAGAGCGGCTACGGCGCAGGGGTTTTGTCGCCGGCCTGGTACGAGCTTCTGTTTCAAGACCGCTCCTCGGCGGTGATTCAATGGATGGTGCGGGCGGCCCGGCTGCTGCGGGGCGCCGACCTGAGTGCCTCCTCGGCCCATGTCATCGAGGCGGTGCGTTTGGCGGAATCGCTGGCGGCCCTGCGCGGGTTGGCTCTGCCCGGCATCGAGGAGCTGAAAGCCGCCGCCCTGACCGTCCTGTGCGAAGGGGCCCCGGCGCGGTTGGAGCTCATCGAGCGGCGCCTGGTCATCGGGGAAAAGGTGGGCAAGGTGCCGGCTTCCGTTCCCCTGCTGCCCTTGCTGTCCGACCTGGAAAAGCTCGTCCGGCGGGCGCGCCTCACCCCCTATTGGCGCAACCCGGAAGCCCGCTGGCTGAAAGCCACCACCCAAAACCCGCGCGGCGGCATCGACCTGCGCAACGAAACCGACCGCCTGAAGAGCCATATCCTGCACCGCCTCCGCATTCTCGACATCCCCTGGGGGGAGCCCCGCAAAGGCGCCACCCAGGAGCTGGGCGGCTTCCGCGAATACTGGAAGCTGCAATGGAAGCCCGCTTTCGAAATCCGCTTGCTGCAAGCCGCCCGATGGGGCAACACCCTGGCGGAAGCCGCCGCAAACCGCGCCCGCCGCCGAACCCTCGAGCTGGATACCCTGCCCCGCGCCATCGCCCTGCTCGAAACCCTGCTCGACGCTGCCCTGCCCGAGCTGGTGGAGCCCCTGCTCCAGAAAATTCAAGTGCTGTCGGCCGAGAGCGTGGAGGCCTTTCACCTGCTGGAAAGCCTGCCGCCGCTTGTGCGCATCTGGCGCTATGGCAGCAGCCGACACCCCTTCGGCGAACAACTGTTCGACCTGCTGCTGACCCTGATCCCACGCCTGAACGCTCAATTGCCCCGGGCGCTGACCTCGCTGAAAGAGGAGGAATCCCGCAGGATGCTGAGCAGCTTGTTGGCCGCCCATCGCAGCCTGGCCCTGCTGCCGGAACCCGCCGCAATGGATGGGTGGATGCAAGCCCTGGAAAATGCTGCCCTGGACGAGGCCGTCCATTCCCTGCTGCGGGGGGCTTTGGTTCGGCTGCTCTTCGAGCGCCATCGCTGGAGCGAGGCGCGCACCGCCCGCCGCCTCCATGCCGAACTCAGCCCCACCCTCCCTCCCGAACGAGCGGGCAGCTGGTTGGAGGGCTTCTTCCACGGGGGGGGTACCGTCTTGCTGCACCATCGAAGCCTGTGGAAAATCATCGACGCCTACCTGCTCAGCCTGACGCCGCAATCCTTCCTCGAAACGCTGCCGCTCCTGCGCCGGGCTGCAGCCCCCTTCACCCCGCTGGAGCGTCGGAAATTGCTGAACCTGGCCCGCCATGCCGGCCGCTTGCCCGACTCCACCCCCGAAACGACCCTGGACCCCGAACGCAGCGCCCTCATTCGCGCCGCCCTCCAACCCTTCTTCCCGCCCCCAAACCCCAACGATTGAAGCGCCGGGTGCAGGTTTTCTCATTGCCCCGGGATGAACGAAATTCGGCGAGAGCTGCTGGAAATCCTTCGTTGCCATGAGGTCTTTTCCTGAAAATCGACTCGCTCCTTTCCCTTCCAGGCGTTTTTTGCTGCTCTTTGCCTTCGTCTTGCGATACCTTTCCGTCGCCCTCCACGAAGCGGGACATTGGGCCGCCTTGCAATTGCTGAACTGCCGGCCCGTCATGGGGTTCACGGGCCTCATTCAATCCTGGACGGGAGCGCCCCCCCACCCGGAAGGATGGATCAGCATCGCTTTCGAAGGCGACATCGGCTACATCCATCTGAGCCGGGAGCCGGCTCCCCTGGAGTGGGCGGCAAGCCTGGCGGCCGGCCTGATCGCCACCTTGTTTTTGGCCTGGGCGGGAGTCTTGCTGGCCAAAGTTTCCTCATCGCCTGCCCTCCGGGTCACCGGGTGGGTGACGGCTCTCGTCAACGGCTTGGGCATCCTGCTCTTCCCCTTGAATTATTGGTACAGCAAAGGGGACACAGCCTTCCTGGCCCATTTTCTGGAGCTGCCGGAATGGATGGTGGCCCTCGTGTTCGAAGCGGGGCGGGGTGGGGCACTCCTGGCGGCCCTGGGGCTTCTCCCCGACTGGAAAGAACGGCTTCGGTGGTCTTTGCCCGTTTTGGGAGGCTATCTGCTCACGCTGCCTGCTCTGTTCGCGCTCCAACGCATCGACCGCACCCTTTTCCTGGCTATGGACTTCGGCGCAACGCACCTGGGAGGATTTCCCTGGCCCGTGCTGCTGCTCAACCTATGTGCCTTCCTGCTTGCCTGGAAACTTGGGAAGGACCTGAAAGGGAAAGGGACACCCGAAGATGCGGAGGTGAATTAGACACTCCAGAGAAAAACCCATGCGAGGGTAACCGGGTCGCCTTTCCCGACTTGGGCGACGACGCCCCCTCGATCGTCCGTGCGTATTAGCAGTGCGACCCCCTTTGGGGGGCACAGCGTCCACCAGCCACCGTACGCGCAAACTTCGTTCGCAAGACCCACTTCCGAACGGCAATGTACTCGCGAACCCCGTTCGCGAGAC
>CAZBYX010000454.1:0-2985 GCA_964496055.1 uncultured Saprospiraceae bacterium
AAAGCCCCGTCCTCACTCGGGTTGCTTGTACGCCCGGCCGTCCTTCATGACGAAAGGTACATCCAGCAGGGTCTCGATGTTTTCGAGGGGGTTGCCCCGCACGGCGATGATGTCGGCCAGTTTGCCGGGCTCGATGGTGCCGAGGCGGTCGGAAATGCGCAACAACTCGGCGGCGTTCACGGTGGCGGAGAGGATGGCGTCCATCGGGGGCATGCCCGCCTCGGTCATGTAGAGGAACTCGCGGGCGTTTTGGCCGTGCGGCGACACACCGCTGTCCGTGCCGAAGGCGATTTTCACCCCGTGGCGCCAGGCCAGGGCGAAGGTTTCCTGAATCTGGGGGCCGATGGCCAGGGCTTTGGGCACGATGACCTCGGGGTAAAAGCCCGGCTCCTTGGCTTTTTCCGCCACGAACTTCCCGGCCGAGATGGTGGGCACGTAATAGGTGCCCTTTTCTTTCATCAAGCGGGCGATTTCTTCGGTCATCATGGTGCCGTGCTCGATGCTGTTGATGCCGGCCAGCACGGCGCGTTTCATGCCTTCGGCTCCGTGGGCGTGGGCGGCGGTGACGAAGCCATAATCCTGGGCGGCGGCCACGATGGCCTCGATTTCTTCCTGGGTGAATTGCGGCCCCTGCCCGTCTTTGGCGACGCTGAGCACCCCGCCCGTGGCGGTGATTTTGATGACGTCGGCGCCGTTCTTGTAGCGCTGCCGAACGGCTTTGCGCGCATCTTCCACCCCGTTGATGACGCCTTCCTTGGGGCCCGGGTCGTGCATGAGGTCTTTGCGCACGCCGTTCGTGGGGTCGGCGTGCCCGCCCGTGGTGCCGATGGCTTTTTCCGCCGTGAAGATGCGCGGGCCCACCACCCAGCCTTTGTTGATGGCGTTGCGCAACGAGACGTTGACACCCGAGCCCCCCAGGTCCCGAACGGTGGTGAAACCCGCCATCAGCGTGCGCCTGGCGTACTGGGTGGCGCGCAGGGCCACATCGGCTTCGTTCAGGCGGAATTGCTCCTCGTAGCGCTTGGGGTTGCTCTCGCCCTCGATGTGCACGTGCATGTCCATCAGGCCGGGCAGCACCGTGAAATCGCGCAGGTCGAAGTAGGTTGCGCCTTCCGGTACGGGGGCGTAGCCTTTTTCAACGGCTTCGATGCGATTGCCCTGAATGACCACGGTCATGGCTTCCTTGACTTGCCGGTCGGTGCAATCCAGCAGGCGGCCGCAGTGCAGGACGGTGGTTTGAGCCTGCCCGGCAAAAGCGAGCAGCAGGGCACCGACCAGTGTCGAAAAGTTTCGTTTTTTCATGGCTTCTCGATTTGAGCACCCCCCGAAATTCGAGGGAGGGTGCGGGTGGTGGAAAATCTGGAGTGGGACGCTCAGTGCAGAATCTGCCAGACCAGCTCCCGCAGCAATTCCCCTTCCTTTTTTCCGGTGGCCTGGTAGTCCACCCCTTTCATTTTCAGGTCGTAGACTTTGAGCAGATGGAGGATGTGCAAGGTCTTGGGGTAGCTGTAGTGCTTCTGCGCCTGCCGGTAACTGCGCAGGGCGTAGGCCGAGCGCAGGTTCAGCGCCTTGAGCACCTCGTTTTCGGGGCGCCCCTTGAGGAAAAACAGGCGGTAGAGCCGGCTGAAGAAGTTGAACAGCGAAGACACGACCACGAATTCGGGCAGGTTGCGGGTCTGCGTGCCCATCCATTGAACGATGCGGAAAACCTTGCCCACATCGCGCGCCGCCAGCGCCTGCTGCAGCTCGTAGACGTTGTAGGCGCGGTTCAGCCCGATGTAGGTTTCGATGTCCTCGGCTTGCACTTTGGCGCCCGGCGCCAGGTTCAGGGCCAGTTTGTCCAGCTCGTTGGCCACCTTCGACAGGTCGGGGTCGAAGTGCTCGGCCAGCATCTCGGTCAATTCAGGGGAGATGCTCAAGCCCTTCTCGCTCAGGTAGTCGCTTATCCAGTTGGGCAGCTGGTATTCCCGGATTTTGGAGGATTTGAAGACGACGGCGTTCTGCTTCAGGGCTTTGCCCGCGCGGGTGTTCCAGTTGAACGAGCCGCTTTTCCACACCACCACGAAGACGGTGGAGGGTGCCGGCTTGGCGAAATACCCTTCGAGGCGGTTGAAATCCTTGAAAGCCTGTGCCTCCTTGAGGATGACGACCTGGCGCTCTGCCATCATGGGCACGCGGGTCAGGTCGGTGTAGAGGGTTTGAAAGTCCAGGGTTTGGTAGTAGGTGCCCCCCTGGGGGCCGGTGGTTTTCACGGCGTCCCTTCCGTGCCGGATGGTGAGGTTGAAGGCACGCTCGGATTCGTTCAGCACCTCCTTTTCGAAGAACTCGCTGAGGCGGTCCAGGTAGAAGGGCTCGTCCCCGTAGAGAAAATAGAGGGGCTGGAGATTTCCATCGCGCAATTGCTGGAGCAGCTGGGTATGGGTCATGGGTTCGAGGTTGGGGGCCGTCAATCGAGGAAGTGCTGCCGGAAGAACCGGCGGTAGGCATCGAGGCGGGGCTCCTGAGCCAGTCGGAGGAAATTCTCATCGGAGATGACCGCCGTCCAGGCCGTGATGCCCATTTGCAGGAAGTCGGGGTTGCGCTCGAGCATCCACTCGCGGAAGGTCAGCGCTTCCTGAGCCGAGTCAAAAGGCTGAATGACCAGCACCGCCAGGTTCCGCTCCCGACCGAGCTGGAACTGATGCAACTCCAGCTTTTCCGCCCGGTAATGCTCATAGAGATAGCGCGCTACGGCGGCGCGGGCTTCGGGCTCGTCCGACCAGCCCGCCTGCAACACCAGCATTACTTTGTGAGGGGTGTCCGGCTCGAAGACGAAGCCGCTGCTTCGCGGGGCTTCCTGCGAAGCTCCCCCCATGGCCAACACCCCCACCAACACACTCGAAATCAGCAGCTTTTTCATGTTTCACTCGTGTTACCTTGCCTCGCCTTCAGGGTTTCGGGGTTTCACGGTTTTACGATTTTACAATTGAGTGAGGATTCGAGGAT
>CAZBYX010000455.1:0-2983 GCA_964496055.1 uncultured Saprospiraceae bacterium
ACGGCACCGGAGCCGGCCTCGATGACCTGGTCACCTTCACCGCCTCGGGCCGCGTGGGTATCGGCACCACCGCTCCCGACCAACTCTTGACCCTCTCCCACACCTCCAACCCCGTGCTGCGGCTCAACCGCTCCGCCGCCGGGGAGTTCGACATGGAGCTCTCCCTGCAAGACGACGGCAGCCTCTTCTTCCGGGGCGGCGCCGACGACGTCGGCAGCAACCTCACCGACCTGATGGTCCTTTCCAGCGAAGGCAAACTCGCCGTCGGCACCACCCAGTTTCCCAACACCATCGGCGGCACCGACATCAGCGCCTACAGCCTCTTCGCCGCCGGCGGGGTGCTCACCGAAGAAGTGCGCGTGCGCACCGGCTGGGCCGACTACGTCTTCGACCCCGACTACCGCCTGCCCGCCCTGACCGAAGTGGACGCCTACATCCGGCGCTTCGGGCGCCTGCCCGGCATGCCCTCCGCCGAAGAGGTCGAAAGCCAGGGCCTCGAACTGGGCGACATCGCCGTGCGCCAGCAGGAAAAAATCGAGGAGCTCTTCCTCCACCTCATCGACATGCAAAAGCAACTCGAAGCGCTGCAGGCCGAAAACGCCGAGCTGAAGGCCCGCCTCCAAGCCCTCGAACGCTGAACCCATCCTCCAACCATCAAAACCTTGCGACCATGAAAATCAAAAACATCATCGGGCTGCTGCTGACGCCCCTGCTGGTCGGCTTCCTGGTCTGGGGAATGGGTTGGTGGGAAGCTCCTCCAAGCCCCCCGGAGACGGAAGAGGAAGACAAAATGGCCAGCATCGAGGGCCGTTACCTTCAGGAATACCTCATGACGCGCGACCCCCGCACCGGCGAGGTGCCCCGCCACCGCCTGCTCGCAGCCTACGCCCATCGAAAAGCCCTGCTGGCCGAGCGCGCCCCCGACGACCTGCCCATCTTCTGGCAGGAGCGCGGACCCAACGACGTGGGCGGCCGCACCCGCGCCCTGCTCTTCGACGCCAACGACCCCACCAATCGCACCGTCTGGGCGGGCAGCGTTTCCGGGGGCTTGTGGCGCACCACCAACATCGACGCCAACCCGCCCAACTGGGTGCCCATCAACGACCTGTTTCAAAACCTCGCCATCTCCAGCATCGCCCAGGACCCCACCAACCCGAACCTCCTGTACTTCGGCACGGGCGAGTGCTTCGGCAACGTGGATGCGGTTCTGGGCCTGGGCATCTGGATGTCCACCGACGGGGGCGGCACCTGGACGCAGATGCCCGCCATCGGCGGGGGGCTGTTCCCTGCCACGCCCGCCCCCCCCAACTCCCCTTGCATCATCAAGCTGGTGGTGGATAACAACGGCAACCTCTTCGCCGCCACCCGATGGCAGGGGGTGGCCCGCTTCGACGCCGCCAACAACCAGTGGGTCCCGGTCTTGAATTCCCTGCTGGGGGTGGTGGACGGCTTCGGCAACCCCACCCTGGGCACCAACGGCAACTTCGTCACCGACCTGGAAATCGCCCCCAACGGCGATATGTGGGCGGCCTTCAACGCCGACCAGGTGTACCGCTCCACCGACGGCGGGTTCAGTTGGAACCCCGCTTCCAACGGCCTCAACCTCACCGGAGTCCAGCGAATCCAGCTGGCCGTCGCCCCCAGTGCGCCGGGTACGCTGTATGCCTTGCTCTCTCAGCCCAACCCGAATCCCAACGGCGTGGGGCAAACCTGCCTGGGCTTCTTCCAGACCACCGACTTCGGCGCCAACTGGACGGCCCTTACCTGCCCGAGCACCACCGACAACCAGCTCTGGTACGACCTCATCCTCGCCGTGGACCCCACCGACCCCACCCGCGTCTTCGCCGGGCTGGTCGGGCTCTATCTCTCCGAAGATTCGGGCAACAGCTGGACCACCCTCGGCGGCATCCACGTGGACCACCACATGATCGTCTTCGACCCCGGCGACCCCACCCGCGCCCTGTTCGGCAACGACGGCGGCGTGTACCTCAGCACCAACGCCGACAACTCCAGCCCCTCCTTCATCGACAAAAACCTCGGCTACAACGTCACCCAGTACTACGCCATGGCCCTCCACCCCGACTCGGCCTCCAACGTCATGATCGGCGGCACCCAGGACAACGGCAGCCACCGCCTCACCAACCCCGGCCTCGGAGCGGCCATCTCCATCCTCGGCGCCGACGGCGGCTGGTGCTTCATCGACCAGGACACCCCCGACATCCGCATCGCCTCCCAGCAATTCGGCTCCTTTTTCGTCTCCACCAACGGAGGGGGCAGCTACGCGAACTTCATCCCGGCCAACAACAACCGCATTTTCATCACCCCCGCCGGTTACGACGACGACTCGAACATCCTCTACATCTCCGACACCCCGGGCCGCCTCGGCCGCCTCGCCGGAATCGGAGGGGTGCCCACATTCACCAGCGACACCATCCCGGCCCTCAACGGCCGCTTTCTGACGGCCTTCGCGCCCGGCCCCCTGACCAACAACCGCCTCTTCGTGGGCACCAACGACGGCAGGGTCTTTCAGGTGGACAACGCCGGCACCCCCGGAGGAACCACCTTCACCAACCTCAACTTCACGGGCCCCGGAAACTGGATCTCCAGCATCGCCGTAGACCCCGCCGACGAAGGCCACCTCCTCGTCACCCTGAGCAACTACGGCATCAACAGCATCTGGGAAACCACCGACGGCGGCACCACCTGGCAAAGCGTCGAAGGCGACCTGCCCGACATGCCCGTCCGTTGGGGCCTGTTCTGGCCCACCAACACCGACGCCGCCCTCATCGCCACCGAACTCGGCGTCTGGTATGCCAAAGACCTCGACGGCGCCAACACCCAATGGCGCCCCACCAACGACCTCGGCTTCGCCAATTGCCGCGTGGACATGCTCGTCACCCGCGCCTCCGACGACCTCATCGGCGCCGCCACCCACGGCCGCGGCATCTACACCTCCGACTATTTCAGCCTGCTCAACCAGTGC
>CAZBYX010000456.1:0-2975 GCA_964496055.1 uncultured Saprospiraceae bacterium
CCCACCTGCCCTCCGCCGCCCGCGCCGAACTCCTGGCCATCACGGGGGAAGACAACCTCTTCCGGGCCGTGCTCCTGGCCAATCACCTCGAAGTGCTGCCTTTTCTGGAGGAACCACTGAAAAAACGCTTGCTCGCCTGGCGGGAAAAGTTCGGCTTCCAACCCCTGGCCTGGCAAATCGAGGACACTCTCCGACGCTACGACCGCTTCGTTCCCATCATTCAACGCACCGTGCACAGGCAGGCGGAGGCCTCCCTTTCCCTGACCGACCGCCTGGACCGCATCCTGGTGCACCGCTTCTGGGGTCCGGTCATTTTCTTCCTGCTCATGGCGCTGGTGTTTCAGGCCATCTATGCCTGGGCGGAGTACCCCATGAGCTGGATCGAGACGGGCTTCGGTTGGCTCAGCGAGCTGACCCGCACGCATTTGCCGGAAGGGTGGTTGACGGACCTCCTGGCGGACGGCTTGCTGGCCGGGCTCGGGGGGGTGCTGGTGTTCATCCCGCAAATCGCCATCCTGTTTTTCCTCATCACCTTGCTGGAGGAGGTGGGCTACATGGCGCGGGCGGTGTTCATCTTCGACAAGTTCATGCAGCAGTTCGGCCTGAACGGTCGGAGCGTGGTGGCGCTGATTTCGGGCGGGGCCTGCGCCATTCCGGCCATCATGTCCACCCGGACGATAGCGCACTGGAAGGAACGGCTCATCACCATTCTGGTCACCCCCTTCATCAGTTGTTCGGCGCGCATACCGGTGTACACGGTGCTCATCGGGTTTGCGGTGCCGGCCGAGACGGTCGGCGGGGTGCTCAACCTGCAGGGGCTGGCTTTCATGGGGCTGTACCTGCTGGGCATCGTGGCGGCGCTGGGTTCGGCCTGGGTGTTGAAGCTGTTGCTGAAATCCAGCGAACCCTCCTTCCTCATGCTCGAACTGCCCACGTACAAGTGGCCCGACTGGCGCAACGTCGGGCTCACGATCTGGGAGAAGGTGAGCGCCTTCGTCTTCGAAGCGGGGAAGGTCATCATCGCCATCAGCCTGGTTTTGTGGGTCTTGGCCAGCTACGGCCCCGGGCAAGCCATGCAGGAAGCCGAGCGCAGCGCCCTGGAGACGGCCGCCGCCCAGAACCTCAGCCTCCACGAACGCGACAACCTGCTGGCCGCCAACCGGCTCGAAGCCTCCTTCGCCGGGCAAATCGGGCGCTTCATGGAGCCCGCCATCCAGCCCCTGGGCTTCGACTGGAAAATCGGCATCGCGCTGCTGACCAGCTTCGCCGCCCGCGAAGTGTTCGTCGGCACCATGGCCACCATCTACAGCGTAGGCAGCGCCGACGACTACACCACCCTGCGCCAGAAGATGGCGCAGGCGCGCAACCCCCGAATCGGGCAGCCGGTCTTCACGGTGGCCACCTCCTTCAGCCTCATCATCTTCTACGTGCTGGCCCTGCAATGCATGAGCACCCTGGCGGTGGTGCGCCGCGAAACGGGCTCCTGGAAATGGCCCCTGGTGCAGTTCTTTTTCATGGGAGGGCTGGCCTGGCTCGGGAGCTTTGTCACCTATCAGCTCCTTTCCTGAGGGAGGGGGGCGGCGGTTTGAACGTTTGGGGTTAGCTTTGTCGGGCGGAGGAATGCTCGCGTGCCCTCCCCGCCTTCAAAGCCGCCCAACATGAAAACGAACTCCCCTTCCCGCCTTCCGCTCCGACTCTTCCCGGTCATGTTTTTGGTGCTCAGCCTGCCCGGCTGCCGCAGTTTCGTAGCTGAGCCCCAGGATTTTCCCCTCGCCATCGACACCTCCGACCGGCCGATAGCCTTTCAGGAGCGGAAGGTTTACCATTCCGGCGGGGTCTATGCCTCCAACCGCTTCGAGGGGGCGCGCCTGAACGGCTTCCGGCAACTGGACGAACGGACCTGGGAGGCATTCATCGCCCCCGAAAACCGCCCCATCAACTCCAGCCCCTGGTATGCCTTCCAACTGTGGTCGGACAGCGCCCGCACCATCCGCCTGCTGCTGCGCTACGACAGCGCCCGGCACCGCTACTTCCCCAAAATCAGCCCCAACGGCCAATGGTGGCGCCCCCTCGACAGCACGGCCTTCGAACTGCTGGACACCAACGTCGCCCTGCTCACCCTCCGCCTCCAACCCGACACCCTGTGGCTCGCCGCCCAGGAACTCGAAACCTCCGGCCGCGTCGAAGCCTGGTGCCGCTCCCTCGCCCTGCACCCCGCCGTCGAATGGACCACCATCGACACCTCCCGCCTCGGAAACCCCCTCTGGATGCTCGACATCGGCGCCGGCCCCCGAAAGGGCAAAGACCTCATCGTCCTCCTGGGGCGCCAGCACCCCCCCGAAGTGACCGGCTGGCTGGCCCTGAAAGCCTTCCTCGACGAAATCCTCGGCGGTGACAAACGCTCCCGGGATTTCCTGCGCCGCTACCGCCTGCTCGTCTTCCCCCTGATGAACCCCGACGGGGTGGACCACGGCCACTGGCGCCACAACGCCGGCGGGGTGGACCTCAACCGCGACTGGGCCCAATATCGCCAACC
Organism: uncultured Saprospiraceae bacterium; assembly: GCA_964496055.1. Taxonomy (GTDB): domain Bacteria; phylum Bacteroidota; class Bacteroidia; order Chitinophagales; family Saprospiraceae; genus CAZBYX01. The sequence goes on from CAZBYX010000456.1 coordinate 2,537, forward strand.
TGAAACCCGCGCCGTGGCCGACGCCATCGTCCGCGAGGCGGGGAAATACAAAAACCGCGTCCTGCTCGGCCTCGATTTCCACTCCACCTTCTACGACATCTTCTACACCATCAGCCCCGAAAACCGCCCCCACTCCACCCTGCCCCACTTCACCGAGCAGTGGCTCCAGACCATCCAGGACGCTTTCCCCGACGAGGAAATCATCGAGCGCGGACGCGACGAACAGCGCCCCGTGGCCAAGTCCTGGTTCTTCGTCCACTTCGGGGCGCTGGGCTTCACCTACGAAGTCGGCGACGACACCCCCCGCGAACGCATCCGCCGCAAGGCGCAGGTCGCCGCCCGCAGCATGATGCAACTGCTGCTCCAGCCCCAAACCGCCCCCCTCGCCCCCAAACCGCTCACGGGCTCTTAGGCCGCGCACCCTCTTCGAGGGCGCGCT
>CAZBYX010000457.1:0-2968 GCA_964496055.1 uncultured Saprospiraceae bacterium
GTCAGGGGGTTTTCGATGTCCTCCACCCGGTAGCCGCAGATGACGCCGGTGATGAGGTGGGCGTTGGGATTCAGGCGGGCACCGGCGAAGAATTCTTCGAAGGTCACTTTCCGGTCGATCAGATCCTGCAACTGTGCATCGTCGTAACCCGTCAGCCAGTGGATCACCCGATGGAGGTCTTCCCGGGTGCGGCCCTTCTTTTCGACCTTCTCCACGTAGTAAGGATAGACCGAGGCGAAAGTCATGCGAGCGATGCGTTCGTCGTGGGAGAGTTTGGTTTTCATGACGCGATGATTGGTGGCAGGGTCTTCCCAGGCCCCATTCCGAAAGGGGACTCGCCCCGTCGAGCCCTCATCCCCTGCGCTGGTGGAAATCCAGTTCGGGAAGGTGGGGTTGGAAGGAGTCGAGGGCTTCGTACACGACCTGGTGCATGCGGCGGCGCACCCCCATCTCGAAGAGTTTGCGGTTGCGGGCATTGGGATAGACCCGGTTGGAAAGAAAGACAAAGATGAGATTTTCGGCGGGGTCGGCCCAGACGCAGGTGCCGGTGAAGCCCGTGTGGCCGAAAGATTCCAGAGAAGCAGACGGAGCGGCGGACACGGCGCGGTAGCGGGAGGGTTTGTCGAAGCCCAAACCGCGGTGGTTGCCGTGCACGGCGGAGGTGAACAGCTCGATGGTGGGTTCTTCCAGATAGCGTTGCCCGCCGTACACGCCCCCGTCGAGGAGCATCTGGAACAGGACGGTCAGTTCTTCGGCATTGGAGAACAGACCGGCATTGCCCGCCACCCCTCCCATCAGGGCGGCGGCCTCGTCGTGTACGTAGCCTTGAAGCAGGTCACCGCGCCAACTACCTGCGGCCTGGGTGGGGGCTATTTCGCTGCGATGGATTTTGCGCAGGGGTCGGAACAGGGTGCGCCGAAGCCCCAGAGGCAGGTAGAATTCCTCATCGGCCAGCTGGTCCAGCGGCTTTCCGCCCTCCTGCTCCAGGGCCCACTGAAGCAGGAAGAAATTCACGTCGCTGTAGCGGTAGAAACCCCTGCGGCGGGGGCGTACTTGCAAGGCATCGTGTTTGATGCTGTCCTGATAGTGGACATTGAAAAACAGGTGGTCGGAGAGGGGCACGTGGAAGGGGCCCTGCCGTTGGGTACAGTAAAAGCGTTGGCAATCGGCGCGGCAAGCACTGCGCGACAGGTAGCGCCCGATGGGCATGAAGGACTGCAAGCCCGAGGAATGGGTCATCAGCTCGCGCAGGGTGAGCATGCCGATGGCGGCGTTTTCGGTCAGGGGCAAGTGCGCCTTCAGGCGGTCGTCGGGGTGCCATTTGCCCTGCTCGAAGAGGTGCATGGCCACCAGCGTGGTGGCGGCCACTTTGGTCACCGAGGCCAGGTCGTACACGTCGGTCAATTCCACGGGCTGCTCTTCTGCATAGGTCAGGTAGCCGAATGCCCGCGAATAGACCACCTTGCCGTCTTTGGCGACCACCACCTGGCACCCGGGCATGGCGCGCGCCGCCATGGCGGAAGCGGCGATGGCCTCCATGCTGCTCAGCCGCTCGGAAGCCATGCCCACGTCTTCGGGGTGGGCGAAGGCCAAACGAAGCTTCTCCCCGCTTTCCTTTTTGCCGAAAAGGAGGGAAGGCCCCACCGTGAGGGGCAGGCGCCCCACGGCCCGGCGCCCCCCGAAGATGATTTGCGCGGCGACTTGCTCGGTGTGGGGGTTGCGCTCGAAGCACTGGATGAACGTCATGGTGCTGTCGAAATGCGCCAGGTTGAAGGGGTTGCCGAAATTGACAAGCACCACGGGGGTCTTCAGGTGGAGCTTGTTGACCGACTCGATGAAGGCGGCGTGTTGGCGGGCGTCCAGGGTTACTCCGTCCAGCAAGACGATGGGGGTGGTCCACTTGAAATTGTTGACCTGAAGGGCTTCCAACTCGCCCCCCTCCCCCACCGGAAAGAGGTAGCTGGTGAAGGTGGCATACTTCGCCACGGTTCGTTTGAAGGACTGAAAATGGCTTTTGGAAAATTGCAGGAGGTGAAAATCTTTCCCCCGAAGCATTTGGAAGGGCACCGCCCCCGCAGGATTGTTGGCCAAAATCACCGAGCGCTCGTAAAGGATGCGGGCCAGGAGACCCCAGGCCGGGTCGTGGAAATACTCTTTCAGGGTCTCGAGGTAGGGGGCGCGCATGGCGGAAGGGGGCGGGAAGCTGCGAGGCACCCGCCGGGAAACCTGCAAGACGGGCAAGCCGTCCCGTCGTTTCTTGAACTTGTAGGGGAGCAGATTGCCGCCCTCGGCCCAGGATTTGGCCAGCAGCACCTTTCGCACCTTTTCGTTCAGGACGGTTTTGCTGAGCCATCCCTTGCGAAAGGCTTCGCGCAACAGGCGCCTCACTTCTTCAGGTCGGTCGGTAAGGAAGAGGTCGGCCCCGGCGTAAATCCAGTCCTCCGCCTCTGCCCGGTTTGCGGGCTGGGCGATGAGCAACCCCCGGTAATTCCAGTGCAGTTGAAAAAGATGGGGCAGGATGCCCTGCGGAAAACTTTTCAGCGAGTCTTTCAGCAACACGGGGTCGAGAAGGACCCCCGAAAGCCCGGTCTCGAGCAAGGGTGTGAGCACGGGGAAAAGGCTGTCCACCAGGCCGCAGGTGTCGGGTTCCGGAAGCAAAGGCCCCCGAAAGGCATCGCCAATGGCCAGGACGCCTTCGGCCTGAAGCGCGAGCAGGTATTGCATCGCGGTATTCAATCGGGCGGAATCCGGGCCTTCAAAGCTGCTTTCCGGGCGGAAGGTCTTCGCATCCACCGGTGCCACAGCCGGGGCAAAACTCAGGTTGATGCCCAACCCCTGGCATTGGCGCACGTATTGGCGCAGCAGCCGTTGGCGCAGTTCGCTGGAGTCCACGGCAGCAAGTGTGGCGGCTGTGGGGAAAGCCGTCAGGTCGGAAAACTGTTCGTGCAAGCTGGTGCGGGCCCCGGTG
>CAZBYX010000458.1:0-2964 GCA_964496055.1 uncultured Saprospiraceae bacterium
ACACGCCGTTTTCGGTGTTGCCGATGTTGTTGCAGCGCCAGGCGGTGTTTTCGGCGTTCCAGGCGGCGATGCCGGTGCCGGAGGCGGGGTCGAATCCAAGGACGGAGTTGCACAGCAGGGCTGCCTCGACGGAGCCCTGAATGCGAATGCCGGAGAAGCCGGTTCCCTGGGTGGCGTCCACCTCATTGCTGAGCACCTGTGTGCCGCCTGCAGCCTCCAGATGTATGCCCTGGCTGAAGTTGGTGGAGAGGTGGACCTCATTGGAGCGAATGATTTGTTTGGTGCCGGGGGTCAGGGAGAGACTGGTTTGGTGCAGGCTGATGCCCCGCGCCTTGGCATTGCTCAGCTGGATTTGGTTGAACTCCACCGTCAGGTTGGTTTTCGGGTCAATCTGCTTGAGCAGGATGCCGAAGGTGCTCGCATCGATGTCGTTTTTGCGAATGTTGACTTCCTGTGAAGCCCCCCGAATTTCCACCCCGGTGTGGACCGCGTCCATGGTGTTCGACTCCAGTTGTTCCACCTTGAAGTTTTGGAGGCGAACGGCGGTTCGGCAGTTTAGGAAAGAAGCGGCGCCCCCTTGACCGAAGCCCTTCTGCCGGAAAACGTGCGCTCCGGACTCCGAAACAGCCTCGATGCCGACCCCTTCGGTGAAAGCTCCATAGCCGTTGCCGGTGCTCATGTTGCGGAAGGCGGAAGCCTGCACCAGCAGGTTGGAGTTGGTGATGAGCAAGCCGTTGGTGAGATTTTGGAAGGTGTTGCCGTTGACGTCGAGGGTGCCGGTGGCACGATGGAGCACCGCAGCGGCGTAGGCGCGTTGCTCGACGTTGGGAGGCAGGCCCGGCTCGGTGAACATGCCGGGGTAGGGCAGCAGCAAATCGGCGCTGCAATCGAAGAGGTTGCTCTGGAACAGCCTAAAATGAATGACCGAAGGCGGGGCGTTGGTGATGCCCACAAAATTTCGGTCGAACGTGGAATTGGACACTTTCAAAAAATAATTGGTACCGAACACCCCTTGCAGTGCGCCTTCGATAAGAGAGGACTCCTTGATTTCCAGCAGGGCGCGGTCTTTCATTTCGATGCCGCGCCACAGGGTGTCACAAGCCCGTAGGGTGGTTTGTTCGATTTCCAGGGTGTCGGGGGTGAGTACCCGGATGCTCGCACCGGCTTCCATAGTGAAATCGGAAGAGAGGAACTCATAGAAAGAGACATCAATGACGAGCGTACCGTTGACCTGGATGCGTTTGCCGTTGACACCGGTGGCTTCGAATATCGAGGGCTGGGCGTTGATCAGGTCGGAAAGGAGGGTGACGTCGGAGGGGGCGTTTCCGACGGTGAAATGGAAGCCGACGTCGTCGGGGGAGAGGGTGAGGGTTTTCTGAATCGTGTCGGCGCCGCAGTCGTTGGTTACGATATGGGTTACGATGTAAGTTCCCGGTTGGTCGTATTCGTGGCAGGGGTGAGGCTCCGTACTGGTGTGGCCGTCGCCGAAGTCCCAGAAGTAGGTGCGGATGGTGGCGGCGGGCTGGGCGAGGCTGGTGAAGCAGACCTCGCGGGCGCCGCACCGGAAAGCTCCCAGCTCATAAGTGAAATCGGCTACGGGCAGGCTTTGGGAAAAATTGAAGGAGAAGGTGTCGCGGTCGGTGAAATCGGGGTTGCAGCCCCAGTCGGTTTTCACCTCGAGGATGAAGTCGAGGGGCAGGAGGGGTGTTTGGGGGTCGCTGTGCAGGGGGAAGCTGAGGGTTTGGCATTGGCCTACGGCGAGGGTGATTTGGGCGGTTCCGTTGCCGGCGGCGAAGGAGAAGTAAGGAGGCAGCAGGAGGGTGATGTCGAGCAGGAGGTCGCCGTCGCCGATGCATCCGTCTTGGTCCAGGCAAATCTCCCAATCGAGGGTGAGGTCATCGCCGGGGCAGGGGTAAGCGGGAATCACCTGTTTTTGGTAAGAAAGCTTCGGTTCGGAGCACATTTCCAACCCGAGGTTGTCGGTGAAGATCACGCCGCCGTTTCCATTGCGGTCTTGAGGTGCGACGGAGGGGTAAATCCACAGCTGGGTGAAATTCTGCTGAGGTGTGAAACAAAAGGTATCGAATTGCCAGTTGGGGGTGGTTTGGGCGAAGTGGATTTGCCCGATGAGCTGGGTGGGCCCGGGCGGGTTGGGGAGGGGGGCGTCGCAGTCGTTGGGTGCGCTGACGCTGTGCGGCATGTAGTTGGTCAGCACGAGGTTCAAGGTCACCGGGTCGTGGTCGGTGCCGGCGGGGTCGGTGTAGTTGGCCAGGGAAAGCATGTAGGTTTGCCCGGACTGGAAGTCGTAAAGGCGAATGGCTCCTTCGCCCTCGGCGTCGAGGAAGGTGGTTTGCAGGGCGGAGTTCCCGCCGCCGTTGAAGGGGTTGGCCGTTCCCACCCTGGGCGTGCCGTGACTCGAAATCCAGTCGGGTAGGCAGTTGTCTTCATCGATGAAGCCGAAGCAGTCCGTCGGGCAGCCGGAAACATTGTTGAAATCGTCGAAAAACTGGGCAAGACTCATGGCTGGAATCAATAGCAAACAGCTAATCAGCAGCGGGAGGCTGCTGCCCCCCCCCCCGAAGGGTGTGCACGTTGTTGGAAAAGAGGATGGTTCTCATGGCGACATCGGTTTTGTGGTTAAAGAATGCGGTTGAACGAAAGAACGGTCGTGTGCAGAGTCCGTGGTGAAAATGAGGTGTGGGGGCGAAGCCCCCGGTAGACGGGGCGGTAGAGTCGTCGGTAGCTGGAAAGAGCTACGGTATGTGGCAACAGGGCTTAGGGTGGAAGAAACGTGGAATATCGTCTTGGAATCCGGCGGATTTAAGGTTAAATGTAGGGCAATTGCGGGGGATTTCAAATAGCGGAGGCGAACAGGGTAGGTGAAATGACAATAAGCAGACTGGCGCTATTCCAAAAACCGCCTCTGGACGAAGGGCGAAAGCTCCGGCAACTTCCTCCACCTCG
>CAZBYX010000459.1:0-2961 GCA_964496055.1 uncultured Saprospiraceae bacterium
AAGCCCGAAGCCCGAAGGGCGAGGGCGGCCCAAAAGTGAGCTTGTCCGTACGGACGAGCGAACGGCCTAAAAGCGAGCCCTCGAAGAGGGCGAGCGCGCCAATCACCCCTCCTTCAGGGTTTGGTCGAAGACATCCAGGGCTTTGCGCAGGCGTTCGACGCAGGTGGTTTGACCGAGCAGCTCGGCCATGTCGAAAACGCCGGGCCCTTGCAGCGTGCCCGACCAGGCCAGGCGCAGGATGGGCAGCACGTCGCCGAAGCCGAGGCCGTGGCGTTGCATGAATGCTTTGACGGTGCTTTCCACCGCAGCGGCCTGAAAGTTCGGCAATTCTTCCAACATGCCGCCGAGTTCGAGGAACAGGGGGCGGCGTTCCGGCTTCCAGCGCTTGCGGATGGCCTTGAGGTCGTAACGCTGGACGGGCTCGAAGAAGTAGTACCCCGCCTCGAGAAATTCATTCAGGGTGTGGACGCGCTCCTTCAGCAGGCCCGCCAGGGCCGTGAGGAAAGCCACGCTGGGTTGGTAGCCCCGTTCTTCGGCCAGGGGGCGCAGCCGGGCGGCGATTTCTTCATCGGGCATGCGCAAGAGGTATTGCTGGTTGAACCACAGGGCCTTGTCGTAATCGAAGCGGGCCCCCGCCTTGCCGATTTGCTCGATGCTGAAAGCCTGACAGAGTTCTTCGAGGGAGAACAGTTCCTGTTCGGTGCCGGGGTTCCAGCCCAGGAAGGCCAGGAAATTGAGCAGGGCTTCGGGCAGGAAGCCCCGTTCGCGGAAGCCCTCGAAGCGGTCGTCGGGGTCTTCGCCCTCCCAGGCGAGGGGGAAGACGGGGATGCCGAGCTTGGCGCCGTCGCGTTTGCTGAGTTTGCCCTTCCCGGTGGGTTTGAGGATGAGGGGCAGGTGGGCGAAGCGAGGCATCTGCTCTTCCCACCCGAAGAAGCGGTAGAGCAAGACGTGGTGGGCGGTGCTGGGCAGCCATTCTTCCCCGCGCACCACGTGAGTGATTTGCATCAGGTGGTCGTCCACGATGTTGGCCAGGTGGTAGGTGGGCATGCCGTCGCTTTTCAGGAGGATTTTGTCGTCCAGTTCGGCGCTTTGAAACTCCACCCGCCCCCGAATCAGGTCTTCGACGACGATGGTCTCCCCTTCGGGCACTTTCATGCGGATGGTGTGGGGATGGCCGGCGCGCAGGCGGCGTTCCACCTCGTCGGTGCTCAGGCACAGGCTGTTGTTCATCTCCATCCGGAGGCGGGCGTCGTACTTGAAGGTGTGGTTGCCCTTTTCCTTTTCGGCCAGGCGGCGGGCTTCCAGTTCTTCAGGGGTGTCGAAGGCATAGTAGGCGTGGCCTTTTTCCACCAGTCGGCGGGCATAGTCGGCGTAGAGGCTTTTGCGTTCCGACTGGCGGTAGGGGCCGAACTTGCCGCCGCTGCGGGGTCCTTCGTCGGGTTCTAAGCCCAGCCATTCGAGGGTTTCGAGGATGTATTCCTCGGCACCGGGCACGTAGCGGGTCTGGTCGGTGTCCTCGATGCGCAGGATGAAGCGCCCGCCGTGCTTGCGGGCCAGGAGGAAATTGTACAGCGCGGTGCGAACCCCCCCGATGTGCAGGGGGCCCGTCGGGCTGGGGGCAAAGCGTACACGCATGTTTCTCGAATTGATTTCGGCCGGCAGGAAGCCCCGGAAGTCGGCTCAAACCCTCGACCTCGTGCCAGCCCCGAAATTGGGGGGCAAAGATGCTCTTTTTCCAGCGGATGGGACAAAAGATGCCGGAAATGCCCCCTGCCCGGGCAGCCCAATTCGGGGGGTGGAAAAGTGCCATCGGTCCGACGCATCGCTCCCCCTTGTCTCACCCGTTCTTCGAATCCGGGAAAAAATGCGAAAAACCTTGAAAAATCAAGGGTTTCGGGGCAGCAGACGGGTGGGGAGGGGCGTTAGGGTAATAAACGACTCACCGGAGGGCACAACAAGGCACTCCCGAATGGTGCAGTGACGGCCGCTCATCTTCCCCACACGCTCCGAGGTTTTCTCCTCCAACCGTGTTCCCGATTCATTCGCTGAACGAAAAGAACCAGCCCCATTGAAACACCTGAAGCCCTGACCGGGAAACCCCGGGCAACCCTGAACCGTATCCAAAACTGTATGCCCATGTATTTCGTCAAAACCCCAAGGTTCGTTCAAAACCTCTTCCCGCAATTCCTCTGGCGGGTGCCCACGGAGGAAAAAATCCTCTTCCTGACCTTCGACGACGGCCCCATCCCCGAGGTGACCCCCTGGGTGTTGGAGCAGTTGCGCTCCTTCGATGCCAAAGCCACCTTTTTCTGTGTGGGTCAAAACGTGGAGCGCCACCCCGATTTGCTGGAAGCCATCCTCGCCGAGGGCCACGTCGTCGGGAACCACACCCATCGCCACCTGAACGGGTGGCTGTCCGACCACGTCCCGTATTTTCACGATGTGCGGCGCTGTGCCAGCCTGGTGCGTTCCGAGTTGTTCCGCCCCCCCTATGGGCGCTTGCACCCCCGGCAAATCCCCTTCCTGTTGCGCCACTACCGCATCATCATGTGGGACGTGCTCAGCGGCGACTTCGACCAAAACCTCGAAGCCGAGGACTGCTTCAACAACGTCGTGCGCCACGCCGGCCCCGGAAGCATCGTCGTTTTCCACGACAGCCTCAAAGCCGGCCAACGCCTGCGCGATGCCCTGCCCCGCGTGCTGGAACACTTCGCCGACGCCGGCTACCGCTTCCACGCCCTCGAAGAAAAATTACTGGAGGAACAAATGCCCATGAAGAAAATCGCCTGAGCATTCCTCAACCCCAACCCTCCGAAAAATTAGTTAGCCATAATGAAAGGAAGCCGCTGCTGTTCTGAGCAGGGGCTTTTCTTTATTGGGCCGCCCTCGCCCTTCGGGCTGCGGGCTGTTGGGTCGCCCCTTCGGGGCTTTTGGGCCGCTCACCCTCTACGAGGGTTCGCT
>CAZBYX010000460.1:0-2959 GCA_964496055.1 uncultured Saprospiraceae bacterium
AGAATGGTGGCGTAGATTTCCCGGAAGTCCAGTTTCACCCCCACGTCCCGGCGGTACTGCAGGGTTTCCAGATCGGGGGGATCGTTGAGAATGCCGGCCCGACGCGGATTCCCGGTGAGGATCATGACGTTGTTCCCGACCCCGTGGTCGGTGCCCTGGTTTCGGTTTTCCTTTACCCGGCGGCCGAACTCCGAATACACGAGGACCAGGGTGTCTTTGAAAAGCCCTTCCCGGTGGAGGTCCCGGGCGAAGGCTTTCAGGGCATACCCCAGTTCGGCCAGCAGTTTTTCGTGCCGCCCGGGTTGTCCCATGTGTGTGTCGTAGCCCCCCTGTCGGAGGAAGAAAAACAGAGTGGGCGCACCCGCTTTGATGAGGCCGGCCACCTGCTGCAAATCCTTTCCCAGTTGAGAAGCCGGGTACGGCCCATTGCCGGGGCGGGCATACTCGGAAAGGGTTTCGGCGGTGAGAACGGCTTCCGCCATCGTTTTTTGCAGGTAGGAAGCCAGAGGGTGTTCGACCGGGGCATGCAGGTTCGTGCCCTCGAGATGTTCTTCGAACCAACGGAAATGCTCCAGGGCTTCCAGATTCCCACCTGCGGTGGTTTCTCCTTTCAACAACAGGCTGAACGTGTTGGAGGTCTCCAGGGCGAGGCTCGCCTTGGGCAATGAATCGTCGGGATACCGATCGAGGAATCGACCCACCCACCCCGTTTTCGGGCTGTTCACCTCTGCGGGCGTGAATGCCGAATGCCAGATGTCCGCAGATTTGAAATGGGAGGTGTTGGGTTCGGGGTACCCTACGTTGTTGAAGACCCCGAGATAGCCCTCGGTGTAAAGGTCTGCCAGTCCGCGTGCCCAGGCAGGCACCGCCTGCTCCCCGTTCAGATCGATCAAATCCGCGGGTTTCAAAGCCAGGGTCGGGCGGTTTGAAAAATAGCGGTCGTCGCGAAAGGGCACGAAGGTGTTCAAGCCGTCGTTGCCGCCTTCCAGATGAATCAGCACGACGCGCTTCCCCCGGAAGGCCCGGGGTGTGGAGGAGCAGGACGCCAAAAGCTGGGGAACCAGGGCGGTTCCCACCGACAGATAAGCACTGCGTTTGAGGAATTGCCGGCGCTGCACGCTCAGTTCAGTTGATAAAGTGGGGAGGTTAGGATTCGTTCCAGGCTTTGCGGGGTGAGGGGTTCCGGGGATTCCCCGGTTTTTCCGGGAGTGCCCCAAAAGAAGGATTCCGGCGACCCATCCAGCTTTTCGAGGTCGTTTGCCAGGGTTTCGAAATCAAACACGGCGTCCATGAAGTAGCGGAGACTGCGAAACTCGGCATGGTCGAGTCTGGAGCTCACTTTATAGGCAAGGGAACGCCTCGGAACGGTGCGATTGGCAATGGCGAACACCACGCTTGGGAACTGGGTGCGGTACAGGATGGTGTTGGTGCTGATCCAGCCTTTGCCGGCGGGCCAGCCCCCCACGTTCGGGGGAGCGAACAGGCGCTGTCCCATCATGCGCAGCAGAAAACCGTGGGTTTTGATGCCCACCAGCTTCGCGCCCGTGTTTTTCTGAAATCCCACGACCAGTTCCACCGGGGTTTTCACCAGGGCGTTTTGGTTCTTTTCGGAATAGAACCAATCCGAGCTGAAGATTTTCCGCATCAGGCCGGCGATGTCGTAGTGGCTGGAATAAAAGTGCTCGGCGAGCTCCTCGACGGTGCCGGGGTCCGGGGTTTCGTTCACGAAAAACCGGCAGATGCAATCGGTAAGGTACCGGGCGCACTGTTTTTTCTCGAGAATCAGGTCGATGATCTCTTCCCCTCCGAAATTTCCCTTTTTGCCCAGGAATTCTTTTTCCCCTGCGTCGTGCGCCGCCTCGTCCAGGTAGAAAACATTGATGTCGTGGTCGTAGCGCCAGCCGGTGAAGGCCCGAGCGGCTTCCTGGATGTCCCGGATGGTGTATTGGTCCACTCCGAGGGTGAAGAGCTCCATGAGTTCGCGGGCGAAATTTTCGTTCGGAGCGTCCTTGTGGGAATGGTGGTTGTCGAGGTAGCGCATCATGGCGGGGGTTTTCGCCACCTCGTGGAGCAGGTCGCGGAAATTGCCCAGGGCGTGTTTGCGCAGAATCTCCAGGTAGAGTTTGGTGAGGGTGAAATTTTGCCCTCCAACCGGTAAATGATGGTGCCAGAACAGCGCCATTTTTTCCCTCAGGAAGCCCGAGCCCTCCAACATCTTGTCCATCCACACATTGCCGAGCAAAGCGATTTTGTCAGCCCGGGCGCGTTCCGGTTCGTAAAGGGGCAATTCGTAATCGCTTCCCGGCACCCGAATGAAACGCTCCTCGATGACCAGTTCCCCCGCCTGTTTTCCCGCCTCTTCGAACAACCAGTCCACCACCTCATCCCTTCCCCAGTCCCGAAACAGCAGGGCTTCCCGGGGGCTCAGTCCGAAGCCGGCGCGTTTGAAGAGGTGTTGGAGGTGATGGGATTCCATCTAACGGAAAGAACTCAGGATATTTCTCCGGAACGCTTCACATTGCGCAAATCCAACCAACGTTTGAGCGAAGCGAGACTTTCGGTGGACCTTTTTCCAGTCAGCAGGCCGTCCAGGCTGATGTCTTCATCGAGATCGGGCCAGTGAATGCCCATGCCTTCACCGATGATTTGCCAATTTTTGCGTTCCGGTTGCGTGGCATGTTTCAGTCGTGGATACCAGTCCAGGGGAACCGATATCTTGCGACGGTCATCCAATTCTACGATCAGATAAAATTTCGAAAAGGACACCCTACGTATTTTGGCAATGGAGCTCATTTCCCGCAAAATTCCTCCTACCGAGATTGAGAAGGATAACTGTTATTTCCCCGAGATGAATTAGCCTCCGAAGGTGCCTGAAAAAAATCCAGATACCACCCCACAAACCGCTTCACTCCTTCCTCCACGGGGGTGTCGGGTTTGTACTGGAGGTCTTCCACGAGGT
>CAZBYX010000461.1:0-2948 GCA_964496055.1 uncultured Saprospiraceae bacterium
TCATATCCTCAATTCAAGGGGTCGGCCACTTTGCGCATTTTTTGCACGCCGCGGCTGGTTTCGCTGGAGGCCTCTTCGAGTTTGGCGGAGACGAGCATGAGGGCTTTTTTGGTTTCTTCGAGGGCGCGTTCGGGGTCTTGCACTTCGTATTTCGACCAGTCGATGGCGGTTTGGGTGCGGGGTTTGAGGGGTTGATCAATCAGCCACCAGCCGGCGGCCAGGATGAGCACGGCGGCAGCGGCGGCCTGCAGCCAGCGGCGCAGGCGGGGGCGCAGGCGGGCGATTCGCGGGGTGGATCCGAGGCGGCTCAACAGGCGCTCCTCGAAGTCCTCCGACAGGGCGGTGCTTCGTTCCGCCTCGAAGTACTGGAAGAGGGGCTGAAAGGGGCGGAACGCCTCGTCCACGTCGGGGCCGCGGAAATACTCGTGCAGGACTTTTTCCTCCTCCAGGGAGGTTTGCCCTTCGAAGTACTTGTCCAGCAATTTTTGAATGAGCTTCTTTTCCATGATGCGTCGCTTGAGCGGGTTTTGGGGTCAATCGAAGATTTTCGACTTGAGCAGTTGTTTTTTGAGGTTTTGCCGGGCGCGGAAGAGGTTGATCTTGACCTGCCCGAGGCTGATGTCGAGGGTGTCGGCGATTTCCTGGTAGGTCAGGCCGTCCACGTCGCGCAGGAGCATGACGGCGCGCTGTTTTTCGGGCAGGCGCTCCATCAGGCGGCGGATGTGTTCGAGGGCGTCGTTGGAGGCCGCCTGCTGGTGGGGGCTGGGGTCGGGGTCCACCTGGTCGTAGCGTTCGTCGAGTTCGTCGGTGCGGCGGTGTTTGGAGCGCAGCTTGTCGATGGACAGGTTGCGCACCAGCTTGAAGCACCAGGCCTGCAGGTTGTTCACCCGCGCCATGTCGTGACGCATGCCCCAGATTTTGATGAACACCTCCTGGACCACGTCCTCGGCTTCGGCCGGGTCACTGACGATACCTACCGCCAACCGAAACAATCGATTTTTCAAGGGAAGCACTTGTTGTCGGAATTCGCTTAGCTCCATCGTTCATCGTTTCAGGTTAGGGACGCACCCCGAAAGGAGGAGGTTACGCGCCCCCGAAAATTTCTTTTCGCCCATTCGATTTATAGCTCCGGTGATTCAGGCTGAATACATTTCAGGGCGGCCAGACTCTTTTCGGTTTCTCGGTTCCTCGATTCCGCGCTCCCTCAAATCCTCCAACCCTCCCTCCCCAAATCGTCAAATCCTCGGTTCGTCGGTTCCTCAAATCCTCCTTGCGTGATATTCATCCCCATTAGCCGGCACTATAAGGGTGGGTATCGCCCTTCGGCCGCTATGGGGTGCCCCCACCGAGACCATTGGGGCACCTGGCTTTTGACGGTTGGTGGTGCGGGAGCAGGGTTGGGGGCTCTGCCCCGCGGGAAGCCGTTCCTGGAAGCAAAGTGAAGAAGCAGCGCAAAACCGCGCCGGCTCTGCGTACCCCTGCAGCTTATCAAACCCAAACCTCACCCCCCAACCCCAACCCCTGCCCACTGCTTACTGCATACTGCTTACTGCTTACTGCCTACTGAGCACTGCCCACTGCTCACTGCCTACTGCCTACTGAGAGAACCGCCCAAACCCCCGCCCGCACCACGAACCAGAGGTGGAGGAGAAGGGTTTGGAACCAGCCGTAGTGCCGCGCCATGACTTCGAACCGGTGAAACAGGGAAGGCAGGCGCTTTCGGGCGGAAAGCCCCCCGACGAGGTAGGTGGCGAGCAGCCCCTCGACGCGGGTGTTCTTGCGGCTGCGTTTGAGAGCTTCGATGACCCAGTCCATGTCGGCGGCGAGGTTGTCGATGCGGAAGGCGGGGGCGATGCTTCGGCGAACGAGGATGCCCTGATGACAGACGACCATACCCTGGCGCAGGCTTTTCCAGGTCAGTTCGGCGGGCAGGCGGCGGGTGGTGCGTTCGCTGCGGGTGCCCAGCGGGCGGCGCTGCTCGTCCACGAGGAGCACTTCCCCGAAGAGCACATCGGTGTCGGGGCTGGCGGCCTCGGCGATGCGTTCGAGGGTGCGTTCGTCGTAGAGGTGGTCGCCGGCGTTGAGGAACCAGACGAAATCCCCCGTGGCCATTTGCAGCCCTTTGTTCATGGCGTCGTACAGGCCGCGGTCGGGTTCGCTGACCCAACGACTGATCCGGGCGCTGTGCCGCTGCAGCAGGTCGCGGGTGCCGTCGGTGGAGGCGCCGTCCACCACGATGTACTCCAGATGGGGGTAGGATTGGGCGGCCACGCTGTTCAGGGTGCCCTCGAGCAAGGCGGCGGCGTTGTAGGTCACCGTGATGATGCTGAATGTGGGGGCGGCAGGCATGGGGCAAAGCTAATGAGAAAGCCCCCTGAAAAAGAACGGGCAGGCTCGGGTGCCTGCCCGCCCACGGAATGATGAAACGAAGGATGCTTCAATGCCGAAACTTGCTGATGAGCAGCAATACCTCCACGCGCCGACCCGCCGCGGGGTCTTTGCTCTGGTAGTCGATTCCGTGGTATTGCGTGAATATTCTGCTTGGGTGGATGCCTTTCGACATCAGGTACTTTTTGACTTCTTCGGCCCGCTGTTGAGACAGGTACTGGTTGTACATGGGCGTCCCTTTCGGGCTGCTGAAGCCCATGACGAGGACGTCGAGCGGCAGGTACTGTTGCATGAAGGCGGCCACCGAATCGAGTTGCGTTCGGTGTTCGGGGCGCAGTTGGTACACGTTGTTGTCGAAAAAGAGTTGGCGACGCTCTTTGCCGGCGATGAAGCCGCGCAGCCATTGGTAGGTGGTGTCGGGCAGGGGTTCGGCTCGAGTTTCCTCGAAGGGAGGGGCGGCGGGGGTTTGGGCAAGGGGCTGGGTGGGGGGTTGCTGATTCAGCCGTCGTTCGAGGGCTTCGAGTTTTTCCAGGATGAGCAAATCCAGGGCACTCCAGTCT
>CAZBYX010000462.1:0-2946 GCA_964496055.1 uncultured Saprospiraceae bacterium
GCCAACAGTTGGAAGAATCGTTTCAACATGGTTTCGGGTGGTTTGAAGGGTGAGCAAGCGGTTGATTGGCAGCCCAATATAGGAATTCCCCCGAGAGCAGCCGCTTACTCCCCCTCCCCCACCCGATGGGGGCCGGAATCGGCGGGCCGGCCTCACTGGGGGTTGGCCGAAGAAAAGATGCGCTCCCAGCGGATGCCGTTGGCCATGTTGCCGTACTTGGTGGAGAAGAAAATGAAGAGGGGCTTGCCCACGATGTGGTCTTCGGGCACGAAGCCCCACACGCGCGAGTCTTCCGAATTGTGGCGGTTGTCGCCCATCATCCAGTAGTAGTTCATCCGGAAGGTGTAGCGGTCGGTTTCCTGCCCGTTGATGAAAATCTTGCCGTCGCGCTCCTCGAGGTCGTTGCCCTCATACACGGCGATGACCCGGCGGTAGGCGGGCAGGTTTTGGGGGGTGAGTTGGATGGTGGCTCCTTTTTTCGGAATCCAGATGGGGCCGTAGTTGTCCACCGTCCAGTTTTCGGACTCTTTGGAATAGGGAAAGAGGGGGCGTTCGGCAAAGGGGGTGACGATGGCGATGCTGTCGGCTTTGATGCGTTCGGCCTGCTCGTTGCTCAGGCGGAGCACCCAGCCGGGGCCGAAGGCGCCCATGCGTTCGGCGTTACCGATGCCGTATTTGCGGAAGGTGTTTTCGTCGGGCTTGCTCAGGAAATTGACCAGGTATTTTTCGAAGTCGATGACTTCGATTTTGGGGTCCAGGCTTTTGATTTGCTCGACCTGCTGCCGGGTGAGCACCAGAATCATGAAATCCTGCCCCTTGATGAACTGGTCTTCGGGGGAGACGCCCCACTCCTCGAGTTTCTGGAGGTTGAGGGACACGCCCGGATGCTTGACGATGTAGCGGAACTCCATCTTTTCGGGGTTCCGGGCGGGCTTGCCGTTGAGGTACACTTGCTTGTCGATGATTTGGAGGGTGTCGCCGGGCAAGCCGATGCAGCGCTTGATGTAGTGGTCTTTCTTGTCCACCGGTCGGACGACGAGGGGCGCCTTGCCCTGGGTGATTTCGCGAGCCCGGCGCGGGCTGATGGTTCCGCGGCGGTAGTCGTAGATGCTCCAGGTGCGCTCGGGAAAGACATAGACGCTGTCGCCTTCGGGATAATTGAAGACGACGGGTTCGTTGTGGTCTATGCTTTCCAGGGCCGGGAGGCGAAAGTAGGGCAGGGAGGGTTCGCGGATGTAGCTTTCGGTATTGAGCCCGGGGATGCGGTTGTGCAGCAAAGGCACCATGAGGACGGTCTGGGGGGTGCGGATGCCGTAATGCGCCTTGCTGACGAACAGGAAGTCCCCCACGAGGAGGGAGTCTTCCATGGAGGAGGTGGGGATGGTGTAGGCTTCGATGAGAAAGAGGCGGATGAAGGCGGCCGCAAACACGGCGAAGACGATGGCCTCCACCCATTCGCGGATGGGGCCCTTGCGGTAGGGGTTGTTCCGCTCGAGTTTGGCCAGCAGGCGCGCTTTGTTTTCCTCCCGGGCTTTTTGAATCTTCTGGAAATAGGCTCGTTCGGCGGGCAGGATGGGTTCCAGATACTTTTCCTCCTTGCTCCAACCCAGCCAGAAAAACATCACCGGAGCGTAGATGACGGCCAGGGCGCTGTGCCAGAACCGATACTTGCCGAAAGAGCGCACCAGGTCCACGCACATGCCGGCATAGATGAAGATGTTGACGATGGGCACCAGCAGCAGGGCGGCGTAGGCGGGCTTCCGACCGATGAGCCGGGCCCAGACCACGAAGTTGAGCCCCGGCACCAGGCCTTTCCAGCCGGCTTCGCCGGCTTTCTCAAACACTTTCATCAGGCTGATGCTCAACAGGATGTAGGAGACGAGGAGGAAAATGAGGATTTCCATGGAGCTTGTCGGATTGAACGAATGGTCGTAGCGCGAGGCGGAACGGCGGCAAAGATAGAATTTTGAGCCGTTCGCCCGCCGCCCGGTGCGCCCGCGGCTTCCCGGGGCTTTTTCTCATTTTTGGGCAAAAAACCATGCAACACCGCAAGACAGCATTCATCACGGGTGGAACCAAGGGCATCGGGCGGGGAATCGCCGAGGCTCTGCTCCTGGAGGGCTACAACGTCGTCATCACCGGCCGCCAGGCGGAAACCGCAGCCAAAACCGCACAGGAATTGCAGGGGATGGGTGTGGGCGCGGCTCTGGGCTTGGCCGCCGACGTGCGCGACTTCGAGGCTCAAAAGGAAGCGGTGAACAAAGCCCTGCAGGCTTTCGGCTCCCTCGATGTGGTGGTGGCCAACGCCGGGGTCGGGCACTTCGGCTCCATCGAGACGCTCAGCCCCGCCCAATGGCACGAGGTCATCGACATCAACCTCACGGGGGTCTTCTACACCGTCAAAGCCACGCTCGAAGCGCTGAAAAAATCGAAAGGGTACCTCATCACCATCGCCAGCCTGGCAGGCACCAATTTCTTCGCCGGCGGCTCCGCCTACAACGCCAGCAAATTCGGGCTGGTGGGCTTCACCCAGGCCGTCATGCTCGACCTCCGACACCAGGGCATCAAAGTGACCACCCTCATGCCCGGCTCCGTCGCCACCTACTTCAACAACCACCAACCCAACCCCCAGGACGCCTGGAAAATCCAGCCCGAAGACTTGGGGCAAATCGTCGTGGACCTGCTCAAACTCCCCCAACGAACCCTTCCCAGCAAAATCGAAGTGCGACCCCTCCAGCCCCCGAAAAAGGGGTAGGTGGGTTTTGTAAAATCGTAAAATTGTTAAATCGTAAAATCGTCGTGGGGGTGGGGGGCTTGGCTGGTGGCTCGTGGCTCGTGGCTCGTGGCTCGTTGTTCGTTGTTCGTTGTTGGTTGTTGGTTGTTCGTTGGGTGGGGGTGTGATGGAGTGGAGAGTTTAGAGTGGAAAGTTTAGAGTTGGGTGGGGGT
>CAZBYX010000463.1:0-2945 GCA_964496055.1 uncultured Saprospiraceae bacterium
CTCCACTTTATCACACCCCCACCCAACGAACAACGAACAACGAACAACGAACAACCACGCGGTCACGCCGTCGCGATTTTCCGATCGGGGGGCTGAGGGATTGACAAGAGGGTGCGGCCATTGCACGGCGCATTCCTGCCAATGGAAAAATTGCTCTAAATTTGCAACGCTTCGAAAGCGAAGGTCCCTTAGCTCAGCTGGTTAGAGCACCTGACTCATCGAGGATGGCGCGACGAACAAGAGAAATCAATCGTGCCATCGCTGGTGACACTCGTCGGAAACGGCGAGCCGAAAAAGGGGGTTAATTCAGGGAAACCTCCCCTTCGACCCGTTGAGGTCGGAGCTGGCAACCCTGAGCCAAGCCCGGTGAATGGCGCCTGGCAGTAACCGGGAAGGTGCAGAGACTAGAGGGTGAGGATCGCCTACCAATAAGCCCTCCTCGAACGCCCCCCACCTAAGTCCTCCTCGGAGGATAGGGTGATGAGATAGTCCTACCCCAAGGCGAAAGCTTTGGAAGGTGAATCAGGGGGTCGCAGGTTCAAGCCCTGCAGGGACCACGAAAAGCACCCGTTCGGGTGCTTTTTTCGTTTGGGGCCGGTTCCGCCCTTTGGAAGGAATTCCAATCCCTGTCAGCGTTCTGGTGCGGTTTCCGGGGAAAGGGTTGAGTCCACTGCAAAAAGGGTTGTGGTCCTGAAGTTTAAAGTTTATTTCTTTGGTTATCAAGGATTTATTCAAATCCTCGATTCCTCAAATCTTCGGTTCCTCGGCGGAATTGGACTTTTTGCAGCAGACACAGGGTTGAAATTTGTACTTTTCCCCTTCACTTGGAAAGACCGGAAAAACCATCTCGATGAGCGAATCCATCAGCCGCCGTTTTCGATTGGACGGAAAGGTGGCCATAGTCACCGGCGCCAGCAAGGGCATCGGAGCGTCCATAGCGCGCGGGTTGGCGGAGTTTGGGGCGCGGGTGGTCTTGTGCAGCCGCAAGCAGGAAAGCGTGGACCAGATGGCCGCCCGCCTGCGCGAGCAAGGGCTGGAAGCCATTGGCGTCGCCTGCCATGTCGGCCGCAGCGACCAGTTGAAAAACCTCGTCCAAAAAGCTTTGGACCACTACGGCCGCATCGACGTCCTGGTCAACAATGCCGCCACCAACCCCGTTTACGGCCCCTTGCTCGAAGTGAATCGGGCCCTGTTCGACAAAATCATGGAAATCAACGTCTGGGCCTGTCTGGAGCTGGCCAACTTGTGCCACCCCCACATGAAGGCGCAGGGCGGGGGCTCCATCATCAACATCGCCTCGGTGGAGGGTTTGAAACCCTCCTGGGGTTTGGGGGTATACAGCATCAGCAAGGCCGCCTTGCTCATGCTGACGCAGAACCTGGCCAAGGAATGGGGCCCGGACGGCATACGGGTCAACGCCATTTGCCCGGGCCTGATTCAGACCCACTTCAGCGCCGCCCTCTGGCAGAACGAAAGCCTGCTGAAGCAAATCGAAAAGCATCTGCCGAGCGGGCGGGTTGCCCAGCCCGAGGAAATCGCCGGCCTGGCGGTTTTGTTAGCGGGCGATGCCGCCAGCTACTGCACCGGCGGCATCTACAGCGCCGACGGGGGGCACCTCATCGCCGGCTGAAGCCCCGCAGCGCCCGCCCCGAGAGCCTCCACCACAAACCCCGCTGCCGTGTCGCGTGAAGCCTACATTTTCGACGCCATCCGAACCCCTCGTGGGAAGGGCAAGCCCAGTGGCTCGCTGCACGAGGTACGCCCCATCGAACTGCTGCGCACCCTGCTGGTCGCCCTGCAGGACCGCCATGAGCTGCCCACCGCCGAAGTGGACGACTGCATCATCGGCAACAACGCCCCCATCGGCGAACAGGGCGGAGACATCGCCCGCGCCGCCGTGCTCTACGCCGACTGGGACGTGGACGTGCCCGGCATGCAGGTGCACCGCTTTTGCTCCTCGGGGCTGGAGGCGGTGAATTTGGCCGCCGCCAAAATTCGCTCCGGTTGGGAAGACCTCGTCGTCGCCGGCGGGGTGGAGAGCATGAGCCGCGTACCGCTGGGCTCCGACGGCGGCGCCCTGTTCATGGACCCCCAGGTCAGCCGCCACATCGGCTACGTACCCCAGGGCATCAGCGCCGACCTCATCGCCACCCTCGAGGGCTTCTCCCGCACCGACGTGGACCAGGTCGCCGTGCTGAGCCAGCAGCGCGCCGCCCATGCCCGCGAACAGGGCCACTTCCAAAAATCCCTCATCCCGGTCTGCGATTTCAACGGCATCCCCATCCTGGACCACGACGAGTACATCCGCCCCGACACCACCCTGGAAGTGCTCGCCACCCTGCCCCCCGCCTTCGAAAAGCTCGGCGCCGCCGGCTTCGACGATGTCGCCCTGAAAAAGTATTTCCACATCGACCGCATCCGGCACGTCCACCACGCGGGCAACAGCTCCGGCATCGTGGATGGGGCCGCCCTCGTCCTGCTGGGCTCCAAAGAGAAAGGAGAAGCCCTCGGCCTGCGCCCGCGGGCACGCATCGTCAGTGCCGCCCTGGTGGGCACCGAGCCCACCATCATGCTCACGGGGCCCGCCCCAGCCACCCAAAAAGCCCTCCGCAAAGCAGGCATGACCCTGCAAGACATCGACCTCATCGAGGTGAACGAAGCCTTCGCTGCCGTCGTCCTCAAATTCATGCGGGGAATGGGGCTCGATGACTTCGAGCGCGTCAACGTCAACGGCGGGGCCATCGCCATGGGGCACCCCATCGGCGCCACCGGCGCCATCCTGCTGGGCACCCTGCTGGACGAACTCGAACGCCGCGACCTCCAAACCGGCCTGGTTACCCTGTGCATCGGCGGCGGCATGGGCATCGCCACCATCATCGAAAGGGTTTGAACGAGAGAGCCCGACGGGCGGGGAAGTCGTGGAAATACATGGAAACAGATGGAAA
>CAZBYX010000464.1:0-2930 GCA_964496055.1 uncultured Saprospiraceae bacterium
ATCCACCCCCGCCCCCGCCCTGAAAGACTCCTGGCGCAAAACCATCGGTACGGTGCGCTTCCGGGGGGAAACCGCTGCCGCGCCGGTTTTCTACCTTTTCGTGGCGGGAGAGAAACCCGTCGAAGTCCCCCTCAACACAGGGGTGATGCCTCATCAGCCGGTGGGCATCGGCTTTCCGCTGGAGGAGAACGACGAATTTCTGGTGGAATACCCCCCGGAAAACCCGCGCTTCAGCCGCATCCACTTCAAGCGCCCCTCCAAACGGCAGCTCCAGCGCTATCGGCAACGCGTAGCCCAACGCCACGCAGCCTTGCATGCCGGCAGCTCCCCCGACGAAATCCATTGCCTGCTCGAAGCGGCCCGCCAGGCCAAAGGCTACGAAGGCTGGGCCGACATCTTCTTCCAGGAAGCCCCTCCCGCCCTCAACCCCCACCACAACCGCAAAACCTTTCAGGCGCTTCTGAAGGACCGGCAGTTCCGCGCCACCTTCCAGAATTGCCTGGACAGCCTCAGCCACTGAGTCCTCACTCACCACCCGGGCGGGGATTGCCCCCTCGGCAATCGTCGGCCAGAGCACCCCCCGCCCCGACTTTTCCTGCTATCTTGGCCCCCTTGCGCCGCTCGCTTGCAGCGAAGGGCTGCGGGCAGCGGCCGCCGAACCCAAACCCCTTCCCGCCGTGGACCAACTGCTGCAACATACGGAAGCCTTGATCTTCGCCAGCGACCAGCCCCTCAGCCCCGATGCCATTCGGGCTTGCCTGGCAGCCACCTTCGAGGTGAAAATTCGATTGGAAGATGTGGAGGAGGCCTTGCAGGCGCTGCGCACCCGCTACGCAGACCCCGCCTTTGCCTTCGAGTTGGTGGAAATCGGGGGCGGGTTCCAGTTCATGACCAAACCCGCCTACCAAAACAGCATCGGCACCCTGCTGAAGCAGCAAAGCCGCAAACGGCTTTCGCGCGCCGCCCTGGAAACCCTGTCCATCATCGCATACAAACAGCCCGTACCCAAATCCGAAATCGAAAAGATTCGGGGCGTCAATTGCGACTACAGCCTCCAAAAACTCCTCGAAAAAGAGCTTGTTTCCATTGTCGGGCGCAGCGACGGCCCGGGCCGTCCCCTGCTCTACGGCACCAGTGAAAAATTCATGGACTATTTCGGGCTGAAGAGCCTGCGCGACCTGCCCAAACCCAAAGACTTCAAAGAACCGGACAGCTCCATCGGCGAGCAGGCGCCCATCGAAGAGGAAGTGGAAGCCCCCGTTTCGCCGGCCACGCCGTCCGACAACGCCAAAGACCATGACGCAGAAGGATAAACCCCTGGTCAACCGCGTGGAGCGCAGCGGCCTCCTCACCCTGGACTTGGCCGACTTTTACCCGGAGGTGGAATTCGCCACCTTCGACCTGAAGGACTTTCTCTTTATGGAACTGATTTTGAAGGAGAAAGACTTTCGGGAAGGGTTGAAAAACCACGACTGGAGCCAATACGAAGGAAAAGTGCTGCTGGTGGGCTGCAGCGCCGATGCCATCATCCCCATGTGGGCTTACATGCTGGTGGCGAGCCATGCCCAACCCTTTGCCCGGGAGCTCTTCTTCGGCAATCGGGAAGCGTACCTGACCCACTTTTTCAGCCGGACGATTCGCGCCCTCGACGTAACCCCCTACATCGACCAGCGTATCGTCATCAAGGGCTGTGGCTCCAAGCCCATCCCGCCCGCAGCTTACCTGGAACTCACCGCCCGGCTGCGCCCCGTGGCCCGCAGCATCATGTACGGCGAGCCCTGCTCGACCGTGCCCATTTTCAAGAAAAGTCCACCTACCCGAACGTAGCCCCACACCTGTGGGAAAACCGTGAACCTCAATCGACATGCCATGCTGAAATCCCTGAACATTTACAACGGCCTGCTGACGACCATCCTGACACTGGCGGTCTTCTCCTCCTACAAAAACAGCGACCGCCCGGAAGAGGAAACGCCCCACCCCACCCCGAACACCCTGCCGCAAGTCATCACATCCATCCCCCTGCCGGCCCAGGCGGATTTTGCCGGCGAGCCCCTGCCGCTCGACAACTTCGACGTGCGCGAACGGCTCGACCGCGAACTGACCGTCAACTCCTACTGGCATTCGAGCACCATCCTGGCGCTGAAAGAAGCCGCCCGGCACTTCCCCGTCATCGAACCCATCTTGCAGGAATTCGGGGTGCCCGATGATTTCAAGTATCTGGCCGTGGCGGAAAGCGGTTTGCGCAACGCCGTCTCCCCTGCTGGGGCTCGGGGCGTGTGGCAATTCCTGAAGAAGGTGGGCCAACACTACGGACTCGAAATCAACAGCGAGGTGGACGAACGCTACCACCTGGAAAAAGCCACCCGCGCCGCCGCCCGATACCTGCTCGACCTGAAGGAACGCTTCGGCAGCTGGACACTCGCCGCCGCTGCCTACAACATGGGCGAAACCCGCCTGCAAAAAGAGCTCGACCTCCAACGCGCCGCTTCCTATTACGAGCTCAACCTCAACGAAGAAACCAGCCGCTACCTCTTTCGGCTCGTCGCCCTCAAGTACCTCTTCGAAAACCCCCGCACCTTCGGCTTCTACCTCGACTCCACCGACCTGTACCAACCCCTCGCCTACCGCATCGTGGAAGTGGACTCCGCCATCGAAAACCTGGGCGATTTCGCCCGCCAAAACGGCACCACCTACCGCCTGCTCAAGGTGTTCAACCCCTGGCTCCGCACCGCCCGCCTCTCCAACCCCAACCGCAAACTCTACCAAATCAAAATTCCGCTCCAAACGCTGCCCCCCACCCCTTCCGCCCGAGACTCGCTCCGGGAAGGACATTAGAGGATGGATGCACGGAGGGTGCGCGATCGGGAGGGTTCGTGGCTCGTGGCTCGTGGCTCGTAGCTCGTGGCTCGTGGCTCGTGGCTCGTGGCTCG
>CAZBYX010000465.1:0-2930 GCA_964496055.1 uncultured Saprospiraceae bacterium
GGTCGCCCGGGGGGGTGTGGTCGGGGGGGGGGGGCGGCGGTGGGAGTTGGTTGACGTCCACGTTGAATTCGACGCGCAGGCGCTCGGCGATGCTCTGGAGCTGGAGGCGGAGCTCGTTGAGGCGGTCCTTGAGACGATTGAGCAACAGGAGGGCGTCGTTGCGCTTGCGGTTGAGCTGTCGGATGCGGTCTTCGATTTCGTTGATGCCGCCGCGGGCTTTGAAGTAGGCTTGCTCGGCCTCGGTCAGGCGGCTTTCTTTGGACTTCTTGTCGTCGTAGGCTTTCAGGAGGTCTTGCTCCAGCTCCTGGATTTGGGTGGCGATTTGCTCCAGTTCATCCTGCCCGGCGAGGAGGGCTTTTTCGTTGGCGGCGCGGGCGGCGCGGGTTTCGTCGAGGGCGCGCTCGCGGAAGGCCAGCTCCCTTTGCAGGGCGCTGACGGTGTTCTGCTGCTTGATGAACTCGATGTTGCGGGCGTTGAATTCGGTGGAGGCCTGGCTGAGTTTTTCAGCGGCCCGGCGGTAGGTGCCGTCCGTGCTGGCGATGCGTTGCTTGGCGGCGGCGACGCGGGCGCGTTGCTCGGCCAGGTCTTCTTCGATGGCGGCATTGGCGGCTTCCAGCTCGGCGATGCGCTTCCGGGCGGCTTCCTGGGCTTCCTGCCAGGAGCGGAGCTGGGCGTCGAGGGCTTCCAGGCGGGTGACGGTCTGGACTTTTTCCTGCCCGATGCGGTTCAGCTCGCGGGTGGCTTCCTGAATTTTTTCGGGCAGCGACTGGGTGCGGAGGGTTTCCAGGCGCTGGGCCAGGGTGAAGAGCTCGCCCGAGAGCTTCTGCTCCTTGCGTTCCAGCTTGCGGATTTCCTCCTGCAGGATTTCGAGGTTCTTCTTGCGCCCGATTTTCTTGCCCTCGAACAAACCCACCGAGCCCCCACCCACACTGAATTTGCGTCGAACGAAGTGGCCGGTTTTGCTGAGCAGGACCACCCCGTCGGGGGGCGTTTGGCGGGCCCGCTCCTCGCTGTCGGTGATGAGAACGTTTTCGAGCAGGTAGCTCACCAGGCGTTGGTAGGCGGGGTCGCAACGCACCAGCTCGATGGCCTGACGGGCTTCGGGCAACAGGGCGATGGGCGGGGTGTAGTCGCGGAAGGCATCGAGGAGGAAGAAGTTGGCTTTGCCCTTCTGCGACTCGTTCAGCAACTGGATGGCGCGCAGGGCCTCTTCGAGGTTTTCGACGACGTAGTAGTTGAGGTAGGGCTCCAGGTAATTTTCGATGGCCACGCGGTACTCCTCCTCCACGTAGATGAGGTCGCTGAGCAGGGGGGCGTCTTTTTTCCACTGCTTGTGGGAGCTGAGGAAGCGGATGCTTTCGGGAAAGCCCTCGAGGTTTTCGACCATGCTGCGCGTCAGCTGGTACTCGTTGCGTTTGGCATCGAGGCGGCGGTTGATGTTTTGCAGCTCCTGCCGCAGGAGCTCTTGCTGTTTTTCGAGCTCCTGGATGGAGCTTCGGCGGCGCTTTTCGTCTTTTTCGAGCTCCTCCAGTGCCTGGCGGGCGCGGCGTTCGGCGGATTCCAATTTGCGGAGCTGTTGTTGGAGGGCTTCGCGGTCGGCCTGGCGTTGGGCGGCATCGTATTGGCGGCGTTCGAGGTCGGTGCGCAGGGTATGGACCTGGTTGGCATTGACGGCTTTCTGCTTTTCCAGCTCGAAGAGGCGCCGCTCGGTCTGCTGCTGTTCCTGCATGATTTTGTCCAGGTCGGCTTTGAGGCTGCCGTGTTCCTGCCGGATGGCTTCGAGGGCGGTTTCGGCTTCCACCAACTGCTCTTCCAGGGTGGCTTCGATTTGTTTTTCCTCTTGCAGGCGCTGACGGAAGGACTCGATTTCGCGTGTGGTGCTTTCGATTTTGGCGCCGTCGGTTCGGATTTGCTCCTCCAGTTTTCGGCGGTTTTCCTCCACGAAGTGGGAGCGCTGCTCGAGCATGCGCCGGTCGTTTTCCAGCTCGCGGATGCGGCCCACCAGGGCATTGAGTTCGCGCTGGCGTTCGCTGAGGAGCTTCTCCTTGTCGAGGTTGGCTTTGCGCTCGGCTTCCAGTTGGGCTTCGAGTCGGGTGATTTCCACCTCCAGGCCGCGCAGGGCGTCCTCCTCCTTTTCGAGCTGGCCCCGCACTTCCAACTGTTTTTTCTTCAGGTCCTCGACGCGGTAAGCGGCAAGCTCGAGGCTGACCTGGCGGTAGCGGTCGCGCAGTTCGAAGAAGCGTTTGGTGCGGCGGGCCTGTTTTTCGAGGGCTTTGAGGTTTTGCTCGATTTCGTGCAGGAGGTCTTCGACACGCTCCAGGTCGGCGGTGGTCTGGTTGAGTTTGTTGAGGGTTTCGCGCTTGCGGACTTTGTAGCGGGAGATGCCGGCGGCCTGCTCGAACATGCGCAGGCGGGCATTGTCCTTGTCGGCGAGGATGTCGTCCACCATGCCGAGGGCTATGATGGCGTAGCTGTTGGAGCCGATGCCCGTGTCCATGAAGAGGTTGGTGATGTCCTTGAGGCGGCAGGGCACGCCGTTGAGGCGGTATTCGCTTTCGCCGCTGCGGTACAGCAGGCGGCTGATGGTGAGGGTTTCGTATTCGGTGGGCAGGATGTTGCGCGTGTTGTCGAAGGTGATGGACACCTGCGCCACCCCGCCGGGTTTGCGCTTCTTCGTCCCGTTGAAGATGACGCTGGACATCTGGTCGAGGCGCAATTCGCGCGACTTTTGCTCGCCCAAAACCCAGCGCACGGCATCCACGATGTTGGACTTGCCGCTGCCGTTCGGCCCCACGATGCCGATGACGTCGTCCTGGAAATGGATGACCGTTTCGTCGGCGAAGCTTTTGAAGCCCTTTAAGGTCAGTGATTTGAGGCGCATACGGGTGCGAATTTACGGCCCTCCCCCCGCCCCGCCCCGCCGCACCCCC
>CAZBYX010000466.1:0-2928 GCA_964496055.1 uncultured Saprospiraceae bacterium
ACTTCCTGGATGCGGGGTCGGAAGTCGAGTTCGCCGAGTTTGTTGTTGTGCATGGTGGGAAAGGTGCGGTTGGAGAGGAAGATGAAGAGAGTTTGGTGGGTGGGGTCGGCCCAGGCGGCGGTGCCGGTGAAGCCGAGGTGGCCGAAGGTTCGGGTGGAGGCGCGGGTGCTCATGTTGGGTCGTTGGGTGGTATCGGTTTGGAGCATGTCGAAGCCGAGGCCGCGGCGGGAGCAGTTGGGGCAGCGGGAGGCGAAGAGGTGGATGGTTTCGGGGCGCAGGTATCGGCGGCCGCCGTAGGAGCCGCCGTTGAGGAGCATCTGGAAGAGGGTGGCGAGGTCTTCGGCGTTGGAGAAAAGACCGGCGTGGCCGCTGACGCCGCCGAGCATGGCGGCGCCCATGTCGTGGACGTAGCCCTGCAGGCGCTGGTGGCGCCAGTAGTCGTCCTCTTCGCTGGGGGCGATGCGTTCGCGGGGGAAGCGCTCAAGGGGTCGGAAGCCGGTGGTTTGCATGTGGAGGGGTTCGTAGAAGGTTTCGCGGGCGAAGACTTCGAGGGGGCGCCCGCTGACGCGCTCCACGAGGCGGCGCATGTAGTAGAGCCCGAGGTCGCTGTACACGTAGCGGGCGCTGTCGAGCAGGGCAGAGGTGTCGATTTGCCAGAGGATGGAGTCGGCGAAGTCGCGGCGCATGAAGAGGTCGTCGGCGACCTGGATGGAGAAGAGGCTGTCGGGTTTGGGGCGGTAGTACCGGGGCAGGGGTTGTTTGGTCAGGGAGTCGACGGTTTGGAGGAAGAAGGGGATCCAGGCGCGGAGGCGGGCGCGGTGATAGAGCATGTCGTGGATGAAGAGGTTGCCCTTGTTGGTGCTTTGCAGTTCGGGCAGGTAGCGGCCGATGGGGTCGAAGACGTCGAGCTTTTCGTCTTCGTAGAGCTTCATGAGGCTGAGGGTGGTGGCGGCCACTTTGGTGATGGAGGCCAGGTCGAAGATGTCGTCGGGACGGGTGGGCGGGCAGTCGGGCTCGTAGCAGTGTTTTCCGAAGGCTTTGTGATAGACGATCTTCCCTTCTTTGGCGACGAGGACGACGCAGCCGGGGGTGGCCCCGGTGTCGATGGCTTCGAGGGCGAGGGAGTCGATGAGCGCGAGGGTGTCGGAGCTGAGGCCCACCTCTTCGGGCAGGCCGTAACCCAGGCGTTGCAGGGGGCGGGTGCGGATACCTGCGCCGAAGGGGCTGCGCGGCGAAGCCGTTACGGGCAGGCGGCCGTCGAAAGCGATGGCGCCGACGAGGCCCTGGGCGGCGAGGTCCTGGGTCATGGGGTCGTCGTCGTAGGCGGCGAGGAGCCAGTCGGCGAAGTCGAAGAAACGCAGGGCGTAGGGGCTGCCGAACACCGTGACCACCACGCGGGTGCGTTGGGCGAGCTCCCGCAACAATTCCAGGGATTCGGAGCGGATGCCGAAGTCGTTCCCGGGGCGGGTGCTGAGGTTGTGCAGGCCGACGAGCACCACTTCGTAGCGGCTCAGGTTTTCGAGCAGGCGGGCGCGGGTTTGGGCGTCGGGGCGGTGGCCCGTCTGATAGAAGTCGAAGTCGGCGTAGTGGGCCAGGCGTTGCTGGAAGGGGGAGGGTTGGGCGGATCCGATGTCCAGGGCGGCGATGCGGTCGGACAGCCGGCGCAGGGGCAGCAGGTCGTCGCGGTTGCGCACGAGGGTGAGGCTGGCGGCGATGAGGCGGCGTTTGAGGGCCAGGGCGCGGGGGTGGTTGAGCTCGGCGCGCAGGTGGGTGGTGTCGATTTCAGGGGTGGTGGTCAGTCCGAGGTCGTATTTGAGGCGGAGCACCTTTTTGACGCTGTGGAAGACCTGGGCGGTGTCGAGTTTGCCTTCGGCGAAGAAGCGGTGGATGGCCTGGAAGGCGGCTTCGATGCTTTCGGGCAGGAGGAGGACGTCGTTGCCGGCCTGCAGGGCGAGGGCTTCCACTTCGCCGGGCTGGTGGTATTTGGTCACCCCTTTCATGCCGAGGGCGTCGGTCATGATGAGCCCCTGGTAGCCGAGGCGGCGGCGCAGCAGGTCGGTGACGGTGGGGCGGCTGAGGGTGGTGGGCAGGTTGGGGGTGGGGTCGAGGGCGGGCACGCTGAGGTGGGCGACCATGATGCTGCCGACGCCGTTGTCGATGAGCACGCGGAAGGGGAAGAGCTCGATGCTGTCCAGGCGGGTGGTGTCGTGGGGGATGAGGGGCAGGTCGAGGTGGGAGTCGATGTCGGTGTCGCCGTGGCCGGGGAAGTGTTTGGCGCAGGCGACGACGCCGTGGTCCTGCATGCCCTTCATGTACATGTAGGCTTTGGCGGCGACGTTGTAGCGGTCTTCGCCGAAGGAACGGGTGTGGATGACGGGGTTTCGGGGGTTGTTGTTGACGTCGGCCACGGGGGCGAAGTTGATGTGCACGCCCAGGCGGCGGCAGTGGCGCGCCACTTCGCGGCCCATTTCGTACAGCAGGCGGTTGTCGCGGATGGCGCCGAGCATGAGCTGGCGGGGGAAGCTGACGGCGCTCTCCTTCAAACGCATGCCCAAACCCCACTCGGCGTCCATACTGATGAGCAGGGGGATGCGCGCCAGGCGCTGATAGCGGTTGGTCAGCTCGGCCTGTTTTTCGGGGGTGCCCTGGAAAAAGACCAGCCCCCCGATCTGATACTTCCGGATGAGGCGCTCGACGGCGGCTTCGTGTTTTTCCCCCAGATTGGAATGAGCGCGCACCCACATGAGTTGCGCCAGGCGCTCGTCGAAGCTGAGCGTTTCGAAGACGCTGTCTACCCACAGTTGGGCGGGGTCTTCGGGTTCGGGTCGCGGGGTTTGGGGCTGCTGGAAGGCGAGCCAGAGGCCGGCGGCGAGCACCGTCAGCACGGGAAGGCGGCGAAGGAAGGGGAAGCGGGTCATGGTCATCGTT
>CAZBYX010000467.1:0-2927 GCA_964496055.1 uncultured Saprospiraceae bacterium
AGGGGGTGGGGTTGGGGAGGAAATAGGTGGAAATTGGTTGAGACAAGTGGAAATAAATGGTCCCCTCCCGCGGATGCAAGCCTTGCTTGCCTAATCCTCAAATCGCCGATTCGTCAAATCCTCGCTTCCTCGAATACGCAAATCCGCCTTCTCCATCATTCGTTCTCATTCACCGGCGCTATAAAAGAGGGAAGTGTTGGAGGAGGGCCAAAAAAAAGGTGCAGAACCGCCACCCTCAAAGGGGGCAGGCTGCACCGAAATTGAAACCGACTAAAGTTTCAGAAAAAGGGGACAACCATTCTTGTCGCAGTTCCCCAAAGGGAAAACTGGTTATTCCACGGGGCGCAAGGCAAGAAGGGCAAGCCCTGCTCGGGCCCCTGCGATGACTTTTAGAGTTTTGAATTGGGAGGTTCGCTTAGCGGAGAGGGTGTTTTCATGCAAGCGAGTCGAGAACCTTGGGCAGCTATAACGGAAGCAAAGGTATTAATATTTTCACTAATAAAAAATATCAAGGTATTTATTGTTGTGTCCGCGGGGGGCTCAGTTGGCATCGGCTTCGGCCAGGCGGAAGCCCACGCCGTGGATGTTTTCGATTTTCAGGGCGGGGTCTTTTTTGAGGTATTTGCGCAGGCGGCTGATGAAGACGTCGAGGCTGCGGCCGAGGAAGTAGTCGTTTTCGCCCCAGATGGCTTCGAGGATGTCGGCGCGTTTGACCACCTGGTTTTTCCGTTCGGCGAGGAAGCGGAGCAGGTCGGCTTCGCGCTGGGTGAGTTTTCGGCGTTCGCCGTTGCACTCCAGGCTGAGGTTTTGGTGGTCGAAGTCGAAGCAGCCTAGGCGGAAGCGGGAGGGGGCGGGCGGGGCGGCCAGGCCGCTGCGGCGCAGGAAGACCTCGATTTTGAGGATGAGCTCCTCGATGCTGAAGGGTTTGGTGATGTAGTCGTCGGCGCCGAGGCGCAGGCCGCGGATTTTGTCCTCCTTGAGGGATTTGGCGGTCAGGAAGATGATGGGCACCTGCGGGTCGTAGCGGCGGATTTCCTCGGCCAGGGCGAAGCCGTCCATCTTGGGCAGCATCACATCGAGGATGCAGAGGTCGAAGGATTGGGTTTTCCAGAGCTCGAGGGCCTGCTGCCCGTCCGCGCAATGGACGATTTCGTAGCCCTGCAGTTCGAGGTTGTCTCGGGTGACGAAGCCGAGGCTTTCGTCGTCTTCCACATAGAGGATTCGCGCCTTCATGTCGTGTGGTTCATGAGGATGGTGACGGTGGTGCCTTTCCCGGGCTCGCTTTGCAGGCTGATTTTCCAGCCGTGTGCCTCGCAGACGTTGCGCACGTAGTACAGCCCGAGGCCGAAGCCCTTGACGTCGTGCAAGTTGCCCGTAGGCACGCGGTAAAACTTTTCGAAGACCCTCGCCTGGTATTCGCGGGGGATGCCGATGCCGTGGTCTCGTACCTCCAGGAGCAGCGCCGAGCCCTGGCGGCGGGTGCGCACCAGGATGTCGGGGGCCTCCCGGCAATATTTCAGAGCGTTGTCGAGCAGGTTGTGCAGGATGTTGCTCAGGTGCAACTTGTCGGCCGAAACGACGGGGTCTTGGGCCAGGAGTTCGCTGCGCAGGCGGCCTCCTTTTTCCTCGGCTTTGAGTTTGCAGCTCTGAACGATGCCCTCCAGCAAGGGGTGCAGCTGCACCGGTTCCCGATTCAGGCGGAAGTTGTCCTTTTCGATTTTGGCCAGCTGCAACACCTTTTCCACCTGGTTGTTCAGGCGCTGGTTTTGGTCCCGGATGATGTGGGCGTACTGGCGCAGGCGGGGGTCCTGCTGCACGGCCGGGTGGCCGAGGAAGACGTCGGCCGAAATTTTGATCGTCGAAATGGGGGTTTTGAATTCGTGGGTCATGTTGTTGATGAAGTCCTTCTGCATTTCGCTCAGGCGTTTCTGCCGCAGGATGACCCACATGGAATAGAGGAAAAACAGGATGGTGACGAAGAGGATGACCGAGAAGATGATGGTCAGGCGCATGCTGCTCAGGATGTGGCCCGTGCGTTTGGGGAAGCGCACCCCGAAATAGTAGGTGTACTTGTCGTAGATGGGCAGTTCCTCCTTTTGGATGAGGCTGCTGTCGAGGCGGGCCGAGTAGCTGATGTAGTTGCCATAGACCATTTGGCGGGTCTCGCAGTCGTGGATGCCGTATTCGAAGTCTTCGGTCAGGCCCACGGCTTCCAGTTCGCGGCGCAGGAAGTACTGCAGGTTGTTGGCGTTGATGATGTCGTTGACGTTGACCACGTAGTAGTTGGACGAGACCTTGTTGATGAGGTCGTAGGCGGGCAGGGGGCTGCCCAGTTTCTCGAATTCCTTGGCCACGTTTTGCAGGGCGATGACCACTTTTTCATGAAACTCCTGCTCTTTCTCGTCCCAGGTGTTGATCAGGAGGTAGGCCTGGGTGGCCAAAATGCCCATGATGGCAATGGCTCCGAAGAGGACGACCCGGATGATGGTGCTGTTTTTCATAGGCCTCGAAACCCGGCCGGGCTGCCCGCCCGGCACCTACTTGCAAAACGCAAATATCGCCCCCCCGTTGCGAAAGGCGCGGGGTCAAGGTACGCGACCCATTAGCAAAACTGCTATGTTTGAGACAATTTTTCTATACTTGTCGCCCAATCCAAGCCTACCCCACATGACAGGGTCGCCATACATTTTCCGCCGATGCCGCCTGATGAGGGTCCTGGTGTGGGTGTGCGCCCTGCTGGTTGGGGGACAGCTGTGGGGGCAGGAGCAGGTGAACCCCTTCGACCTGACGCCGCGCCTGGAGAAGCCCGCCCAACCGGCACCTCCACCGGAACGGGTGGCGGAAGCCACCCCACCCCGCCCTGCATCCGACAACCCCTTCGACCTGGTGGCCGGCAGCAGCAGCTCCCCAAGCCCGCCCCCAAAACC
>CAZBYX010000468.1:0-2899 GCA_964496055.1 uncultured Saprospiraceae bacterium
GTTTTCTTTTCCGGCTTCGCCTGGGCGGGCCCTTCGTCGGCGTAGGCCCCTTCGGGGGGCAGGGGCTGCACCATGAGGTCGTAGAGCAACCCGATTTGGAGCAGGCGGTTGTAGGATTTCATGCCGCCGAGGGGGCGGCCTTCGAGGTCGCCGTCTTGTTCGCCGGTCAGATTCATCAGGCCGATGACGGTGCGGGCGTCGAGCCAGAGGCGGGGTTGCAGCCGGTAGCTCAGCCCGAAGGAGATGCCGAGGTCGAGGATGTGGTGGTGCAGGGCGTTCTTGCTGGGGTTGGCCAGCAGGGCGAATTCGGCGCCGGCGTTGAACCAAAAGGCCGGGTTGACCTTCAGCTCGACCATGACCGGCAGGGCGATGTAGTGCAGGCGGGCGGGGGGCGGGTTCTCCGTGTGGAAATCGCCCTGGTGCATGCCCTTGACCGAGTAAAGCAACTCGGCGCGCACCCCCACCAGCCCGTATCGGGGAGCCCAACGATAATAGAAGCCGGCGTGGTAGGCGTCGAGGTGTTCGAATTGGGTGATGGGATGGTTGAGCAGAAAGCCCGGGATGATGAACTTGATGTCGGCGCGGTTGTAACCCGCCCGCAAGCCCAGGCGGTTTTGCGCCGAGGCGTTCCAGACCAGGGAACAGAGCAGCAGGAGAAGGAACGGGAACTTTCTCATGGCATCGAATTGACCGGGTGAGGGGGCCGACGGCTTCCCTTTTGGAGGGGCGCAAGCCGGCGCAGGGTTTGATTTTCCAGGGGAGGAGCGTGGGTCAGGGAATCCGCCGGCCGATGCCTGCCCGAAAAGCCGGGAAGGTGGGCGCGGAGAGATAGGCGTACAGCCGCGTGCGGCGGTTCAGGTAGTGCCGAAACCCCAGCCCCAGCGAAAAGCGGGGAATGACTCTGTCGGGGTCCAGGGATTGGGGGTCGTTGGGGTTGGAGGGCGGGTAGTTGCCCGCTTCGAAACCTACGAAAAAAAACGGGGTGCTGCGATTGCCGAAAAGCAAATCTTGCGCAACGCGCATCCAGAAGGCGCGAAACGTCTCTTCCCCGACGATGAACAGGGTGGCGCCCCCCTCCACGTGGGTTTGCTTGGAGACGGAGGGAAAGTGGACGCCCAGTCCGGCGCTGAGCAGCACCCCCGCCTCCTCGAACCGAGCATAGGAGGACGCCCCCAACTCGCCCAGGATGGAAAACTGGACGGTGCGGGGAAAGAACTCTGAGGGCGGGTGGGGGTTGCGCCGGCAGAGGTGATAGACTTTGGCCAGCTTGCGCAGGTGGTGGGGGCTGAAGCGGTCGCGCGCGGTTATCTGGGTCAGGGGGCAGTCGGCCAAGGCGCGTTTCAGGGTGCGCAGGTATTCGTGGTCCACCCGATAGAGGCCGGCGCGGCCGGGTTGCTCCAGGTGGCCGAGGGTGTCGGCGATGGTTTCCATGCTTTGCAGGCTGTACCCCGTTTGGCGCAAGACGATTTTGCGCAGGGGCTGCATCGCTCCTCCGGCTTTCTCCACGAAGTAGCGGTTGCGGCCTTGCCGCAGTTGCTCGTACAGGGTCAGCTCCCCTTTGACCAGTACCTTCAGGAAGCGCGCGTCGTAGTAGTGGAAGGGTTGGCCCTCGACGGTTTCGCCCGTCAGTTGGACGCGCTTGCGCTCGAAGAGCTGCCGCCCCTCCCCGATGTAAAAAGCCTGGAGTTCGCGCGGGGTGTAGCGTTGGGGCTGGGTCTGACCCCGGGGCAGGAAGAGCACCTCCCGGCTGAGGTTGCGGAAGGTGTTCTCCCGAATGCGGCCCAAAAGGGTGTCGCCGTCCAGGGTGACGACGAAGCCCGCCTCGTACAGCGGCTGCGCCACGGTCGGGCCAGGCTCGAGCCCCAGAATCATTCCCAAAATGGCCAGGTATCGCTTCATGGGTGACATGGGCGACCGGTGCCTCAGCTCTGCTTTTTCTTCTTTTTCTGCTTCCGCAGGGCTTCGGCACGCTTGGTTCTGATGAGGATGACGCCGTTGGCGCCGGCCAGCCCGTAGGCGCTGGTCGAGGCGGCGTCTTTGAGCACGGTCACCGACTTGATGTCGTTGACCGAAACGGCGGCGGCCGCCTGGGCATAACTGTTCCCGATGCGTGCCCCGTCGATGACATAGAGCGGTTCGTTGCCGCCGAAATCCGACATTCCGCCGCCCCGAACGGAAACCAGGACGTTGTCCCCGCTGCCGGTTACCTGGATGCCCGGAATCCGCCGCAAGTACTGGTAGAGCGGGAGGCTTTCATTCGTCACCTCCACTTCGTTGGCGGAAACGCTCGCCGAGCCTTCTTCCCGGGGCGCTTCCGCATCCGTTGTGCTGCGCGAGGCGGTGCAGGCCGCCAGCAACAACAAGCCGAAAAACAGTGCATTTTTCATCAGTCAGATGATTGGATGAGTGAATGAATACGAACAACGAACAATCTCGCCAACCTGCGCACCGTACTGTAAAATCGTAAAACTGTAAAATCGTAAAATCGTAAAATCGTAAAATCGTAAAATCGTGACGCGTGACGCGTGACGCGTGACGGGAAGGGTACGGGGTTGGAGGGGTTGGGTGGGTGAGTAGTCAGAATCAGGATTTGCCATATGGCTAAAAAGGATTCACGGTCTCAGGGTTTCGGGGTGTCATGGTTTCATGGTTTCGAGGGGGTTGGGGTTTCATGGGTGCACAATTGGTTTGCAATGGGTGCGCTACGGGTATACAATCGGGAGTTTGGGTTTGAAAGTTGGGGTTTGAGAGGGATTCGCTACACCGAGCTCCACGGAGA
This sequence comes from uncultured Saprospiraceae bacterium, assembly GCA_964496055.1. Lineage (GTDB taxonomy): Bacteria > Bacteroidota > Bacteroidia > Chitinophagales > Saprospiraceae > CAZBYX01. The sequence goes on from CAZBYX010000468.1 coordinate 2,780, forward strand.
AGGCACCGAGTTCCACAGAGGGCCGCCCCCAAACCCCCACCCAACTCTAAACGTTCCACTCTAAATTCTCCACTCTACCCCCCACCCCCTCCCAACGAACAACGAACAACGAGCCACGAG
>CAZBYX010000469.1:0-2875 GCA_964496055.1 uncultured Saprospiraceae bacterium
CCCCTCCGCCCAGCTCCTGGCCCGAACCCCGCACCCTCCATTCCTGCTGCTTCGCCGACGTCCTCAACAAAAGCCCGCCCCGGGTCTGACAATTTTCCCTCTGGGGCGGCCGTACCGCCCCTTCAGCAAACCCTTTGTCGGGCATTCAAATCCTTCTCGATATGAGGACGCTTTTCCTCTCATTCTTCCTTATGCTGGGGGGCATGAGCTCCAGCCTTTTCAGTCAACAAGCCCTTCAGGGGCAAATCGAGGACCCGGAGGGCAACCCCCTCGTAGGAGCCACGATTTACCTTCCCGAACTGAAACGCGGCACCAGCTCCGACGAGCAGGGCCGCTTCCGCCTGACCGACCTGCCTGCGGGGCGCCATTTCCTGGTGGTCAGCTACGTCGGTTATGCTTCGAAAACCCTGGAAGTGAACCCCGCCGAAACCCCCGAACTGAGTATCACCCTCGAAGAGGCCCACATCGAGGCCACGGAGGTGGTGGTGACGGGTTTGAGCCGCGCCCACGACCGGCGGCGCAACCCCGTGCCGCTGTCCATCCTGCGGCCCGAGTTCTTCGAGCACAGCCGCGCCGAGAGCCTGGCCGAGGGGCTGGCGCGCGTGCCGGGCATCTCGGTATTGAGCACCGGCCCCGCCATCGGCAAGCCGGTCATTCGGGGGCTGAGCCACAACCGCGTCATCGTCGTGCAGGACGGCCTGCGGCAGGAAGGCCAGCAATGGGGCGACGAGCACGGCCTCGAAATCGACGCCCAGTCGGTGCATCGCGCCGAAATCTTCCGCGGCCCGGCCAGCCTCCTGTACGGCTCCGACGGCATCGCCGGCGTCATCAGCCTCGAATCGCCGCCGCCGGTGGAGGAGGGGCATTTCCGCGGGGGCCTGAGCACGGCTTACCACTCGAACAACCGACGCCGCGAGCACGGCCTCTTCGCCGCCCTCAACAACGGCACCTGGAACGCCCGCCTGCAGGGCCGCCTCGTCGATGCACAGAATTTCCGCAACGCCCGCGACGGGGTGGTCTTCAACTCGGGTTTCTCTCAGCGCAGCGGCCAGGCCGCCGTCGGGGTGCAACGCCCCTGGGGCAGCAGCCGCCTGTTGCTCGGCACCTTCAACCAGAAGGTCTTCCTCCCCGGCGGCGAACGCGACCCCACCACCGGCGCCCTCCTGCCCGAGGAAGGCCCCTTCCAGAAAATCAACCACCACCGCGCCGTGTGGCAAAACCAGCTCCTCTTCGAGGAAAGCGCCCTGCGCTTCACCATCGGCGCCCAGCAGAACCGCCGCCGCGAATTCGAGCACGGCAATACCCCCGAACTGTTCTTCGACCTGCGCAGCCTCCACTACGACCTCAAGTACTTCCTCAGCCCCGCCGACGATTGGGAACTCACCCTCGGCGGCAACGGCATGGCACAGTGGAGCTTCAACAAGGCCGAAGAGGTGCTCGTGCCCGAGTACCGCCTCCACGACGAAGGGGTCTTCGCCTTCGCCCGCAAAAGCCTCCAACGATGGGAATTCAGCGGGGGCCTGCGCTTCGACCACCGCTTCGTCCACGGGCTCGAATGGCGCGACGAGGACGACCAACCCGTCTTCACCGACTTCCGCCGCAACTTCCAGGAGCTGAGCGGCAGCCTCGGCGCCGCCTTCCTGCCCGACGAGCACCTCTCCCTAAAGCTCAACCTCTCGAAGGGCTTCCGCAGCCCCAACATCGCCGAGCTGGGCAGCAACGGCGTGCACGAAGGCACCTTCCGCTACGAGGTGGGCAACACCGACCTGCAGCCCGAACGCAGCTACGAACTGGACCTCAGCGTCCTGTGGAACACCCCCCACCTCTCCCTCTCGGTCTCTCCCTTCCTCAACATCATTGACCGCTTCATCTTCCTCGAAAAACTGGGCGCGCAGGCAGGGGGCGACTCCCTCATCCTCGCCGACGGCGAACTGCTGCCCGTCTTTCGATTCACCCAGAACGACGCCCGCCTCTGGGGTGGAGAGCTCAGCCTCGACTTCCACCCCCACCCGCTCGACTGGCTCCACCTCGAACAGCGCTTCTCCGCCGTCTGGGCCGAACAGCGCAACGCCCCCGAACGCTTCATTCCCTTCATCCCCCCACCCCGCTACGACCTCGAGCTGCGCCTCGACCTGCTGCGCAAGCACCCCCGCCTGCGCCGCTTCTGGCTCGAAACCGACATCGAACACCACTTCGCGCAAAACCGCGCCCTCACCGCCAACGACTTCGAAACTCCCACTCCCGCCTATACGCTCTGGAACGCCGCCCTCGGTGTCCAGTTCGTCAACCGCCGCGGGCAGCACGTGCTCAGTCTCCTGCTCGCCGGTCGCAACCTGCTCGACAAAGCCTACCAGAGCCACCTCAGCCGCCTCAAGTACGCCCCCGAAAACCCCCTGACCGGCGAACGCGGCATCTCGGAGATGGGCCGTAACTTCGTCCTGAAACTCACCGTTCCCCTGCAATTTCCGCTGCAAGCCAAAACCAAACCTGCCAAGCCATGATTCGTTTGCTGTTTCTCTTGTTCGGTCTGGCCTGCTTGCCGGCCTGCCGCCGGGAAAGTGCTCCGGAACCCGCAGAGCCACCCTTCGACCGCAAGACGCTCATGTTCGCCATCCGCGACAACGACGCCGCCCACATCGCCACCCTCGGCCGGGATTCCACCTCCCTGCGCCTGGAACACCAATCCGCCACCCTGACCCGAAACGCCTTCCGCACCCGGCTCGATTCTTTCCTCCAACGGCACCCCGTCCAGCGCTTCTACGAAATGGAAACCACCCCCGCCGAGCGCCGCCGCGGCCTGGACCTCTGCGTCTGGTTCACCGACGGGAAAGACGATTTCAAAATGCTCTTCGACCTGAAGGAAGGACGCATCGAA
>CAZBYX010000470.1:0-2849 GCA_964496055.1 uncultured Saprospiraceae bacterium
ACGATTTGACGATTTGACACTCCCCCATCACCCCTCCCGCCGTTTCCCCGGCAGGGGCAACCCGTGCAGGTTTTGGCCGAGGAAGTCTTTGGGGAACTGTTCCACGCCGGGGAAGCCCAGTCGGATGTCGCGGCCGTTGTGGGGCACGTAGGCCGTTCCGAAGAGGTAGTCCCAGACGGCGAGGGTGAGCCCGAAGTTGACGCCGTAGGGGTGTTCTTTGGGGAAGTGATAGCTGTGGTGCCAGATGTGCATTTCGGGGCTGTTGAAGAGCACCTTCATATAGGGGCCGAGCAGGAAGCTGCCGGCGGCCGTGCAACATAGGAAAGCCGCCCAGCGGGCGGCGGGGCCGGCGCCCTCGAGCAGGTGCACGTCGAGCAGCCCTTGCGACACGACGATGCCCACCAGCGCCCCCACGAAGCCTCCCGTGAGGCGCCCGCTGAGCGAGAGGTTGGCGTGGTTGAAGTGCCCCCAGGTCAGGGCGAAGATGTGGATGACGAAGAAATCGTACAGCCCGAAGCCCAGCAGGGCCAGCGGAATGTATTCCAGGGTGCGGTACACCACGTTCTCCATCCAGTGGAAGCGCAGGTGGGCGGCGAAGCCCATTTGCTCGACCGAGTGGTGCACCTTGTGAAACTCCCACAGCCAGCTCACCCGATGCAGCAGGCGGTGCACCCACCACTGGATGAAGTCGCGGATGACCAGCCCCAGCAGCAGCACCGCCCAGTAGGGCCAGCCGTTCAGGGGGTTGACCCCCTGCAGGTCGAAGCCCCCCGTGAGGCGGCGGATGCCGTCGTTGAAAAGCTGCACCACCACCTCCGACAGGGCGTTGTACACCACCAGCGAAAAGAGAAAGAAGTTGAAGAACATGTAGAAGGCATCGAGCCAGAAGTCCTTGCGCGGAACGGGCTGCTGGCGCCGCCAAGGAAGCACCACCTCCAGCAGGAAGAAAATCAGCGACACCCCGAGCAGCCAGTAGAAGTAGTTGTGCCACCCGGGGTGGGTGATCTCCTGCCACAGGTAGCGGGCATAGCCCCGATAGGCCTCGATGGCGATTTCCCAGTAGCGTTCCATGCAGCTTGCTCATTGGGTTTGGGCCGGCGCCTGGTCTTCCGGGGTGGCTTCGGCGCCGGAAGCGCAGGCGCCCGTCCTGACGGGGATGGCGGTTTGGGCGAGCCTGTCGAAGCTGTCGAGCACGTCCACCACGTTTTGGAAGCCCCGCGCCTTGAGGATGGAGGCCGCCACCGTGCTGCGGTAGCCGCTGCGGCAGTGGAGGTAGTAGGTTTCGGTGCGCTCCAGGCGGTGCATTTCCCGGTTGATGAAATCAAGGGGGAAGTTGGCGGCGGGCTGGAGGTGGGCGGCGGCGTATTCGGGGGGCTTGCGCACATCGAGCACGCGCACGCCCGGCTCCTCCTTCACGATGGCTTCCAGGCCGGCGGCATCCACATGGGGCAGGTGGTCCACCTCCTTGCCGGCGGCTTGCCAGGCTTCGAAGCCCCCCTCCAGGTAGCCGATGGCGTTGTCGTAGCCCACCCGGGCCAGGCGCCTGACGGTTTCCGCTTCGCGGCCCGCGGGGGCGATGATGAGGATGGGCTGCATCAGGTCGGGCACCAGCGCCCCTACCCAGGGGGCGAAGCTGCCGTCCAGCCCGATGAAGATGCTGTTGGGGATGAAACCCCGGACGAACTCGCTCTTGTCGCGCACGTCGAGCAGCAGGGCGCCGGTGGCATTGGCCGCCGCCTCGAAGGCTTCGGGGCTCAGCGGGCGCACCCCCCGCTGCATCACCTCGTCAATGCTGCCGTAGCCCTTCTTGTTCAGGGCGGCGTTCTTGGCGAAGTATTGGGGCGGGGGCAAGAGCCCGTCTGTCACCTGGCGGATGAACTCCTCCCGCGTCATGTCCGCTCGCAGGGCGTAATTGGTCTTCTTCTGGTTGCCCAGCGTGTCCCAGGTCTCTTTGCTCATGTTTTTGCCGCAGGCGCTGCCCGCCCCGTGCGCCGGATAGACGATGACCTCATCGGGCAAGGGCAGGATTTTGTTGCGCAGGCTGTCGTACAGCCAGCCGGCAAGGTCCTCTTGGCTCAGCCCCGTGGCCTGTTGCGCCAGGTCGGGGCGGCCCACATCCCCGATGAAGAGCGTATCCCCCGTGAAGAGGGCATGGGGCTTGCCCGCCTCGTCCAGCAGCAGGTAGCAGGTGCTTTCCGGCGTGTGCCCGGGCGTGTGCAACACCCGAATGCGCACCTTCCCCAGCGGGAACTCCTCCCCGTCCCGCGCTTCGTATTTGTCGAATTCCGTCTCCGCCCCGGGGCCGTACACGATCCGGGCGCCCGTCTTCTTCGCCAAATCCAGGTGCCCGCTGACGAAGTCGGCGTGAAAATGCGTCTCGAAGATGTATTTGATGCGTGCCCCCGTGCGCCGGGCACGCTCCAGGTAGGGCTCCGTCTCCCGCAAGGGGTCGATGACGGCCGCCTCGCCCCCGCTCTCGATGAAGTAGGCGCCCTGCGCCAGGCATCCCGTATAGATCTGTTCGATTTTCATGGTTGCGGTGTTTTCAGGTTCCGAAAAGCAAGGCCCCGAACGGGGATTGGGCAAATTTAATGAAATAATGTTCATATTTTTAAATGAGCCCCCCGCCCAAAATGCGAGTCACCCTTTTCGCGGAAGGCTTCCGGCCCCCGAAAAAAGGATCGGTGGGAGGAAGGGAGAAGGGTTTGGGGTGGAAACCGCCGCGCGATTCCCCGGCAGGTTGGGAGGCATCTCTGTTCAGAAGGGGAGACTGGCTTGCATTTGCGGAATGTTTTTTTTTTTTTTGCATCAAGAGCCTGTTGCAGCAGCAAGATGGAATGGTAGCCCTG
>CAZBYX010000471.1:0-2843 GCA_964496055.1 uncultured Saprospiraceae bacterium
AGGGACGACAGGTGCGCAGTGGGAAAAGCCCCTGAAACACCTGGAAATAGGTGGAAACAAATGGAAATAAATTGTCCCAAACCCGCACCCTTTTCTGTAAAATCGTAAAACTGTAAAACCGTAAAATCGCTGTGGGGGAGCGGGTTTGGGCGAGGGGATGTTCAGCTTCACAGAGGAACACCGAGAAGGCGCAGAGTTCCACGGAGGGCCGCCCACAAACCCACGCCCTTTTCTGTAAAATCGTAAAACTGTAAAACCGTAAAACTGTGGTGAGGGCGTGGGAGAGGGGGGTGAGGGTGGGAAAACTGTTCACTCTGTGGGATTTTCCGTTTCCTCAGTGGTTCAATCAAACCCCAAAACCTACACCCCAACCCAACGAACAACGATCAACGATCAACGATTTTACAAGGCGCGCCGGCCTTCGCGGCGGGAGGTCTGTCCTCTTTTTTCCGCGAAGAGCGCGAGGAGGCTGTCTTCGGAGGCGGCGCAGAGGCCGCGTTCGGTGATGAGGGCGGTGACGAGGCGGGCGGGGGTGACGTCGAAGGCGAAATTGGCGGCGGGGCTGTTTTCGGGGGCGAGCAGGACGGTCTCGAGGCCGTTTTTCCCCAGGCCCTGGATGGTTTTCACTTCATCGGGGCTGCGTTGCTCGATGGGTATTTCCCGCAAGCCGTCTTTCAGGGAGAAGTCGATGCTGGAGGAAGGCAGGGCCACGTAGAAGGGCACGCCGTTGTCGTGGGCGGCGAGGGCTTTGAGGTAGGTTCCGATTTTGTTGGCCACGTCGCCGGTTCGGGTGGTGCGGTCGCTGCCGACGAGCACGAGGTCCACGTGGCCGTGCTGCAGGAGGTGGCCGCCGGTGTTGTCGGCGATGAGGGTATGGGGAACGCCCTCTTCGGCGAGTTCGAAGCAGGTGAGGCGGGCGCCCTGGTTGCGGGGTCGGGTTTCGTCCACCCAGACGTGGACGGGGATGCCGCGGCGGTGAGCCAGGTAGATGGGGGCGGTGGCGGTGCCGTAATCGATGCAGGCCAGCCAGCCGGCGTTGCAGTGAGTGAGGATGTGGACGGGTTCGCCGCCCTTTTTCTCCGCAATGGCCTCGAGCAGGGGCAGGCCGTGTTCCCCGATGGCACGGCACTGCGCAACACTCTCCTCGGCCAGCCGGCGGGCGGTGTGCAGAGCTGCCTCCACGGCTGCTTCCCCCCCTGAGCTTTCCTGCACGGCCTGCAAGACTTCCTCCACCGCATGCTGCAGATTGACGGCCGTGGGGCGGGTGGCCGACAGCCGGCGCGCGGCTTCCCCCGCCTCCACCCCCTGCCGCAAACCCAGGTATAGGCCGTAGGCCGCCCCCACCCCGATGAGCGGGGCGCCCCGGAGGTGCATCTCCTGGATGGCGGTCGCCATGCCTTCGAGGGTGGTGATGGTCTCCACCACGAATTCATGGGGCAACCAGCGTTGGTCGATGATTTGAATCTCGGGCGCATCCCCGCCCTTTTCCCAGATGGTCCGATAGGGTTTTCCCTGAATGAGCATGCGTTCGGGGGTTTGCCCCAAAGGTACGGGGCAGGAGAAAAAAGCCCTCCCCCCGACGGGGCGGGGAGAGGGTCGTTGTTCAAAAGGCTTGGAGAGCGGGATTTTTTGCAGGCGAGGTTTGGGTTTTTGGGGAGGGCTTCGGGGTTGGAACCCGCCACCCTGCCTTTCCTGGCTTCATGGGGCGTGGCAGGCGTTCCTCACCACCAGCGCTTGATGATGATGTCGCGCACTTCGCCGTTGGGGAGGGTGAGTTGGGCGAAGGGGTCGCAGTCGCCGTCACCGTAGTCGAGGATGCGGGTCTTGCCGTCCACGGTGATTTCCTTGACGCCGCTGACGATCCAGGGGCAGAACTTCTTGCGAATCAGGGGGGTGGTGATGGACACGCTGAAGCTCTTGCCCATGCGGTTGACGCCTTCGCTGCCGCCGGTGATTTCAAACACGTCGTCGATGTGGGCGGGGGTGTTGCCGCCTTCGAGCTGGGTGAAGGTGTGATTGGCTACCCAGGAAGCGGTGTGCCCGTTGGGGAAGGTGAGGGTGTGTTCCACGCTGCGCTGGAGGGTGACGTTGCCGTCATCGTCCACGCCGAGGTTTTCCCAGGTTTTGCTGCCTTCGACCAGCACGTCGTCCACGTAGAAGTTTTCATAGGTGACCGTACGAACGGCGCCGGGGTTCTTCATGGTGTCGGTTTGGGTGATGATGATTTTCCCTCTGCGGATGTGGCCGTGGGGACCTTCACAGCCGTCGTCGCCATAGTCCACCGTTACGGTGCGGGGGAAGCTGCCGTCGTCGGGGTCCACGGTCACTTCGGGGCAATCGCCGCCGCCGTTGCCGCGGCTTTCGAGGGCTTCGTCCACGGCGTCATCGACGTCGTTGTCGATGTTCTGGGCAGCCAGCACGTCCTCTTCGGTGACCAGGTCGCTGACGATCTCCTCGTTGTCTTTGTTGCAGGCGGTGAACAGCAGTGCTCCAAAGAGCACCAAAGCCGGGAGCATTCTCAAGGTTTTCATAAGCTTTTCAATTTTTTGGTTCAACAATCGGGTTGCCTTCTCCGGGTTGACCGCCCAAGAGCTGCCACCCCTTTCGAAGGCTCGAACGGCATCGGATTGTGCACAAACTTGAAAGCGTTCGGGTAAAGTTCAATTCATCGGCAAGCGGAAAGAATTTGGTTTTTCGGAGCGTCGGGGGAATAGACCACGCACCCATGGTAGGGTTTAAGGGGAGGGGGAAAAATTTTTGAAACAATGGGTGAAACACTTGGAAACAGGTGGAGACAGATGGAAATAAATTGAGGGGGAGGGCATGGGCAAGGGGTGTGGGAG
>CAZBYX010000472.1:0-328 GCA_964496055.1 uncultured Saprospiraceae bacterium
TCCCAGACCCGTGAAATGTGTTTCAATTCCACTCTGGTGCGATTAAAAGATCTGCTTGAGATTATTTACCCCGACAACCGAATCGGTTTCAATTCCACTCTGGTGCGATTAAAAGGGAAACCGAAAAATGACGATACAGATTTAAATGATTGTTTCAATTCCACTCTGGTGCGATTAAAAGAGTTTTGACCCGCCGGGGAGCGCCGGCCACGACGGCGTTTCAATTCCACTCTGGTGCGATTAAAAGGAGAGCTGCCGCATCTTGAACGCTAACTCTGTGCTCAGTTTCAATTCCACTCTGGTGCGATTAAAAGGGATACAACGTGAC
>CAZBYX010000472.1:338-2835 GCA_964496055.1 uncultured Saprospiraceae bacterium
TTCATTCTGTCCCTCGCCGGTTTCAATTCCACTCTGGTGCGATTAAAAGTTGAGGTGGATATGTCTGAAATGCGATATGTAGAAAAGTTTCAATTCCACTCTGGTGCGATTAAAAGATTTCCACCACGGCCATTTAGTGTCGCCTTCCGGGTTTCAATTCCACTCTGGTGCGATTAAAAGCGCTACGAAGGATTCCGCCGCCCCGAGCCTCCGCCGGTTTCAATTCCACTCTGGTGCGATTAAAAGCCGTCGGAATAAAATGTGTATAGAGTTGTTTGCCAAAGCATTGTGTGTTTCAAAAGTAATGAAATTTTGGTGAATAAGTCGTCGATCTGGGATGATCGAATTTTATCTGGACTTAGACGACCTTCTCATTGTCAGTAATTTATAGCCCAAACCTTCATTGACCAAAGGTCGAATTTTGTGAGTTGAGCCGCCCCCAGTGATGGGTCGACGACTACCCCTCCACATCTCCTTTTTTGCCTTCACGTGTTTCCGGTGTCCAAACTCGGAAAGGACAGGCTGAAAGGAGGGCCGCGGGCTCCACCCCCGCGGCGTGGAGGGCTTCAAAGAAAGGTGTCGGTCCGCATGCGCTCCTGACCGATGATCTCCTTGTCCAGCCAGCGCACGTTGCGGCTTTTGAAGATGATGATGCTGTCTTCGTTGGGGTCAATGAACTTCAGTGCTTCGGCGACGAGCTCCTTGAGCTTGACCTCCGTTATTTCTCCTTCGAACACCGAATTCTGAATCCAATTCAGATAGCGCCGACACAACTTGAGCATCTTGGCTACCCGCTGCTGGTTGACATCGTAAACCAAAATTACATACATCACCACCAAATTTTGAAGGGTTTGTAAGGATGATCTTCCAGTATGTGCTTGGTGATTTTGTAGCATTCCAGCCGAATGAGGCGGCCATAGCTCACCTTTCTGTTCAGGCTGCGGTGCTTGATGGTTTCCGCCAGTCGTTCCTCCCAGACTTGCAGGAAAACTTTCAGTCCCCGGGGTTTCAAAATGCAGCGATTGAATTCCAATCGAAAATCATTTGGCTGCAACATGCGGCGATTGAGCACCGAAAAAATAGTTCGGTCCACCAAAATGGGCTTGAAAACCTCCGCCAAATCCAGAGCCAGACTGAACCGACGGGTGCCGGGTTCGTGCAGAAAACTGATGGTGGGATTCAGCTGGGTGTGATAGATGTGCTTGAGGCACTGCGTGTAGCACAGCATGTTACCCAAAGAGATGAGTGCGTTCAACTCGTTGTGCGGGGGGCGTTTGCTTCGCCCGCCCATGTCGAAATGCTGGACGATAACGTCGAAACATTCGTAATAAGCCATCCGAATATTGCCTTCCACTCCCATGAGTTCCGGCACCGTTCGTGCCGCTTCGATTTGTTTGCGCAACTCATCGATGCGGGCAATGCTCTCTTTCAAGGGTTGCCCCCGATTGGCATAATAACGCAGGTTTTTGAGCATGTTGAACGAAGCTCCATCCACCAGGGCACGGGCTAATTTCAGGCGCCTTTTGCCATCCAGGTAATGGCGTACCTGTTCCACCTGCACTTTGCCCGCCAACAAGTAGTCGCGCGGCATGAAAGAGCCCGTATAGTGTTCGTAGTAATTGAAAAAATGAACACAAACCCCATGCTGCCCCAGAAAGTTGTACAGAGCACTGTTGGCATCCAGGGAGCCGAAGACATAGAGCTCCTCCACCCCTTCCACCGGCAAGTAACGCGGTTGTCCCTCATTGCCGTCCTCATCCACGGGGGTGAATTTCAGGGTGTTGTCGCGCCGGCTCAGACGCCCCGGATTGAGCAGATAGTACGACTTCTTCATAAACCTCCTTTTATTTTTTGGGCGCCCCCCTCCGCTTCGCTCCGGGTCGGGCCCTTCCAGGCTCGCCTGTCGGCTCGGCCCCTCCGGGGCCGCTCGCTGCGCTCGCGCCTTCCAGGCCCCTGGCGCGAGCCGCCGTCCGGCGGCAGGGCGTGCCCCATCGTTCTTTCGAGCGCCCTTTCTCTACTCGCTGTAGCAATAATCGAAATATGCGCAACGCTTGCACACGGGCTCCCGAATCACCGGTGGGCAGGCCCGTTGCTCCACCACCTCCCGAACCCGCTCGATCCAACCCTCTACCTCTTGCCGGTCCGCCTCATCCAGGGGCGGCACCTCCGTGCGCTGCCGTAGCCGAGGATATTCGATGATGCCCCGCGCATCCTCCACGCCGTTACAGTGCAGCAAATACAAATAGAACTTCACCTGCGCCACGTGGGCTTCTTCCATCTTGTCGCTCTTCTTGGTCTCGTGCACGATCCCAGCCCGGGAATCGAAATAGTCCAGTACCCCCAGCAACTGAAGCTCCCCCCGTAGAACACGCAGCTCCACCTGGCTGTCCCGGCTGGCCCGCTCCCCATAACTCGTCTGCCCGATCAGCCGACCCTCGTACACCAACTCGCTGCCCGTTTCCATCTGCACCCCATGATGGAACAACCACAGCTTGCG
>CAZBYX010000473.1:0-2831 GCA_964496055.1 uncultured Saprospiraceae bacterium
ACGTTTGAGAGTTTCTTCGAGGATGCGGATTTTCTCCTGCCCGTCGGCGAGTTTTTTGCGTTCGCGCTCGACGACGGCTTCGGGGGCATTTTGCACGAAGCGCTCATTGGCCAGCTTTTTCGACACGCTGGCCACGAAGCCGCGGTAGTATTCCAGCTCTTTGGCGGCTTTTTCACATTCGGCGGCCACGTCGATGGCGGTGTTCACTTCGAGGAAGAATTTTTCTGTGCCGGTGAGGAATGCCAAGGCCTGCGGGGGTTCTTCCTCCACCCACTCGATGGCGGAGAGGTTGGCCATTTTGCGCACCAGCTCGGCGAGGCCCTCCAACTGGAACCACGCTTCGGCGGGGCTGCCCTTGCGCCCGAAGAGTCGGAGGGCTTCTTTCTGGGGGATGCCCTGGTTGTTGCGCAGCTCGCGGCATTTGGTCACGAGGTCGCGGGCGGCGTCCATCTTTTGGAGGAGGGCTTCGTCGAAGGCGCCCGTTTCGGGGTAGGGGCTGACGATGCAGTCCTCACCGGGGCCGCGCTCGCGCAGTTGCTGCCAGATTTCCTCGGTGACGAAGGGCATGAAGGGATGCAGGAGGGTCATCAGCTTTTCGAACAGGGCGAGGGTGCCTTCGTAGGTTTCGCGGTCGAGGGGCCGGCCGTAGGCCGGTTTGACCATTTCGAGGTGCCAGGAGCAGAAGTCCCCCCAGATGAAGTTGTAGAGGGTCATGAGGACGTCGGAGAGGCGGTAGCCGGCGTAGTGCTCCTCGATGGTGTTGACGGTTTGCTGGAGTTTGGCCTGCATCCAGAGGAGGGCGAGGCGGTTGGGGGCGGGGGTGGGGGCGTCGGAGACCTGCCAGCCTTTGACGAGGCGCAGGGCGTTCCACATTTTGTTGCAAAACTTGCGCCCCTGCTCGCACAACTGGCTTTCGTTGCGCACCTTGCCCGTTTTGGGGTCGATGGGAGCGTCGAAGATGATGTCGTTGCCGGCGGTGGCGCAGGAGAGGAGCCCGAAGCGCACCCCGTCGGCGCCGTATTTTTCGATGAGGGCGATGGCGTCGGGGGAGTTGCCCAGCGACTTGCTCATTTTGCGGCGCTGGTTGTCGCGCACCATGCCGGTGAAGAACACGTCGCGGAAGGGCTGCTTGCCCTTTTTGGCGACCACCTCCGGGCCGAGGAGCTCTTCGGCATACTCGTAGCCGGCGATGATCATGCGGGCCACCCAGAAGAAGATGATGTCCCAGCCGGTGACGAGCACGGAGGTGGGATAATAGTAGCGCAGCTCGTCGGGAGTTTCGAAGCCGTCGAAGACGGAGAGGGGCCAGAGCCAGGAAGAGAACCAGGTGTCCACCACGTCGGGGTCCTGGCGGAGGTCTTCGGGTTGGAGGTTGGGGTTGCCGCTTTCGCGGCGGGCGAGTTCGAGGGCTTCCTCGGCGGTTTCCGCCACGACGAAGCGCTCCTCTTCGCCGTAGTACCAGGCCGGAATGCGCTGGCCCCACCAGAGCTGGCGCGAGATGCACCAGTCGCGGACGCTGTCTTCGTTCAGCCAGCTGTGGTACATGTTCCAGAAATGGGGCGGGAAGAAGCGGATGTCGCCGTTGCGCACCGCATCGAGGGCGGTGCGGGCGAACTCCTTCATGGACAGGAACCACTGCATGGTCAGGCGGGGCTCGACGATGGCGTTGGTGCGTTCGGAGCGGCCCACCTTGTTGAGGTAGTCCTCCACCTTGACGAGGTGGCCGGCGGCTTCGAGGTCGGCGACGATGAGCTTGCGGGCCTCGAAGCGGTCTTTGCCCACGTAGAGCTGGGCGGCTTCGTTCAGGGTGCCGTCTTCGTTCAGGGTATCGACGATTTCGAGCTGATGGCGCAGCCCGATTTCGTAGTCGTTGGGGTCGTGGGCGGGGGTGATTTTGAGGGCGCCGGTTCCGAACTCGCGCTGGACGTAGGCGTCGGCGATGATGGGGATGGAGCGCTCGATGAGGGGCACGAGGGCGCGCTTGCCCACCAGGTGGGTGTAGCGCTCGTCTTCGGGGTGGACGGCGATGGCCGTATCGCCCAGGATGGTTTCGGGGCGCACGGTGGCGATGGTGATCCACTCGTCTTCGGTGCCTTCGATGCGGTAGCGCACGTAGTAGAGTTTGCTCTGCTCTTCGGTATAGATGACTTCCTCGTTCGAAAGGGCGGTTTTGGCTTCGGGGTCCCAGTTGGTCATGCGCAGGCCGCGGTAGATTTTGCCCTTGCGGTAGAGGTCCACGAAGACGTGGATGACGGCGCGGCTGAGCTTTTCCTCCATGGTGAAGCGGGTGCGTTCCCAGTCGCAGGAGGCGCCCAGCAATTTGAGCTGCTCCAGGATGATGCCGCCGTACTTTTCCTTCCACTCCCAGGCGTATTTCAGAAACTCCTCCCGGGAGATTTGGTCTTTGGAGATGCCCCGCTCACGCAGCATCTTCACCACTTTGGCTTCGGTGGCGATGGAGGCGTGGTCGGTGCCGGGCACCCAGCAGGCGTTGTAGCCCTTCTGGCGCGCCCTGCGGATGAGGATGTCCTGGATGGTGTTGTTGAGCATGTGCCCCATGTGCAGCACGCCGGTGACGTTCGGCGGCGGAATGACGATGGTGTAAGGCTCGCGCTCGTCGGGCACGCTGCGGAAATAGCCGCGCTGCATCCAGTGGTCGTACCACTTGCGCTCTTTCGTCGAGGGGTCGTAATGGGTGGGTAATGGTTTCACGGTGTCAAGGTTTCGCGGTTTCGCGGTGTCGCGGTTTCAAGGTGTCGCGGTTTCAAGGTTTCAGGGTTTCAGGGTTTCAGGGTTTCAAGGGGGTACGATGGGGGTACGATGGGTGCGCA
>CAZBYX010000474.1:0-2812 GCA_964496055.1 uncultured Saprospiraceae bacterium
CGGGTGTGGGTAGGGTTCTGTTCACTCTGTGGGCACCTCCGTTTACCCTGTGGTTCAAACAAACCCCAACCTCAAAACCCACACCCTCCCTTCGATTTTACGGTTTTACAGTTTTACGATTTTACTGGAAACAGGGAGGTTTTGCGGGCGGCCCTCGGTGGCTCTCTGAGCCTTCTCCGGGGTTCTCGGTGTACCCAATCCCCCCCCAAACCCACACCACCATTGGACCCTCGCCCGCAGCAGGATGCGCCTAACCTTTAAGGCACGACAAAGAAATCGGGAGCAATCAATCTTCAGCGGAAGAGGTAGGTTGCAGGCGCCGGGCCAGGGCATGCTTTTTCGCATCGGGGAGGAAGGCGTGGCGCAGGGCCTCGCGGTTGCAGTGCTGAAAGTGAGCGCTCCCCCAGCCGAAGGTTTGGTGGAGGGTCTGGTATTCGCGCTGGAGGGTGGTGTGGCACAGGGCCCGCCCGTCGGTGTTGATGCCGAGGGACAGCCCCCGGGCGTACAGGTCGTTGACGGGGTGCTGTGCGATGGATGGGTACACGTTGGTCTGCACGTTGCTGGTGGGGCAGACCTCGAGGTGGATGTCGTTTTCGAGGAGGAAATCGAGCAGGCGAGGGTCTTCGGCGCTGCGCACGCCGTGCCCCAGGCGGCGGGGCTGAAAATGGAGCAGCGTTTCCCAGACGCTGTCGGGGCCGCGGGCTTCGCCGGCGTGGGCGGTGCAGGGGATGCCGTGCCCCCGAACGAACTCGAAGGCCCCGATGTGTGCATCGATGGGGTAATTGGCTTCGTCGGAGGCGATGTCGAACCCCACGACGCGCGTGCCCCGAAAACGCTGGACGAGGCGGGCCGTTTCCATGCTCTGCCAGGGGGCGTAGTGCCGCAACGTACAGAGGAGGAGCCCGGCTTCCACACCCGTCTCCCCCACCCCCTCCTCCAGGGCATCCAGCACGGTTTCCACCACATCTTCGGGGTGGAGGCCTTCGCGCAGGTGCTCCAGGGGGGCGAAGCGGATTTCGGCGTAAATCACCCCCTCCCGTTCAAGTTGGCGCAGCAAATCCAGGGTGACGAGGCGCAGGTTTTCCCGGGTTTGCATCAGCAGGATGCCGTTGATGGCTTTGCGCAGAAAATCCGCCAGATCGGTGCACTTGGGCGGCGCGATGAAAGCCTCCCGATAGGCTTGCTCATCCATTTCGGGGCAAATGGCGCGAACCACCTCGAAGCTCAGCGAGCAATCCAGGTGGAGGTGCAATTCCACTTTGGGCAAATGATTCCAGTCCATTCGAGGATGGCGTTGACCGGGGCAAAGGAAAGGAAAAAACCCGCCCCGCAAAACGCGAAAAGCCCCCCGGAAGCTGTTCCGGAGGGCTTTCCCATGCCCGACCAACCGTCAATGGCTGTAATGGCGGCGCCTGCGGGGTTTGCGGGCAGGCCGTCTCGGGTGGTGCGGCGGGATGGGTTGGGGGGAGTCGGTGAGGGCTTCGGGGTAGGGGTGCTCGGCGACGACGGGAATGCGCTGGGCGATGAGTTTTTGGATATCGCGCAGGTAGGGTCTTTCCGAGGCATCGCAAAAGGAAAGGGCCACGCCGCTGGCTTCGGCCCGGCCGGTTCGGCCGATGCGGTGCACGTAGGTTTCGGGAATGTTGGGCAGGTCGTAGTTGATGACCCGCCCCAGGGCTTCCACATCGATGCCGCGGGCGGCGATGTCGGTGGCGACGAGCACGCGGGTGCGGCCGCTGCGGAAGCGGTTCAGCGAGCGTTGGCGGGCGTTCTGGGTCTTGTTGCCATGGATGGCGTCGGCGGGGATGCCCTTCTTGCGCAACAGGCGGACGATGCGGTCGGCGCCGTGCTTGGTGCGGGAGAAAACCAGAGTGGAGTCCTGGGGTTGTTCCCGCAGCAGGTGCACCAGCAATTTGGCTTTGTCCCGCTTGCCGACGAAAAAGACGGCTTGCTCCACTTTTTCCGCGGTGGTTTGCTCGGGGCGGATGGTGATGCGCTCCGGTTCGCCGAGGATGCTGTGCGCCAGCTCGAGGATGGCCGGCGGCAGGGTGGCCGAAAAGAACAGAGACTGCCGGCGGGCGGGCAGCTCCCGCACGATGCGCCGGATGTCGTGGATGAAACCCATGTCGAGCATGTGGTCGGCCTCATCCAGGACGCTGTACTCCACGTCCTTCAGACTGACGTAGCCCTGGTTCATGAGGTCGAGCAGGCGGCCGGGCGTGGCGACCAGAACATCCACTCCCCGGCGCAGGGCCTGGGTTTGGGCGTGCTGTTTGACGCCCCCGAAGATGACGGCGGTGCGCAGGCCGGTGTGGCGCCCGTAGGTCTGAAAACTCTCCCCGATTTGCAGAGCAAGTTCGCGGGTGGGGGTCACCACCAGGGCGCGTATCGGACGCGGGCCGCGGCGGCCGTTCCGGGCTTCCCAAAGTTTTTGGAGGATGGGAATGGCGAAGGCGGCGGTTTTGCCGGTGCCCGTCTGGGCGCAGCCCAGCAGGTCTTTTCCGCGCAACAAAAGGGGGATGGCTTGTTCCTGAATGGGGGTGGGCTGGCGATATCCTTCGGTTTCCAGGGCTTTCAGGATGGGGTCAACGATTCCTAAGTCTTTAAAATTCATGAAATTTTGTGAGATGTGAGCTAAAGGCGGCAAAGGTAAAAGAATTGTGCCGGGAAAGGGCAGGAAGCCCAAAAAGATGAAAATTTTGCAAATGTTTAACCTTTTGCGGGAGGAACGGTGGGTGGTTTCAGGGGGGGCAAGTGGAGGGCGAGCTGGGTGCCTTCCCCGGGCGAGCTGCGAATCTGGAGTCGGCCGCCG
>CAZBYX010000475.1:0-2807 GCA_964496055.1 uncultured Saprospiraceae bacterium
GAAGCCGGGCTCGAAACCCGCATCTGTCAGGCGCTCACCGGAACGGATTGCAGGCCCGTCCAGGGTGAGGGGTTACCGGATGTTGCGGAGGGGAAGGAACCTTATGGGGGAGTCGGCTGGCTGCCGGGCGATCCGACTCACTACGATCGGGAGTACTGCGTGGACCTTTATCAGCTCACCCACTTTCTTCGGGTTACCCAACCCGAAATCGCCGACGAACTCGACCTCGGCAATGACAGCCCCACCCGTCGTAAATTCCTCGCCCGCCTGCAGGGGGAAATAAGCCGGCGGGGCATCGTGGATGTGCTTCGCAACGGCATTCAACACGGGCCACACCATATCGTACTCTTCTATGGCACCCCTTCGCCCGGCAACGAGCAGGCTCGGGCACTCTACGAGCAGAACCGCTTTTCCGTCAGCCGCCAGCTCCGATACAGTAGCGACGAAACCCAACGCGCACTCGACCTGGCGCTCTTCATCAACGGCTTGCCCGTGTTCACCTTCGAGCTGAAAAACCGGCTGACCAAACAGAGCTACCGCGACGCCATCGAACAGTACAAGCGCGACCGCAACCCCCGCGAAAAGCTTTTCGAGCTCGGGCGTTGCCTGGCTCATTTCGCCCTCGACGAAAACGAGGTGTGGTTTTGCACCCACTTGCAGGGAAAAGCTTCCTGGTTCCTTCCTTTCAACCAGGGCTGGAACGACGGCGCCGGCAATCCGCCCAACCCCGAGGGACTCAAGACCGACTACCTCTGGAAGCGCATCCTGACCCGCGAAAGTCTCACCGACATCATCGAGCACTACGCCCAGCTCATCGAGGAAAAAGACCCGCGCACGGGCAAGAAGCGCCGCAAGCAGATATTCCCTCGATACCACCAACTCGACGTCGTGCGCAGGCTGCTGGAAGATGCCGCTCAGAAGGGGCCGGGCCGCCGGTACCTCATCCAGCACTCGGCGGGCAGCGGCAAGTCCAACTCCATCGCCTGGCTGGTGCACCAGCTGGTCGGACTACGAAGAGAGGGGCAGGCTATCTTCGATTCCATCATCGTGGTAACCGACCGCCGCATCCTCGACCAGCAAATCAGGGACACCATCAAGCAGTATGCTCAGGTGCGTGCCACGGTGGGCCATGCAGAGCGCTCCGGAGACCTGCGCCGCTTCATCGAAAGCGGAAAGAAAATCATCATCACCACCCTCCAGAAGTTTCCCTTCATTTTGGATGAAATCGGTGACGAGCACCGCGGCCGCCATTTCGCCATCGTCATCGACGAGGCGCATTCCAGCCAAGGTGGTCAGACTACCTCCAAAATGCACATTGCGCTAACCGGCGCCCAGACCGACGAGGAGGAAGATATCGAAGATCGGATCAACCGTCTGATGGAGTCCCGCAAACTGTTGCCGAATGCCAGCTACTTCGCATTCACGGCCACGCCCAAGAACAAGACCCTGGAAATCTTCGGCGAGCCCGAACCCCAGCCCGACGGCACCGTAAAACACCGGCCCTTCCACAGCTACACCATGAAGCAGGCCATCCAGGAGGGCTTCATCCTGGATGTGCTGGCCCACTACACGCCGGTGAAGAGCTACTACAAGCTCATGAAAAAAATCGAGGAAGACCCCGAATTCGACGTGCGCAAAGCCCAGCGCAAACTGCGACGCTTCGTGGAAGGACACGACCACGCCATCCGCATCAAAGCGGAAATCATGGTGGATCACTTCCACGATCAGGTCATCGCCAAAGGGAAAATCGGCGGCAAGGCCCGCGCCATGGTCATCACCAGCGGAATCGAAAACGCCATCAAGTATTACCACGCTATTCAGGGCTACCTTCAGGAACGGAAAAGCCCGTATCGGGCCATCGTGGCCTTCTCGGGTGAGCATGAGTATGGGGGAGTCAAAGTCACCGAAGCCACCCTCAATGGTTTTGCCTCGAGCCAGATTCCCGACCGCTTCCGCGAAGACCCCTATCGTTTCCTCGTAGTGGCTGACAAGTTCCAGACGGGGTACGACGAACCCCTGCTCCACACCATGTATGTGGACAAACCCCTATCAGGCGTGAAGGCCGTACAGACGCTCTCGCGCCTCAACCGGGCTCATCCCCAAAAGCACGACACCTTCGTGCTCGATTTCGTCAACGACCCCGAGGCCATCCGCAAGGCCTTCGAGCCCTATTACCGCACCACCATCCTGGCCGATGAGACCGACCCCAACAAACTGCACGACCTCAAAGCCGCCCTGGATGGATACCAGGTCTATTCCCCGCTAAAGGTGGATCAATTCGTCGAAGCTTATCTCAAGGGTGTCGACCGCGACCAGCTAGACCCCATTCTCGATGTCTGTGCGGCAGTTTATATCCAGGACCTCGATGAAGATGCCCAGGTGGATTTCAAGGGCAAAGCCAAAGCCTTTCTGCGCACTTACAGCTTCCTCTCTTCCATTCTGCCCTACAACAATGCAGCCTGGGAGATCCTTTCCATTTTTCTGAATTTCCTCGTCCCCAAACTGCCGGCCCCTAAGGAGGAGGATCTCTCGAGAGGCATTTTGGAAGCCATCGACATGGAGAGCTACCGCGCTGAAAAACAAGCTACCATGCAAATCATCCTGCAGGATGCCGACGCGGAGATCGACCCCGTGCCCACGGCGGGAGGGGGGCATCGGGCAGAGCCCGAACTCGACCTGCTTTCCAACATCATCCGCTCATTCAACGAACAGTTCGGAAACATTCCCTGGACCGATGCCGATCGCGTTCACAAATTGATCACAGAGGAAATCCCACAGCGCGTTGCAGCCGATTCCGCCTATCAGAA
>CAZBYX010000476.1:0-2802 GCA_964496055.1 uncultured Saprospiraceae bacterium
TGAGACCTTTTATTTCCATTTGTCTCCACCTATTTCCATTTGTTTCTACGCATATTTCCATTTGTTTCAATGTCTTGCCCACCGTGCACCCATCGTCCCTCCACCATTCACCCCGTTTTCACGGTTCGATTTCATAGCTCCAGGAGAGGGTGGCGGTTTTTTCGAGGATTTTGGCCACCGAGCAATACTTTTCCATGGACAGGCGGATGGCGCGTTCGACTTTGGCTTCGTCGAGTTCGCCCTGGAGGCGGTAGTGCACGTGGATGGTTTTGAAGAGGCTGGGCACCTGGTCTTCGAAGCGTTCGGCCTGGATGGTCAGGCGGATGTCCTGGAGGTTTTGGCGCATTTTGCGGAGCAGGTGGATGACGTCGATGCTGGAGCAGCCCCCGAGTGCGGCGAGCACCAGTTGCATGGGGCGCATGGCTTTTTCGGAGCCGCCGATATCGCGGGTGCCGTCCATTTCCAGGGTTTCGCCGCTTTCGTTGACGGCCTGCATGCGGAAGGCGTCGTCTATGCGGTGCAGTTCAATTTTCATGGTCGAGTTTTAGGAGGAAGCGGCGCAGGGCCGTCCCGGTTTCTTCGGGGGCTTCGAACATGCCCATGTGGCCGACGCCTTCGAGGAGGAGGATTTCCGCTTCTTCGGGCAAGGGGGTCATGGCCAGGCTTTGCTCCAGGGGCACGGCGGCGTCCTCTTTTCCGATGATGAAGAGCACGGGGCAGGGCAGTCCTTGCAGCACGGGAGCCCGGTCGGGGCGGTCGCGCATGGCGGTCAGGGCGGCGATGACCCCTTCCGGGGGAAAGGCGCCGGCCTGCTGGATGAGGCGGTTGACGGCTTCGGGGTAGCCTTTTTCCCGATCGTGGGCGAAGAGCTGCGGAATGAGGCCCTGCACGTAGGGCGCCACGCCGTTTTCCCGTACGAATGCGATGCCCTTGTCCCGGGCGGCTTTTTTCTCTTCCGAATCGGCGAAGGGATGCGAATGAAAGAGGCAAAGCCCCTTCAGTTCATCGGGGTGTTTTTCCGCCAGGGCGAGGCTCACGTAGCCCCCCATGCTGTGCCCCACGAGCGCATAACGGGCGATGCCCTCCGATTGGAGGACGGCCCGCACACTGTCGGCCAGGGCTTCCAGGGTGGGTTGGGCGGGCGGGTCGGAATCGCCGAATCCGGGCAAATCGATGCGCAGCACGCGAAAACCCTCCAGGTAGGGCAGCAGCCCTTCCCACACGCGGTGGTCTTCGCAAAAGCCGTGCAGCAATACCACCACCGAACCCCGGCCCTCCAGCTCATACGCCACCCGCCGCCCCTGATGCTCGATTGCTTTCATGCTCCAAAATTTGATGGTTCCCACACCCGCGCCGAAAGGTCTGAATTTCCAGGAAAAAACCCGCAAACGAACTTTGGTGCCCGTTCGCATGGCCAAATCGCGCATCTGCTGTCCGACCGAGGTGGAATCGGTGGAATCGGTGGATTGGGTTGGGGGGCCTGAACCGCAGTGCTCCGCAGCTTTTTTCGCAGTTGAGCGCAGTTTGCCCCCCATCACTCCCCCCTCTTCCACACCCACACCACGGTTTGACGGTTTTACAGTTTTACGATTTTGCAGGAAAGGGTCGGGAGCGCGGGTGGAAGGACAAATTAAACTTGTCTCCACCTATTTCCATTTATTTCCTCCCAAACCCACCTCCCCACCCTACCCTCTCTTTTTATTTCCATGTGTTTCCGCCCCCTTAACCCATTCCGGCGCATCGTTCCCCAACCGGACTTGCTTGGCTGGGGCTTATCTTTGCCGGGGCATGGGTATTCGAAAGCACATAAAAATCCTGGACCGCCTGATGGTGGGCAATTTTCTGCCGCCGTTCGGGGTGGCTTTTGCCATAGCCCTTTTCGTGTTCGTATTGCAGACCCTGTGGCTCTACATCGACGACATAGCGGGCAAGGGGGTGGGCTTCTTTCTGTTGGTGGAGCTGGTCAGTTACCTGAGCGTGTCCATGGTTCCGATGTCGTTGTCGGTGGCGGTGCTGCTCACGTCGGTGATGGTGTTGGGGAACATGGCGGAGCGCTACGAGCTGTCGAGTTTCAAATCGGCGGGGGTTTCGCTGTGGCGCGTGATGCGCCCGCTCATCGTGCTGACGGCCGGCATTGCGCTGTTTTCCTACTTCTGTTTGAACAACCTCATCCCGGTTTCCAACCTCAAGTTCAAGTCCCGGCTTTACGACATCCGCAAGCAAAAGCCCACCCTGACCCTGGACGAAGGTGTGTTCAACGACGACTTCAAGGGCTACGCCATCCGCATCGGCAAAAAGCTGCCCGACAACCGCCACATCGAGGACGTGCTCATCTACGACCACAGCGAAGCCGAAAAGGGCCGCTATCTGGCCGTGGCCGCCAAATCGGGGGAAATGTACGTCACCCAAGACGGCAGCTTCTTCGTCATGGAACTCCACGACGGGCAGCAGTATATGGAGCCCAAACCCTCCACCAAAGAAAAGGGGGGGCGCACCTTGCCCTTCGTGCGCACTTCTTTCCGCACCTGGTACAAAGTCTTCGACCTGGACGAGTTCGAGCTCAACCGCACCGACGAACAGCTCTTCAAGAACCACTACTCCATGCTGAACAGCCGCCAGCTGCGCCAGGCCATCGACTCCATCGACGCCTCCATCCAAAAACGCCTGGACAACCTGGGCCGCAACACCACCCGGCTGTTTCACCCCCGCCAGCAAGCCCTCCGCCAACAACAACGCGAACTCCAAAAAGACACCCTCTCCACCCCCCGGAAAGTGGCCGTCACCGCCCCCCAACCCGCAACC
>CAZBYX010000477.1:0-2801 GCA_964496055.1 uncultured Saprospiraceae bacterium
GTTCGGGGGAGGGGCTGCGGGGGTGCGCCCACCCCTTCCCGGCGCACCCGCCCCGCTCGAACAAGGGCTGTCAGAAGTGGAGCAGCTTCACGTTGTCGATGAGGACGCGGGAAGTCTGGGTGCTGTCTTCCAGGGGCTGGATGGCGCGCAATGCCAGCCGGAAGGTGCGCGGGTTGTTGGGCTGTTGGAGGATGAAGTCCGTCAGGTCCAGGTAGATTTTGTTCCATTCTTCGCGGGGGCGGATGACGAAGGCGAAGTCGGGAATTTCCACCCCGTTGATGATGTCGAAGAAGCCCACTTCGAGGTGGACGTCATTGCGGTAGTCCAGCTCGACGTAGGTGGCCAGTTGGGTGCTGCGGTCGAGTTCGAAGATGCGCTCGGTGGCGACGATGGCCAGGGGGTGGTCGCCGTCGAGGAGGAAGAGGCCGGAGCCGCGGCCTTCGAGGGCGTCCTGGGTGGTGACGGTGAGGGTGTGGGTGGGGTCGCCGTCGAGGTCATCGCTGAACTGGTGGGTGTTGTCGGGGTCGTCGAAGTCTTCGATGAACTCGAAGACGCTGTCGGACTTGTAGCGGGTTTTAGGGCGGATGGTGTCCACTTCGGCGGCTTCGAGGGTGGTTTGGAGCAGGGCCTGCTCGTAGAAGGGGTATTCGCGCACGCTGAGGCTGCTGCCGTTGGCTTTGATGGCGGGGATGAGTTGCACCTCCACGGGGCCGGTCTTCAGCACGGGCACGGTGATGGGCAGGTTGAGCATGCCCAGTGCCAGGGATTTTTCGGTGCTGCCCGGCGTGCGGACGAAGACCTTGGCATGCGTGATTTTCTGCGTCAGGCTGCCGTGCTGCAGGCCCGGGGTGGGCTCCAGCTCGAAGCCCGGGATGTGCAGGTAGGCGGGGACCGGTTCCGGGCTGTCGCTCAGTTCGCAGGCGGTGGTCCACAGCAGCAGGGCCGACACCAGCCCGATTTTCCATGCGTTCATAGTTCTTCCTGGTTGGCTTGGGGGAAATCCGCAGCCCCTCGAAAGTGGGGGGCGCCCCCCGGCGGGTTGCAAAGTTGGGGAAAAAAGCCGCAATGGACAGCCTGGGCGCCCCCTTTCTCGGCAACCGTTGCGACCAAGCGCAGCATTGCCATCCGCGCGAAACGACCTCCGCCGTAATCCTTTCTTTCGTACCTTTGCCCGTCTCGCCTGACCAAATTCAACCGCCACCTTTTCCGCTTATGAAAAAGTCCATTGCCATCCTTTGCGCGGGTGGTCCCGCCCCCGGCATCAATACCGTCATCAGTACCATCGCCAAGGTCTTCCTCAAGGACGGGTACCGCGTCATCGGCATCCACGACGGGTTCAAAAACCTCTTCAACGGCCGGGCCGAAACCGTGGACATCAACTTCCACTACGCCGATCGCATCTTCCCGCGCGGCGGCTCCACCCTGCGCATGAGCCGCTACAAGCCCAAGGACGAGGAGTTCAGCGCCGATTTCTTCATCCAGAACAACGTCAAGCTCCTGGTCACCATCGGCGGCGACGACACGGCCTCCACCAGCAACCGCCTGGCCAAGTTCCTGGCTCAAAAACATTTCGAGCTGCAGAACATCCACGTGCCCAAAACCATAGACAACGACATCCCCCTGCCCGACGACATGCCCACCTTCGGCTTCAACAGCGCCAAGGACGAAGGCGTCAAAATCGGCAACACCATCTACGAGGACTCCCGCACCAGCGGCAACTGGTTCGTCATCGCCTCCATGGGGCGCTCCGCCGGCCACCTGGCCTTCCACATCGGCGCCTCCTGCCACTTCCCCGTCATCATCATCCCGGAGATGTTCAACAAGACCAAAATCACCATCGACAAGATCGTCCGGCTGATCATCTCCAGCATGGTGAAGCGCAAGATCGAGGGCATCGAGCACGGGGTGGCCATCGTCTCCGAGGGGGTTTTCCACATCCTCGACAACGAAGACCTCAAGAACTGCGGCATCACCTTCACCTACGACGCCCACGGCCACCCCGAGCTGGGCAACGTCTCCAAAGCGCACATCATCAACGTCCTGGTTCAGCGGAAACTGAAAGAGCTGGGGCTGGAAATCAAGAGTCGCCCCGTGGAGATGGGGTACGAATTGCGCTGCTGCCGCCCCGTGGCCTACGACCTCACCCTCTGCACCATCCTGGGAATGGGCGTCAAAAAACTCTACGAGCAGGGCCTCAAGGGCTGCATCGTCGCCACCACCCGGAACGCCGAAATCGTCCCCCTCTTCATGCACGACATCGAGAACGAGGACGGCGTCATCCCGCCCCGCCTGGTGAACATCGACACCGAATTTTCCCGCATGGTCCTCGGCGACCTGCACGTGCTCACCCTGCCCGATCACGAACGCGCCCGCTACTACCTGCCCGATCCCGAAAACTACGACTTCCACAACATCCTCGAATGGACCTACGACCCGGCCTACCTGCGCCCCGTGTGAGGGCGTGGGGGAGAGGCAAGCCGCGAAGGGCTTCGATTCCAAACAGGTAAGGGAAGCGGGGGAGGCGGTTGGAGGGGGGGCTTACATCTTTTCCCATTCCCAGTCTTCCACCCGGGTGTGGCCCCACCGCGTGTGCATCCACCAACCATAAAACTTCTTGATCAGACCGAGCAGTCCGACGAGCACGCTCAGGCCGAGCGCCAAAAGTGCAGAAAGCAGCAAAGTTCCCATAGCGTATTCCTTCATTCGTTTTCGAAGGAAACAGAAGGCTTTGTGCTTCCCTTGCAAATCCCTCGCCAAAGGGGAGATTCGAGGAGGGGAAGATGTCAAATCGTTGTTCGTTG
>CAZBYX010000478.1:0-2800 GCA_964496055.1 uncultured Saprospiraceae bacterium
TCCTTCCGCCCTGCCCATGCAGTTGCTGCTCATCGTGTTGCTGCCCTACGTGCTCACCCGCCTGACCCGTCGGCTGGGAACCGAAAGCTGGCTCAGCCCCGTGGTGCTGAGCTATCTGGCTGGCATCCTGCTGGCCAACCTGGACCTGCTGCCCCTGGATGCGGCCCTGAGCCATCGCCTCAGCGAGGGGGCGGTGGTGGCGGCCATTCCCCTGCTGCTGTTTTCCACCGACCTGAAAGCCTGGTGGCGGCAAGCCCCGGCGGTGCTGTGGAGCTTTGCCGGGGTGGTGGTGTGCGGTTTGGGGGCCTGCGCGGCGGCGGCCTGGGCTTTTCGCCATCGCCTCGAAGAGGTGTGGGTGCCCGCGGGTATGCTGGTGGGCGTGTACACCGGCGGCACCCCCAACATGAACGCGGTGGGCATCGCCCTGGGCGCCGAGGAGAACCTCTTCGTGTACCTCAACGCCGCCGACATCCTCTGCGGAGGGGTGGTGCTGGTCTTCTTCACCTCCGTGGCGCATCGCTGCTACGGATGGTTGCTGCCCGACTACCCCGGTCCGCGCGACGGCCCGGGCGCCGGAGCCCCGGCACGGCGCGCCTTCGGCTGGCGGCAGGTCCTGTTGAACCTCGCCCTCGCCCTCGCCGTCGGGGCGGCCGCCCTGGCCCTGACCTACCTTTTGAGCGGAGGGCTGGAGCAGGTGGGTTTGCTCATCCTGCTGCTGTCGGCCCTGTCGGTGGGGCTGTCCTTTTCGCCGCGCATCCGCAATCTGCCCGGCACTTTCGAAACGGGCGACTACCTGCTGCTCATGTTCTGCGTCGCCGTGGGCATGCTCGCCGACTTCGGCGACCTCTACCTGCGCGGTGGCACCATCGTGGCCTTTACCGCTGCCGTCCTGGGGGGCACCCTGCTGCTCCACCTGCTGCTGTGCCGCTTGCTGCGCATCGACCGCGACACGGCCCTCATCACCGCCACCGCCGCCCTCTACGGGCCCCCATTCATCGGGCAGGTCGCCTCCGTCATCGGCAACCGCCGCCTCGTCTTCGCCGGCATCGCCACGGGCCTGGCAGGCTATGCCATCGGCAATTTCCTCGGCATCGGAATGGCCCACCTCCTCCAACAGTGGCTCCAATGAGCTCCCAAACCCAAACCCTTACCTTTATTGCGCTGGCGAATGACAATGAGAAGAGGATTTGAGGAACCGAAGATTTGAGGAATCGACCCACGCGTCACGTGTCACGCCGTCACGCGTCACCCCGTCACGTTCACACCCTCTTGCCTATGGCAGCGATTCGATTTCCGGAAAAAGGAATGCCCCGGGAGGCGCTACTCGAGCACCTGGATGCCCTCAAAAGCAGCGACACCGACTGGAAGCGGGGCCGCAACTTCGCCTACGTGTACTTTGCGGGGGAAGAGGTGCACGGCCTGGTGCAGCAGGCCTTCCTGCGCTTTTTCGCCGAAAACGCGCTGAACCCCACGGCTTTCGAGAGCCTGCGCCGCATGGAGATGGAGGTGGTGGCCATGTGCACCGACCTGTTCCACGGCGACGCGGAAACCTGCGGCAACCTGACCGGCGGCGGCACCGAAAGCATCCTCATGGCGGTGCACACCGCGCGGGAGTGGTACCGTCGGCGGGGCGGGCGGGGGCGGCCGCAGGTGGTCTTGCCGGCCAGCGCCCACCCCGCCTTTCACAAAGCCTGCCACTATTTCGGGCTGGAGGCGCGGGTCGTCCCCCTGCGCGAAGACTTCCGCGCCGACCCCGAGGCCATGATTCGCGCGCTGGACGAACACACCGCGCTGGTCGTCCTTTCCGCCCCCTCCTACCCCCACGGCGTGGTGGACCCCATCCCTCCCGTTGCCGCCGCTGCCCGCGAACGGGGCATCCCCTGCCACGTGGACGCCTGCATCGGGGGCTTCCTGCTGCCCTTCCTGCGTGGACTGGGGCGACCCGTGCCCCCCTTCGACTTCGCCGTGCCCGGCGTCACCTCCCTCTCCGCCGACCTGCACAAGTACGGCTACGCCGCCAAGGGAGCCAGCCTGCTGCTCTACCGCGACCCCGAAATGCGCAAGGCACAGTTCTACGTCTATGCCGACTGGCCCGGCGGCATCTACGCCTCTCCCGCCCTCAGCGGCACCCGCCCCGGCGGCGCCATCGCCGCCGCCTATGCGGTGTTGCGCTTCCTCGGCCGGGAAGGGTACACCCGGCTGGCGGAAACGATCTGGCACACCACCCGGCGCCTCCAGGAAGGGCTCCAGGCTTTGCCGGGCTTGCGCGTCCTCTCCGACCCCGACATGAGCCTCTTCGCGCTGGCATCCGAGGGGTTCGACATCTACCGCTTCGGCGACGAGCTGGGCCTGCGCGGCTGGCTCATCGACCGCCAGCAACTGCCCCCCAGCCTCCATTTCAGCGTCACCCCCGCCCACGTCGCCGTCGTGGATGCCTTCCTCGAAGATGCCGCCCAAGCCCACGCCGCGGTGCAAAAAACCTCCCTCGAAAGCCTCGGCACCCGCGCTCAGGTGGCTGCCGCCCGCGCGTTGGCCCGCGTCCTGCCCCGCGCCTGGCAACCCGCCTTTTTGCGCTTCGCCGCCCGCCACGCTCCCTTGGGCGGCAAACGCTCCGCCGCCCTCTACGGCATGATGGGCGAATTGCAACCCGACGGAAACCTCGATGCCCTCGTCCGCGAATTCCTCCACCGCCTGCTCCGCCCTTGAACCCCCCAATGAAAAAGCCCACCCGCTCCCCGCAGGAGGGAGGGGGTGGGCTTTTTCATTGGGGGGTTCAAGGGCGGAGCAGGCGGTGGAGGAA
>CAZBYX010000479.1:0-2792 GCA_964496055.1 uncultured Saprospiraceae bacterium
CAATGCATGGCCTCGAGGCGAAAGGGCAAAAAAAGGAGCGGGAAGGTGACGGAAGCAAATTGTTGGGTTCGGAACCGGCTGCCGGAAATTTTCGATGAAGCGCAGATTTTTTCCCGAAATCAGCCAAATTGGCAGCCCGAACCCTTCGGAAGGAAATTTGAGGAATGCCGGGCCGTCGGTCTATCTTCACCCCGCAATATCCCCTGCCCGCCGAACCCAAACGCCAACCAAAACCCAAACCATGAACTCCAACGACCATCCCGAACAGGAATTCGACTGGACGGAAGAACCCGAAACGACCCTCGAAACCGACGAGCGCTCCTTGCAGCCCCTGCGCAAGGTTTTCCCCCTGCAACTGACCATCCTGCCGCTCCTTCGGCGGCCCGTGTTTCCGGGCATGCCCCTGCCCCTCAATTTCGTGGGCAAAGAAGCCTTGCGGGCCATCCAGCATGCCGTCAAACACGAGGAGGGGTACATCGGCCTGGTGCTGGCGCGCCCGCCCGAAAACGGCGAGCCCTCCGAAAACGGCAGCTCCGAGGGGGAGCTGTTTGAGGTGGGTACGGTGTTCAAGATTCTCAGGGTAGCCAAAATCGCCAACGATACGGTTCAAATCATCGGGCAGGGATATGCGCGCTTCAAAAAGGTGCGCGAGGTGCATCGCAAACCCACCCGCCGCTGGGAGGTGCGCTACCACGAAGACCCCGACATCCGCCCCGACCCCGAGCTCAAAGCCTACATGCTGGCCATAAGCGCCGAAATCAAAAACCTCCTGCAGCTCAACCCCCTGGTGCGCGAGCAGGTGAACCTGGTCATCTCCCAGCTCAACTTCGACACCCCGGGCCTGACCATGGACATCATCGCCAACCTCATGAGCACCGGCGGCGAAGCCCTGCAGGAAATGCTCGAAACCTTCGACCTCAAAGCCCGCGCCCGCAAACTCCTCCAGCTCATCAAGGAGGAGCTGGAGGTGGCCAAAATCCAGCAGCGCATCCAAAAGCAAATCGAGGAGAAGGTCAACCGCCAGCAGAAGGAGTTTTTCCTGCGCGAGCAACTCAAAGCCATCAAGAAGGAGCTCGGCATCGAGAAAGAGGAGGGCGAAAGTGAAATCGAAAAAATCGAAAGGAAGCTCGCCGAAAAAGAGCTCCCCGAAGAAGCCCAAAAAGTGGTCGAGCAGGAGCTGGACAAACTGCGCACCCTCAACGCCCAGAGCCCCGACTTCAACGTCACGCGCAACTATCTGGAGCTCATCGCCGACCTGCCCTGGGGCATCTACTCCGAGGACAACCACGACCTGCGCAAAGCCCGCCGCATCCTCGACCGCGACCACTACGGGCTGAAAGACGTCAAGAGCGCCATCCTCGAATTTCTCAGCAGCGTCACCCGAAGGGGGCGGGTGGCCGGCAGCATCATCTGTCTGGTGGGGCCGCCCGGCGTCGGCAAGACCTCCATCGGCAAATCCGTGGCCGAAGCCCTCAACCGCAAGTTTTTCCGCTTCTCCGTCGGCGGCATGCGCGACGAAGCCGAAATCAAGGGCCACCGCCGCACCTACATCGGCGCCATGCCCGGCAAACTCATTCAGGCCCTGAAGCGCGCCGGCACGAGCAACCCCGTCATCATGCTCGACGAAATCGACAAAATCGGCAGCAGCTTCCACGGAGACCCCGCCAGCGCCCTGCTCGAAGTCCTCGACCCCGAACAAAACACCGCCTTCCTCGACCACTACCTCGACATCCCCTACGACCTGTCCAACGTTCTGTTCATCACCACCGCCAACCAACTCGACACCATCCCGGGGCCCCTGCTCGACCGCATGGAGGTCATCCGCCTGTCCGGCTACATTCTCGAAGAAAAGCTCGAAATCGCCCGCCAATACCTCATCCCGAAGCAACTGGCGGCCCAGGGCTTCGAAAAGGACGAAATCACCTTCAGCGAGGAAGCCATCCGCCTCATCATCGACCGCTATGCCCGCGAAGCCGGCGTGCGCAACCTGGAAAAGCTCATCCGCAAAATCATCCGCAAGGTGGCCATGAACCAGGCCCTGCGCCGCAAAGCCCCCTCCCACATCGAGCCCTCCGATGTGGAGAAGATGCTCGGCAAGCCCATCTTCACCACCGAGCGCCTTTACAAAAAGCCCCTGCCGGGGGTGGTCCTGGGCCTGGCCTACACCCCCTACGGCGGCGCCACCCTCTATGTGGAAGCCACCGCCATCCGTACCGGCAGCGCCGGCTTCAAACGCACCGGTCAGTTGGGCAACGTCATGCAAGAGAGCGCCGAAATCGCCTACAGCTACGCCCGCGCCCTCCTCTCCCGCGAAGCCCCCGACAACAAGTTCTTCGACGAACACCTCATCCACCTGCACGTGCCCGCCGGCGCCACCCCCAAAGACGGCCCCAGCGCCGGCATCACCATGGCCTTGGCCCTGTATTCCCTGGCCAAAAACCAGCCCGTGAAGGACGGCATCGCCATGACCGGCGAACTGACCCTCACGGGCCGCGTTCTGCCCATCGGCGGCGTCAAGGAAAAGACCATCGCCGCCAAACGCGTCGGCATCGCCGAGCTCATCATGCCCCTCGACAACAAACGCGACTTCGCCGAATTGCCCGCCCACATCCGCAAAGGCCTCAAAGTCCACTTCGTCGAATCCTTCGACGAGGTGCTCCGGGTGGCCTTCCCCAAACGGGCACGGAAAAGAAAGGAGCCCGCGTAAACCCCTTGGAAGTCGTAAAGGGGGGGACGTTGTTCGTTGCTCGTTGTTCGTTGTTCGTTGGGTGGGGGTGTGATAGAGTGGAGAG
>CAZBYX010000480.1:0-2774 GCA_964496055.1 uncultured Saprospiraceae bacterium
CCTTATTTCTACTTGTCTCAACTGTATTTCCACGTATTTCTTTGGGATCACCACCGTCCACCTATCGTACACCCACTGCCAATCCCATTGCATTGGGAGGATGAATATTTCCATGGGCTTGCTATTTTGTCGGCGAACGAAATTTTTTCCATCATGAACGACACCTCCATTTCCCGCCGAAAGATGTTGCGCCATACCTTGTTGACTTCGGGGGTGGCGGCTCTGGCCCCCAATCTGCTGCGGGGGGTCCGGTTGACGGAGCAGGCTTCTCCAAAGGGGCATCTGCAGCACTCCGTTTGCCGCTGGTGCTATTGGAGCATTCCGCTGGAGCAACTGTGCGAAGGGGCTCAGGACATCGGCATCCGCTCCATCGAACTGACCACGCCCGAGGAATGGCCCACCCTGGAACGCTACGGCCTCACCTGCGCCGTGGCCACCCATAAAAACGCCAGCCTGACCGACGGCTTCAACGACCCGAAGCTCCACGCCTCCCTGCAGGCGACCTATCGCTCCCTCATCGACGCCGCCGCCGACCACGGCATCCCGCACGTCATCGTCTTTTCCGGCAACCGCCGAAACCTCAGCGACGAGGAAGGCATCGAAAACTGCGCCCGGGGCCTGGAGCCCCTCGTCCGTCAGGCCCAACGACGCGGCCTGACCCTCGTCATGGAGCTGCTCAACAGCAAAAAAGACCACCCCGACCACCAGTGCGACCACACCGCCTGGGGGGCCGCCCTGGTGGACAAAATCGGCTCCCCACACTTCAAACTCCTCTACGACATCTACCACATGCAAATCATGGAGGGAGACATCATCGCCACCATCCGTCGCTACAAGGACTACATCGCCCACTTCCACACCGGCGGCGTGCCCGGAAGGCATGAAATCAACGACTCGCAGGAGCTCAACTACCCCGCCATCATGCGCGCCATCGTCGAGACCGGCTACCGGGGCTACGTGGCTCAGGAGTTCATCCCCACCTACGAAGACAAGCTGGCCGCCCTGCGCGAAGGGGTGCAGATTTGCGATGTCTGAACCCGGGCCCCGCACCCCGACCTCCTCCTCGTCGGAGCGGGAAGAGAAGAACCCGCCTGAACAAAACGCAAACCGACCATGAAAAAAGCGCTCATCATCCTGTCGTTGCTCGTCGTCGCCGCCTTTGCGGCCTGGCGCTTCTTTGCCCCCAAAAAGTTCATCAGCGTGCTGGTGTTTTCCAAAACGGAAAGTTTTCGCCACGAAAGCATCGCCGCCGGGAAAGCCCTCCTCCTGGAGTTGGGTCAAAAGCACGGCTTCCGGGTGGACACCACTGAGGATGCCTCCGTCTTCAAGGAGAAATCCCTGAAGAATTATAACGTGGTGGTCTTCCTCAACACCACCGGCGACGTGCTCAACGACGCCCAGCAGCTCGAGTTCAACCGCTTCATCCAGGCCGGGGGCGGGTTTGTGGGGGTTCATGCGGCTGCGGATACCGAGTACGACTGGCCCTGGTACGGCAAGCTGGTGGGCGCCTACTTCAACGGGCATCCCAACAACCCAAACGTCCGCGAAGCCGAAATCGAACGGGTGGACGCCGAGCACCCCGCCACCAAACACCTGCCCGAGCGCTGGAAACGCGCCGACGAGTGGTACAACTACCGCGATATCAACCCCGCCATCCGGGTCTTGCTCAACCTCGACGAAAGCACCTACGAAGGGGGCACCAACGGCGAAAACCACCCCATCGCCTGGTGCCACGAATTCGACGGCGGGCGCGCTTTCTACACGGGCTTGGGGCACACCTCGGAAACCTACGCCGAGCCCCTCTTCATCCAACACTTGCTCGGGGGCATCCTCTATGCGGCGGGGCCGGGCAAGCCCGTGGATTACGGGCTGTCCACCGTAGCCCCGGAAGAAAACCGCTTCGTCATCGAGGTGCTGGACGAATTCCTCGAAGAACCCATGGAGCTGGAACTCCTGCCCGACGGCCGCGTCCTCTTCATCGAGCGCCGGGGCAAAGTGAAAATCTTCGACCCCCAAACCGACTCCTCCCGAACCGTCAATCGCCTGCATGTCTTCCACGAGCTGGAAGACGGCTTGCTGGGTCTGGCGCTCGACCCGCACTTCGAGGAAAATCACTGGGTGTACCTCTACTATTCGCCCCCCGGTGAGGAGCCCAAACAACACCTCAGCCGCTTCGAATTTCGGGGCGATTCCCTGGACCTGAGCACGGAGAAGGTCCTCCTCGAAGTCCCCACCCAGCGACAGGAGTGTTGCCATTCGGGGGGCTCCCTGGAATTCGGGCCCGACGGTTTGCTCTACCTCTCCACCGGTGACAACACCAACCCCTTCTTCTCCAACGGCTACGCACCCATCGACGAACGGCCCGGGCGCAGCCCCTGGGACGCTCAGAAATCCAGTGCCAACCCCAACGACTTGCGCGGGAAAATCCTGCGCATCAAACCCGAGGCGGACGGCACCTACAGCATCCCCGACGGCAACCTCTTCCCGAAAGACGGCTCTCGGGGCCGCCCGGAAATTTACGTCATGGGCTGCCGAAACCCCTTCCGCATTTCCATCGACTCGCGCAGCGGCTACCTCTACTGGGGGGACGTCGGCCCCGACGCCGGCAAGGACAGTGTGGGCTTCGGGCCCATGGGCTACGACGAGGTCAATCAGGCTCGGGCCCCCGGCTTCTTCGGCTGGCCCTACTTCATCGCCGACAACAAACCCTACGTGGACCGCGACTTCGCCACCAACACC
This sequence comes from uncultured Saprospiraceae bacterium, assembly GCA_964496055.1. Lineage (GTDB taxonomy): Bacteria > Bacteroidota > Bacteroidia > Chitinophagales > Saprospiraceae > CAZBYX01. The sequence continues at coordinate 2,740 of CAZBYX010000480.1, forward strand.
CCCCGCCAACCCTTCGACCCCGCCAAACCCCGCAA
>CAZBYX010000481.1:0-279 GCA_964496055.1 uncultured Saprospiraceae bacterium
CCCCCGCTACCACCTGAACGACTGGGGCATCGGTCTGCGGTTTCAAGACTCCTGGCCCACAGGGGAGGATGCCTGGCCCGATATTTCCACAGCCCCCCAGGCCAGGCGAGCGGTCCCGCAGGAGCCCCCCCACGCCATCCTCCCTGCCCAGGAGCTGGCACCCATGCTGGCCTGGGAACTGATGCGCAGCGAACACCCCGACTGGGAAATGCCTCCTGCGGAAGAAATCCTGGAGCAGACCTACACGAACTACCGCCGATTTTTCGAGGATTTGAAAGA
>CAZBYX010000481.1:289-2750 GCA_964496055.1 uncultured Saprospiraceae bacterium
CCGGTCGGGAGCTCGTCAGACCTGAACGCGCTGCTCGAAAGCTACGGATTGTCGGGCCTGCCCTTGCCCAAACCCCTGCGCCGCTGGCTCCTCGGCACCCTGTCGAACCAGGAACGAAAGGCCCAGGACTGGCTGCAATCCAAATTGGAGGAAAACCTCCGGCTCCTCCTCGAAGCCAAGCGCCAGCTCCGCAAATTGGCCGAACCCCCGAACAGACCCTTCCTCCGGGCCGGCGACCTGGCCACCTGGATCGCCCGAGACATCGCCTACTGGCAGCACCCCGACGGACGACAGCTCAACTCCGAAGAGTACGGAGAGCTCCAGGCCGCGCTCGCCTTCTTCGGACGCGAGGGCGCCGAGCAGGTTTACGAGCTGTTCGAAAAGCTCGAACTCGTCGGTCAACCGAATCGAGACCATCCCTTCCTCTTCCGCCTGAAAAACAGAATGTGCCCCGCTCGGAGCCGGAAACGCCAACCCAAACCCATCCGGGGCATTCTGGAGTTTTATATCGCCTACCTCCGAGCCAGGGAAAAATTTCTCACCCGCCTGCAAGGAAGGCTCAAATCCGGTTCCAATCCTACCCCGGAAATGGAGCACTGGATTCCGCCCCTGCGCAGCCGTTCCCTGCCGCCCCGAATGAACGAACGGGCGGTGGTGCTGCCCCGCGGCCTGTTCCGCCGCCGATTCGTCGAGCTGCTTCCCCCTCCCGACGGTTCCCCTGCCGACACCCCCCTGGAGCAGCTCACCCTGATGAAATTGCTCGAACCCTACCTCGACACCCCGCAGGCCTTCTACCGCTATGAGCGCCGCTACGCCCGCAACGAGCACCAATACACCACCGACGGGTGCAACCTCTCCGAGCTCATCCCCCAAATCGAAAACGAAGCCACCCAAGGGAGCGAGGAGGAAGACCCGGATTTCCGCCGAAAAGACCTGCTGTGCCTGGCCCGAACCATCAACGACACCGAGCGCCGCCTGCGCCGCTATCAGCTCCAAGACCGATTGCTCTGGATGATCGTTCGCCAGGAGCTGGAAAGGGAAAAGAACATGAACCTGCAGGGTTGGACGCTCGAAAACGTGGGCTTCGACCAGCCCGACTCCCCCCTGAAACAGGAAATCACCTTCCAGCTCGAGTACCCGCTGGAAGGCCGCAACGAGCCCATCCGCATTGAAGCCAAATTGCGTCCGCGCCACTACGGCAAAATGCGCCGCACTCTCCACGACCGGCGCCTGCCCGGCCTGCTCCAATGGCTGAACACGGAATCCGTCGATTGGGAACGCCTCCAACAGGAGCTGACCAAAACCATCACCCGGCAAGACGAAGTCCTGCAATTGATTTTCGAGCTCGAAAAAGCCGTCCACTCCCGCTTCGAAAAGGAATGCACCGCGAAAAAAAACAGGGATTACCTCAAACATCGCAATTACCTCGAGGTGCTGCGGGAGCACCAAATCCTGCGTTCGGACGAGGAATTCGAACATCTGCTCAACCTGCGCAACCGATTCGCCCACAACGAGGTGCCCTCTCCCGCCGAGCTGCCCCTGTGGAAGGACGAACGCCCCGGAAATGGGAACCTCATGGAATGGCTAATCGAAAAAAGTCTGCAACTTTACCGGGATTTGCTTGAAAGGGTTCAGGGGAAGGGTGACTGAGCCCGCACCCTGCCCACAACCCCCTCGCTATGACGGACTGGCAATTCTGGACCGAGCTTATCGCGGGCAAAATCCTGCTGCCTCTCATCTTGTTCTGGTTGGGCTATCGCTTTGGCATACGAAGATGGCTGCGGGAAAAAAAGGAAGAGCGGCGCTTGAAGCGCGAGGAAATGCAGTACCACCACAGGCTGGAGTCTCTGCGGGCCGTGTGGGGCTTGTTAGCCTACATGTCGCAAAAGGAAAACGAAAAGACCGTTTTCGTGAAACGCCTGAAAAAGCAGTCCGGCCCCGAGGGCGGGTCGTCCGCAGCCTGGTTCCTGCGCACCAAACAGGCCCATGATTTCCTCGAACGCCTGCCCCGCATCTTCTACGAGCAGGGCCATGGCATCCTGCTGCCCGATGAAATTCGCCGGGACCTGTTCGCCTTCCGCACCCACATCCATCGCCTGCTCGACAGCGCACGCCAGGGCCGCGAAAAACCCCTGCCCGAACGCATCGAGGTGCTCAACGAAAAACTGCCCCAAACCCTCAACCAAATCTACGACCGCCTGCTCCTCAATCTGCGAAAGGAGCTCGCCTCCAAACCCGAAACCAATTGAAAAAAAACCGCGCCCCCTCCCCTTTCCAACCGCAAAGCACCTCACTCGAAAAGCCCTTTATTTGAAGGGTGAGTACAGCCACCTCGATGAGCCGAAACTTGCGCACCGTGGCTGTAAAAGCCCTTTATTTGAAGGGTGAGTACAGCATTTTTAGGTACGGGTAGTGGAGGGAGCTCGCTGTAAAAGCCCTTTATTTGAAGGGTGAGTACAGC
>CAZBYX010000482.1:0-2735 GCA_964496055.1 uncultured Saprospiraceae bacterium
AAGGGGTTTTTGAGCAGCCAATCGTTCGAAAAACCGTCTTTGGGAGAGCCGGAAGGCGCCAAATAAACACAAACGAGCTTTTAAACACCATGAAACGAATCCTCCTTTTCGCCCTGACCGTCGGGCTGCTGACGGCTTGCAAAGGCCCTCAAACCCTGACCACCGCCCCCCAACCCGAAACCGAATACCGCGAGCTGGACACAATGGTCATCTCGGCGCCCAAGCCCGAGAACCTGAAGACCCCGGAAGAATTCGAGCTGCCGCCCTACAACCCCAGCGCCAGACGCACGGTGGATTTGCTCCACACCCGCCTCGATTTGCGTTTCGACTGGGAAAAGGAACAAGTGCTCGGCAAAGCCACCCTCACCCTGCGCCCCTACTTCTACCCCATCGACCGCGTCACCCTCGATGCCAAAAACTTCGAGTTTCACGCCATTCGCTTCGCCGACCGCTCCGAACCCCTCCGATACGATTACGACGGCCAGCAGGTGACCATCTTCCTGGACCGAACCTACACCCGAAACGAGGAGCTCTCCCTCTTCATCGACTACACGGCCTCGCCCAGTGAAACCGGCGGCAGCACCGCCATCACCTCCGACAAGGGGCTGTTCTTCATCAACCCCCGCGGCGAAGAGCCCGGCAAACCCCGTCAAATCTGGACGCAGGGCGAAACCGAGCACAACTCGCGCTGGTTCCCCACCATCGACAAGCCCAACGAACGCTGCACCCAGGAGCTGCTGCTCACCGTCGCCGACACCCTCGAAACCCTCTCCAACGGCCTGCTCGTCGCCAGCACCCGCAACGGCGACGGCACCCGCACCGACCACTGGAAACTCGACCAGCCCCACGCCCCCTACCTCTTCATGATCGCCGTCGGCGACTACGCCGTCGTGCGCGACACCTGGAACGGCATCCCCGTCGAGTACTACGTCGAGCACGAATACGAACCCTACGCCCGCCGCATCTTCCCCCACACCCCCGAAATGCTCCAGTTCTTCAGCGACAAGCTCGATTACCCCTACCCCTGGCCCAAGTACAGCCAAATCGTCGTGCGCGACTACGTCTCCGGGGCCATGGAAAACACCACCGCCGTCATCTTCGGGGAATTCATGCAGGGCACCGAACGCGACCTGATCGACGAATTGACCAACGACAAGATCGTCGCCCACGAATTGTTCCATCATTGGTTCGGCGATCTGGTCACCTGCGAGAGCTGGGCCAACCTCACCCTGCAGGAAGGCTTCGCCAATTACAGCGAATACCTCTGGCTGGAACACAAGTACGGCCGCGACGAAGCCGACTACCACCTGCTGACCGAATTGCAAGGCTACCTGGCTGCCGCCGCCAACGATATCCACCCCCTCATCCACTTCGGCTACGAGGACAAGGAGGACATGTTCGACGCCCACAGCTACAACAAAGGAGGGCTGGTGCTCCACATGCTGCACCGCTACGTCGGCGACGAGGCCTTCTTCGCCGCCCTCAACCGCTACCTCTCCCTGCACAAATACACCGAGGTGGAAGCCGATGAGCTGCGCCTGGCCTTCGAAGACGTCACCGGCGAAGACCTCAACTGGTTCTTCGACCAGTGGTTTTTCCAACCCGGCCACCCCCGCCTCGACATCAGCACCGCCTGGGACGAATCCTCCAAAACCCTCACCCTGACCGTGGAGCAGCAACAAAACCCCGAAAAAATGCCCGCCATCTTCCAGTTGCCCACCCACGTCGACATCTACGACGCCGAAGGGAAAGCCACGCGCCATGCCATCCGCATCGACCAGCGCCGCCAGTCTTTTACCTTCAACCTGCCCGCCAAGCCCGCCCTGGTCAATTTCGACCCCGACAACGTGTTGCTGGCCGAGAAATCGGAAGCCCTCACCGAGGAAGAAGCCGCCTTCCAATACGCTCACTGCCCCTCCTTCCGCGACCGCTACGAAGCCCTCAAATACCTGAGCGACCACGGCGGCGAGCGCGCCGCCGCCACCCTCGAAAAAGCCCTGCAAGACCCCTTCTGGCTCATCCGCCTGCAGGCGGCCTACAACGTCGAGCCCAACGAGCGCACCCTCCCCCTGCTGGAAAAAATGGCCGAGACCGACCCCCATTCCTACGTGCGGGCCGGTGCCGTGGAAGTGTTGGGCTCCACCCAGCGCCCCGAATATTTGCCCCTGCTGCGGCGCATCCTCGAAAAGGAGCCCTCCTATTCCGTCATCGCCGCCGGGCTGAATGCCCTGGCCGAACTGGACTCCGAACAAGCCCTGGAAGCCGCCGCCCGCTTTGAAAATGAAAAGAACGGCGAGCTGCTCGATGCCATCGGCGAGCTCTATGCCGCCTCCGGCGACCCCCGCTACCTGCCCTTCTTCGAAAAGCGCTGGACCGACATGGAAGGCTTCGCCGCCATCGGCTTCCTCGAAAACTACGCCGCGCTGGCCGCCTCTGCCGAGCTGCCCACCCTGCTTCAGGTCGGCGAAAAGCTCAAAAATGTCGCCACCGACATGAGCGCCAGCCCCTTCAAACGCTACGCCGCCACCAACGCCCTGAACACCCTCCACGCCGAACTCATCAACCGCATGGACGGTGCCGACCAGGAACAAAAAGCCGCCCTCGACCAATCGGACGACCAGATTCTCCAATGGCTCGAAGCCGTGAAAAAAGCCGAAACCAACCGCCAACTCAAAATGATGTACCAGCAGTTCCCCAACCCCGCGCAGCGACCCTGAGGATGGGGAAAGGGGAAA
>CAZBYX010000483.1:0-2726 GCA_964496055.1 uncultured Saprospiraceae bacterium
AACCTGCTGCGTTCCCATTGCGTATCAACCGGAGGCACTGGTTCATGCTCACACCTTGCGAATTTTCGCCATTTCCGGTCGCTTTTTCTATCTTCGCCCCCTCCGAAAAAGAGAGGTTTTGAAAAGTTTAGAGTTTAGAGTTGGGAGTTTAGAGTTGGGTAGGGGTGTGGGTTTGGGAGGGGTAGGCTGTTTGGGAGGGGGTGAGGGGAGAAAGTTTTTTCGGCGGGGAGCCCCTGGGAGAATCGAACGGAAAATCCAATACACAGAAGCACATGAAATACCTGGTCTGCATTGCGAAGACGCCGGAAACCACGGCCCGGGTGGCGTTCACCCCGGACGGGAAGGCCTACGACACCAGCGGCGTCAACTTCATCATGAACCCCTACGACGAGTGGTACGCGCTGGTGCGCGCCCTCGAGCTGAAGGAGAGTCTGGGCGGGACGGTCACCCTCATCAACGTGGGGCCGGCGGCCAACGATGCGGTCATCCGCAAGGGGCTGGCCATCGGCGCCGATGACGCCGTGCGGGTGGATGCCGAACCCAAAAGCGCCTTCTTCATAGCCAAACAAATCGCGGAGTACGCCCGCAACGAAAACTTCGACATCATCTTCTGCGGCAAGGAGAGCATCGACTACAACAACGCCGAAGTCGGCGCCATGGTGGCCGAGCTGCTCGACCTGCCCTTCATCGCCCTGGCCAACAAGCTGGAGCAGGAAGGCAACAAAGCCACCGTCAGCCGCGACATCGAGGGGGGAGTCGAAGTGGTCGAGCTGGAAACGCCCTTCGTGGTCAGTGCCGCCAAAGGCATGGCCGAACAGCGCATTCCCAACATGCGGGGCATCATGATGGCCAAGCGCAAGCCCCTGAAAGTCATCCCTCCCGTGGAAGTGGAAGACCTCGTCGAAGCGGTGCATTTCGAACTGCCCCCCGCCAAGAGCGGCGTCAAGCTGGTGGACCCCGAAAACATGGACGAGCTGGTGCGCCTGCTGCACGAAGAAGCCAAAGTCATTTGATTCACCCCCGGCGGGCGTGCTCCTCCCCGAATGCACACCCCGCCGCCAAAGCATAGCTGTCGCCTTATGGTCTTAGTATTCGCCGAACACCAAAACGGAAAATTCAAGAAAGCCGCCCTGGAAGCCGTCACCTACGGGGCGAAGACCGCCCGGTTGCTGGGCACCGAATGCCAGGCCCTGGTCATCGGCTCGGCCGAAGCCCCCGCCCAGTTGGGCAAGTATGGCGCCACCAAAGTCTTGCAGGTGCAGGGCGAGGGGGTGAACCACTTCGACGGGCAGGTCTATGCCGCCGTCATCGCGCAGGCGGTTGAAAAGACCGGAGCTCAGGTGATAGTACTCAGCCACACCTCCAGCGGAAAGAGCCTGGCCGGGCGTCTTTCGGTGCGCCTGAACGCCGGTTCCGTCAGCGGGGCCAACAGCCTGCCCGAAGTGGAAGGCGGGGCCTTCCGCGTTCGGCGGCCCGTTTTCAGCGGCAAAGCCATCGCCACCTACGAAATCAAGACCGAGCGCAAGGTCATTTCCGTTATGGGCAACACCCTGCCCCCGGAAGACAGCGGCGCCGAAGCCCCCGTGGAAGCCTTCGACGCCGAGATTCCCGCCTCCCGCATCCGGGTGGTGGAAGTGCGGCGGCAGGAAGGCAAGGTGCCCCTGCCGGAAGCCGAGCTGGTCGTTTCCGGGGGGCGCGGCTTGAAAGGCCCCGAAAACTGGGGCATGATTGAAGAACTGGCCGAAGTCCTGGGCGCTGCCACCGCGTGTTCCCGCCCCGTTGCCGACAGCGGCTGGCGCCCCCACCACGAGCACGTCGGCCAAACCGGCGTGGCCATCCGCCCCAACCTCTACATCGCCATCGGCATTTCGGGGGCCATCCAGCACTTGGCGGGGGTGAACAACTCCAAAACCATCGTCGTCATCAACAAAGACCCCGAAGCCCCCTTCTTCAAAGCCGCCGACTACGGGGTGGTGGGCGATGCCTTCGAAGTGGTGCCCCGCCTCATCGAAGCCGTGAAGAAATTCAAGAACAGCCAGTGAACCCGGCCCCGGCTTGAACAGGCACCCTGGCGCAGGTTGCGTATCTTGCCCCCCATGATTCGCTGCATCGCCCTGTTGGCCCTCCTGCCTCTGCTTCGGGGGGAGTTGTGTTCTCAGCCCGCGCAAGCGCCTTCCAATTTTGGACTTTACCTGCGCCTCGACCGCGATTTCTACGTTGCCGGCGAGACGATGCAATTCGCCGTCTTCGCCCTGGGGCCGGCCGCCGACCAGGTGGTTCACATCGAGTTGTGGTCGGCGGGCGGCAAAAAGCTGGCTCACCTGAAAAGCCACCTGCAGCAGGGGCGCGCCGCAGGCACCTTCCACCTGCCCGAAGAATTCCCCCCCGGCTTGCATACCGTGCGCGCCTATGCCCTGTGGCAACTGAACTTCCAGGGCAGAGGCATCTTCCTGGGGCCCGTGCTCGTGCTCCCTCCCGAGGGGGAGTTGCCCGCCCTGGCCTACCTCGAAGACACCCCGCCCGCCCCACCAACCCCTCCGTCGGCTCTGACCCTGGAACTTGCCGAAGCAGACCTGCAACCGGGCGATGAGGTGGTCTTGCGCCTCCGACATCCGGCAGGGGGGTGCTTCAGCTTAGCCGTCCTGAACGAAGAGCAGGTTCCCGAACTCTTCCCCGGAACCATCACCGACTTCCAGCCGCCCCCCCACACCCCCCTCCTCGACCCC
>CAZBYX010000484.1:0-2721 GCA_964496055.1 uncultured Saprospiraceae bacterium
CAACGGCCGCAAAGCCAACTCGGGGGTCTATCTGGTGCTCGCCACCAGCAAGAACCTCCAGAACCCCCATGCCGTGGTGGCGAAGATTCTCTTCCTGAACTGAAGCTCCGCCCCTTCGTCGGTTCGGCTCTTGGTTTCGGGGGCGGTGCTTACAGCTCCCGGGCGTACCAGCACTGGCAGGCGCAGTGGCCGGTGTTGCCGAGGCGGTGGTCGAGGCGGCGGAAGCCGAACTTGCGGTAGAGGGCGTTGGCGGCTTCCATTTGGGGCACCGTTTCCAGATAGCAGGTCCTGAAGCCGAGGGTGCGGGCTTTTCCCAGGCACATGCCCAGCAGGATTTTGCCGAGGCCTTTGCCGCGGGCTTCGGGGCGGAAGTACATCTTGCGCAGCTCGCAGACCTCCGCTTCGGCCCCCTTCAGGGGGGCGATGCCCCCACCTCCCACCACTTCCCCGTCTTTCTCCAGCACCCAGTACCAGGAGCGGGGGGCGGTGTAGGCTTCGTACATGCCATCCGCTTCGGCATCCATGACGGAGTAGCCCTCCCCGACGGTTCCGAACTCGGCCATGACCTCCCGGATGAGGCGTGCCAGCGCCTCGTCATCGCGGGCTTCGATGGGTCGGAAGCGGAATCCGGGCGGCGGGTTGGGGGGTTCGTTCATTGCGGGAGGCGGATTTTTTCCGCCAATTGAAGCGCCTGCTCATTGGCGGGTTCGAGCTGGAGGATGCGGCGCAGGAGGGGTCGGGCCTCGGCGGTTTTCCCGGTGGCTGCCAGCAGGGCGCTTTTGTTGAGCAGTGCCTGCACGTAGTCGGGGTCGAGGGCCAGGGCGCGGTCGTAGAAGGCCAGGGCGCGCGCCCACCGGCGCTGCAGTGCCCAAAGATAGCCCAGGTTGGTGAGGGTTTCGGGGCGTCGGTGGTTTTCGCTGAGCACCCATTCGAAGGTTCGGCGGGCCTCTTCGAAGCGCCCCATTTGCAGTAAGGTGACGGCCCGTTTTTCCTGGAAATCGAGGTGGAGGGGCAGCAGCTCGGTGGCGCGCTGGAAAAATTCGAAGGCGCGCGGGTAGTCGCCCATGCGGTAGCAGCCTTCGCCGAGGCGGTAGGCCGTCCAGGCGTGGTCGAGGGTTTGGGGGTTCAGGGAGGCGGCTGTCCGGCAGAGGGCGGGGTAATCTTCGCGGGCGAAGAGGTAGTGGACGAGGGTGGGGCGTTTGACCTCGGGGGGCTCTTCGCAGCGCTGGAGGTAATGCCAGGCGGAGTCGAGCATCACGGGGGAGGGCACGTACTTGTCGTAGAGGGCCAGGTAGCCCTTTGCCATTTCGAGGGGGGTGGCGCGGGCTTTGGTCAGAATGCGCAGGCCGAGGAAGCGGGGCGGTTCCTGGGTGGCCGGGGTGTCGGGGTGCTGCCGTCGGCGGGCGGTTTGGCGGCTGATGAAGTGATCGGTGATGCTGACGTGGGGGATGTCGATGCTGCCGGAGCGGGGCATGTGGCAGCCGACGCAGCCGTCGGGCTCGGCGTGTTGGTCTGCGGGGGGGAGGGTGCAGGTTTGGCGGGCATGGCAGCCGAGGCAGGCGCTGTTGAAGTGGTCCTTGTCGGTGCGCTCCACGCTGACGTGGGGGTTGTGGCAGGTGATGCAGGAGAGCTCGGAGCGGCGGTAGCAGGGGCTGAGGCGCAGGCGGTCGGCCTGGGACGCCATGATGAACTTTTCGTGGGAGTCGGTGTAGCGGGGCAGGAAGACGTCGAACACCTCGCTGAGGCGCATGCCGGGGCGGAAATCGTAGAAAGTCTTCCCCTCCTTCAAGACGGTCACCCCCTGCAGGTGGCAGCGCTGGCAGAGGTCCATCTGCAGGTCGCGGGGCAGTTTGGCGGGGTTGACGATGGTGTAGTCTGTTTGCGTGGCGGTGTCCACCAGCTTGCCGGCGAGTTTTTCGCGCACGTGCAGGGCGCCGGGGCCGTGGCAGCGCTCGCACTCGATGCCCTGGGGCATGCGGCCGAACTTGTTGAGCGAGCCGGGGATGTGTTCGGGGTAGTGGTTGTGGCAGGTGATACACTCGGAATCGAGCAGGCGGCTGAAGCGCAGGTTGTCGCCCCGGAAACCGGGGGCCATGTCCCATTTGCCTTCCTGGGTATAAAAAGTGACGGGCGCCTGAAACAGGTAGCCCCCGAAGGAGACGATGTGGGAGTTGGTGTGTTGCCCGGAGCCCACGATGTAGGCGATGCGTTCGGTGCGGCGATAGACGGTGTCGCCGTTTTCGAGGCGGAATTCGAGCACGTGCAGGGCGCTGTCCCGAACGAAGGGGAAGTAGTAGAAGTTGGAGCTGGAATCGTACACCAGGGCATGCGCCCCGAAAGTGGCGGCACTGTGGTCGGGGGTGGCGGGTTTGAAGGCGCGCCCCATGCCCGTGTGGATGAAGGTTTCGTACACGTTGGCATGGCAGGAGCGGCAGGTCTCCATGCCCACATAGCCCACCTCATCGCTCAGGTTGAGAAAGGTGCCCCCGGATGGCACCCCCGAAGAGCCGCACTCCGTCAGCAAGCTCAGCAGCAGGAGCAAAAGACCGCCGAAAAGAATGGTTTTCTTCATGCTGGAAGGGGTTAGGGGTCAAGCCCCCCCGGCTGAAACGGCAGCATCAGGAAGCCTCCCCGCCGAGGAGCAGGTTTCCCGGGGTCTTCAGTTTGGGTTGTTCGTTGATCGTTGTTCGTTGTTCGTTGGGTGTGGGGGTGATAGAGTGG
>CAZBYX010000485.1:0-2717 GCA_964496055.1 uncultured Saprospiraceae bacterium
CGATTTGACGGTTTTACGATTTTACGATTTTGCCGGAAAGAGTGTGGGTTTGGGGCGACTGAACCGCAGTGCTCCGCAGCTTTTTACGCAGCCAATCGCAGCTCGTAGGGGCAAAATATTTCAATTTGTTTCGATGTCTTCCCATCGCCCACCCCTGAGACCCTCAAACCATGAAACCTTGAAACCGTGAGACCTCTTATTTCCACTTGTCTCCATCTATTTCCATTTGTTTCGATGTCTTTCCCATCGCCCACCCCTGAGACCCTGAGACCCTGAAACCTTGAAACCGTGAGACCTTTTATTTCCACTTGTCTCCACCTATTTCCATGTGTTTCGACGTCCTTCCCGTCCCGCACCCATGAGACCGTGAGACCTTGAGACCGTGACACCATGAGACCGTGACACCTTGAGACCGTGACACCATGAGACCGTGAGACCTTTTATTTCCATTTGTTTCAATCCCCTCATTTGTCGGTGTTTTCGAGCAATTGGGGGAGGTGGGGTTTTCCGGCGTCGATCCAGGCGGTGTACCAGGCGCTGCCGACGGCGTGAATGGCGGCGCGCATGCGTCGTTCCACCATGCGGTTGAGCAGGCGGTGGTAGGCGGCAGCGTACTCGGGGCATTCCAGGGGCAGGGTGCGCGTGCCGCGGATGCCGAAGCACAAGATGCGATCGGGTGGAAAGCTGTCGCGCAGTTGTTTTTCCAGGCGGAGGACGCTGTCCACCCGGGCGTGGCTGTCCATCACGACCTGCCAGAAAAATTCGCGGGGCCGTTCGAGGTAGCGGGCTTTGCCCGTCCAGAGGTCGAAATCGCTTTCGGCGAACAGCTCGGGAATGCGGGTTTCCCAGAAAGCGTGGATGCCCCGCTGGTCGGTGAACTGCCCGTCGTAATTGGCGGTGGTGTGCAGGGGCACGTGAGCGTCGGCGAGGTAATGGCCCAGCTCGGCTGCTACATCGAGGATGCGGGCGGCTTTCCCTTCCCGGAAGGCGGCGGTGAGCCGGCCCAACATCCGTTCGAGGTGCCAGGGCAGAATGCCGTGCTGCGAGAGGGATTCGGTCACCCTGCATTCCTTCACACCGCGCAACAGGGCGGGGGCTGTGCCCAACGAATCGGCAAACCAGGCCCGGAGGGAGTCCCCCTGGAAGCGAAGCACCGCCGGCGGGTTTTGAAGTCCGGGAAGCACCTTTTCCTGGAAGAACCGGCGGAGGCTTGGGGGTGGGAGGAGCGAGTCTTTAAGGAGGGTATCGAGTGGGAGGTGGAGGGTGTCCTGGGAGGAAAAGACCAGATGGAGGGTGGAAAACCGCCGGAGGGCCGCAGGCCAGGAGCGCGGCAAGTTAGAGAAGGGAGGATCGCCGAGCGCGTCCAGGTCGATGTGGTGGCGGATGCCCTCCTGTTCGACCCGGTATCGGCGCACGTCAGGGTCGGTGGCGTGTTCGCGCAGGTATCCGATGTGGGGTTTGAAGTAGCGGACCAGCTCGGTGGGCAGAGTGTACACCGCCAGCTCGTTGATGAGGCGGTGGGGGTAAAAGCCCCAGGGCGGGGCCTGGGCATCGGGGCGGGCGGCCAGCCCCAGGCACAGGGCTGCCGGCAGCAGCAGGAGGAATCCCCTCTTAGCCCGCCGGCTTTTTGAAGAAGTGGTCATAGCCCCAGAAGATTTTCTCGAAGACGCGGTATTGCACGAGCATGAAATCCCGGAGCGTGTCGCGGCGCACATCGGCGTACATGCGCTCGATGACGTTGGACTTGAGGTTGCCCCAGGCGTCGAGGCTGGGGAAGGGGTAAACGCTGACCTGCTTTTCGTGGCCGTCGATGGTCTTCAGGTAGATGTTGGCGAAAGGCACGGTCTGAAGCACCGAGTCCTGTTTGGCGTAATCGTTCTCGTAGCCTTCCCCGATGATTTGCCGAAAGCCCCGGAGAAAGGCTTCCCCGCTGCCGGGCTGATAGGGCAGCTCCAGTCGGGGGGTGGAGGGGTAGAAGGGCTCCACCTCGAAGTTCTTGCCGTTGCGGCGCAGGCGGAAGGACTTGTTGCGTTGCTTGGGATATTCGATGGCCACCTCGGCGATGGCCTCGGGCTTTTCGGCGAAGATGGTGCGGTCGCGCCAGGCATCGCCCGTCAGCTCATAGCGCACGCGGATTTGCCCCTCGAGCAGGGGCAATTCCACCACGTAGGGTTGTTCGGCGCCTTCCATGATCATGTAGGTGCCCCGCTCGTCGGGGGTGGTGCCGCCTACGTAGTAGGTCTTCAGGTTACGGCCATTGCGGTCGTAGATTTCCACCTTGATGCCGCGGGTGGCCAGGTCGGAAATGATGTGCTCGTAGGCGGCCTTCGGGGGCAGGTACTTGATGCGCACCGTCGTGATGGCTTCCAGCAGGTTTTCGATGGCATCGGGGCGGACGGGATACTTGCCGTCGTACACCCAGCCGTCGCCGCGCCGCTCCAGGGTGGTCGTCTCGCCGGTGCGCTTGGCGATGAAGATTTTGTGAATCTGGCTGGCGTCTTCCACCTTGAACTGCCTGTCCCAGCCCAACACGGTGCTCTTCTCCGTCTTTCCGGAGTTCAAATACCAGAGGGTGAAGCCTCCCAGCAGAAGAAAAAGTCCCAGCAAGATGCTCAATCGTTTCATGACGATATGGGTTTGCGGTTCGAAGAGGTTCCGAGGTGTCAAGGTTTCGAGGTGTCAAGGTTTCATGGTTTCGGGGTTTCATGGTTTCATGG
>CAZBYX010000486.1:0-2716 GCA_964496055.1 uncultured Saprospiraceae bacterium
TGATTGCGGGTGCTGTCGGGCAGGCGGCGCAGATCGCCTCCGGCCTCGAGGTGGGGGCGCAGAGTGCTGTACACCTCCCCGAGGGCCTGGTAAACGAGCAAGGCGGCACTGTCGAGCTCGTGTTTTTCGGGCAGTTGGGGCCAGAGCGCGTCGAATGCCTCGAAATCGCCGCTGAAGAAATGATGACCGGCCAGGCGCAGGTCGGTGGGGTAAGTTTCCAGCAATTGCAGATAGGTCAGGAGGGAGTCCACCAATACGGCGTTGCTGTCGAGGCTGTAGTGCATGAGAATGGCGCTGCCGTCGCGGTTCATGCGCAGGCGCAAGATGCGCAGGGAGTCCTCCGCCTGCTGAATTTGGGCCGAATCGGTAAGGTTCGGCAGCAGGGCAAGCTGTTCTTTCCACTTGTTGCGATTGCGGAAAAAGCGCTCCTTGGTGTCGCTGATGGGGCAGGGGGGCGTATGGCAGGGGGGTTCCGGGTTTCCGCAGTTCTGGTTGGGGTCATTCACCTCAAATTCCTCTATTCCTTTAGCTCCTAACCCCGTCATAAGCGGGTCTTGCTGGGGGTCGCCGTCGTAGAAATAATAATCCACCGGCATTCCTGAATTGTAAAAAGTGAAACCCGCGTCCGCAAAGACGTTGCCGGTGGGAAGGATGCGGCCTGCTTGGTCATCCTCCCCCTGAACCTTTCTGACCGAGCCGTTGGGAATTTGGTAATCGTAAGGTGTTGCAGCCCATTTGCTAATTCCGAAGGAATGGAAATTGCACAGGTAGAGCAGGCCGTCGGGGTCGTAGCCGTTGTTGCCGAAGGCTTGGTTCCCAAAATGCAGATTGATGTAGGAATTCCGACGTATGGTGTTGTTCAGACCGGAGAGCAGGTTGTGGCAAATACTTCCGACAAGGGTTTCAGAAGGCTCTTCGGTGCCTTCATAGGTGAAGGTGTTGTCTGAAAATTCGAGGCCCGTGGTATTGCCCCGAAGGAATACACCCATCATGAAGGAGCTTGAAGGTGGGCAAACAGAAGGTCTTCCGAGGATGAATTCGTTGCCCCGGATTTCGAAGCTGGCGGCCCGAAAGGTTTCGATGCCGCGCTGGCAGTGCCGGAAGTCGGAATTGAGAACCCGGAAGGAGCCAAGGTTCTCGTTCAATCGGTCCACCCGAATGCCGACGGCGAGGTTTTCGAACAGGGAGCCGTTGAAAACCCGAAAAGAGGCGTCGAAAGCGTCTATTCCGATGGCTCTTTGATCCATTCCGGGGCAATTGCTGCGCAAATCCTGGAATCGGCCGATCTGGATGTCGAGTTGAACGATTCGAAACATTTCGAGAAAAACGGGTTGTTGAACACGGCCCCTGTAATTATCGTCCAGTTTGAATCGGGGGTTAATCAGAGAGCTGACATTTCTTTTCCCGTTACCTGAGTACGGCTCGAAGTGAATGCCGACTTCGTTGTTCTCCAGTCGTCCGGTCAGTACCTTCACGATACCCCCTCCGCTTCCCGGAATTTTCTCCCCGAATTCATCCAAATCGCCGACGAAGATGCCGCAGCGGGCGTGTTCGATGAGCCCGCTTCCGGGCAAGAGGACCCGGCCCTGCTGGGCGGGGGTCTGAGGTACATCTTCATTGCCCATCACGATGATTCCCTGCCACAAATCGTCGCAGGCGGCGGTGATGGTGGATTTGATGTGCAGGGTGGCGCCGCGCTCCACGCGGATGTAAGCCCCCGGCAACATTTCCAGAGGCTGCTCGATGCTCAGCGTGCTGCCGCTTTTCACCACGATGCTGCCCGAAGGGCTGCTGGGCTGCTCGTCGGGGTATTGGGTGGGCATGACCCGGGTCGCCCGGAGCACCGGGGCTTCCGACAGGTACACCCACATACGACGAACCTGTTCGGGGGTGAACAGGCTTCTGCATTCGGCCGGCTCGGTAAACGACATGTAGTTTTTCCAAATGGTCTCGGGCAGGTCAACAGCAGGGTCCAGCGGACCACTGCAATCGGGCTTCAGCTCGATCAGATCCAGATCGTGGGATTCGGTGTCGCAAACGAAATCCTCGCAACAATAACAAACGGGAAACCCGCTGCCACACCCCGGTGGGGGCGGGCAACTCACCGAATTGTCATGGGTGTGCAGAAGCCCCAGGGCATGCCCCATTAAGTTGATGAGCACCGTCGAGAGGGCGGTGGGTGTTCCCTCTACGGTTCCGCCCACTTCGAGGTATCCGCTCGGAATGGTGAAGGCATTTCCGATTACATCCTCGGTGGGGCCGCGGTCGAAGATGTCTATGGCCGAGGGCGTCAGGTCGCTTACCTGCGACACCACGCTGAAGGTACCGGGCCCCTGGCAAGGGTCGTCCACCAAAACGAAAAAAATTCGATGTTCATTGAAGGCGGCGTTGAGGCGGGAAAGAATGGCGGTCTGTCGTTCCGCCAAATCCAGCCCCTGTGTCCAGGTGGGGTTGGCGGGGTCCGGCTCCACGAAATGAACGGCGACGCGCACGTGAAAGGGGGGAGGGTCGAAGAAATCGTAAGGGCCTTCAATCTGTGGGTCGGGTTGTGCGAGGGCACCCTGCGCCAGGAACAGCGCCGAAAGCAGAAGTTGAACGGCGGTTTTCATTTTTAATCGCTTGAAATTGAACAGTGAAGCCGAACAGGCTACCAAATTAAGGAAAGCCAGGCGATTCGCCGGGCGGAGGGGCGGGGGTGTTTGTCGGGGTGCTGACG
>CAZBYX010000487.1:0-2704 GCA_964496055.1 uncultured Saprospiraceae bacterium
CCCCCGGGCCCAACGGCTTGCGCCGCCCCCTCTGGTTCAAGCGCCCCCTGCGCCCCGTCGAGGAGGCCTTCTACCTCAAAAAAGCCCTGCAAAAAGCGCGAAAGCCCTCCCAACCCCTGGAGGAACGCCCCGAATGAACGCTGCCCTGAACTTGAAACCCGGCCCTGCGGCCCCTGAAAAGCATGAACAAAACAGCACGCTGGCTACCGGCCCTTGAATGGCTGCCCACCTACCGCCGTTCGGACTTCCGCGGCGACCTGGTCGCGGGTTTGACGGTGGGGGTCATGCTCATCCCGCAGGGGATGGCCTACGCACTGTTGGCCGGCATGCCGCCCATCTACGGGCTGTACGCGGGGCTGGTGCCGCTGGTCGTGTACGCCCTGCTGGGCACTTCGCGGCAGCTGGCCATCGGCCCGGTAGCCATCGATGCCCTGCTGCTGCTGGCGGGCATCGGCGCCCTGGCCGAGCCCCTCACCGACGGGTACATCGAGCTGGTCATTCTGGCGGGGCTGCTCATCGGCTTGCTTCAGCTGGCCATGGGTTTTCTCCGGCTGGGATTTCTGGTCAATTTCCTTTCCCATCCCGTCATTGCGGGCTTCACCTCGGCAGCGGCCATCATCATCGCCGTCAGCCAGCTGAAATACATCTTGGGCATCCCCATTCCGCGCTTCGAGCGCATGTACGAAACGGCGCTCTACGCCCTGGAACACCTCCCCCAAACCAACTTGCCCACCCTGGGCCTCGGCCTGGGCGGCATCCTTTTCATTCTGGGCATGCGGCGCATTTCGCCCAAAATTCCGGGGGCCCTACTGGCGGCCATCATCGGCACCGCACTGGTGGCCTTTTTCCACCTGGAAGACTACGGGGTGGGCATCGTGGGCACCGTTCCGGCAGGGTTGCCGGGCTTCGACCCGCCCCACTTCGACTTGGAAGCCGCCCGGCAGCTGCTGCCCACCGTTCTGACGGTGACCATCATCGGGCTGGTGGAGTCCATCGGCATTGCCAAGGTGCTCGAAGCCAAGCACCGCGGCGAATACCGCGTGGATGCCGACAAGGAGTTCCGGGCGCTGGGGGTTTCCAAAATCGTGGGCTCCTTCTTCCAGTCCATGCCCACTTCGGCCAGCTTCACGCGCTCGGCCGTCAACGACGACAGCGGCGCCCGAACGCCCGTGGCGTCGCTGGTCACCGCCCTGCTCATCGCCCTGACCCTGCTGTTTTTCACCCCCCTGTTCTTTTACCTGCCCGAAGCCATTCTGGCAGCCATCATCCTGGTGGCGGTGGGCAGCCTCTTCGAATTTCAGGAGGCCCGCCGGCTGTGGCATGTGCATCGGCACGACTTCTACATGCTCGTGCTGACTTTCGCCATCACCCTCTTCGCCGGCATCGTGACCGGGGTGTTCGCCGGGGTGGTCCTGTCCATCCTCCTGGTGCTGTGGCGCCACTCCAAGCCACATGTGGCCGTGCTGGGGCAACTGCCCGACACCCCCATCTACCGCAACGTCAGCCGCTTCCCCGAGGCCGTGGAACACCCCGGCACGCTCGTGCTGCGCTTCGACGCGCCCCTCTATTTCGGCAACGCCCAGTACTTCAAGGATTCCATCAAAGACTTCGTGCAAGCTCGGCAGGGCGAGCTGGACTTCCTCCTGCTCGACGCCTCCAGCATCAGCGAAATGGACTCGAGCGGCCTCCACGCCCTCGAGGACGTTCACCAGTTCCTGCGCGCCCAAAACATCCGCTTCGCCGTGTCGGGGCTCATCGGGCCCGTGCGCGACCTGCTGGCCCGCTCCGGCATGATGGAAAAACTGGGCCACGAAAACATCTTCCTCACCATTCAGCAAGGCATCGACGCCTTCCACCACAGCGGCTCCCACCCCAGCGAACGCCTGCGCCAAGCCGCCGTCCAGGCCAATGACCCGAAGAAGAAGAAACCCTGAGCCGCGAAAGCCTGGAGCTCGAGGATTCGTTGTTCGTTGTTCCTTGTTCGTTGTTCGTTGGGTGGGGGTGGGGGTATCATAGAGTGGAGAGTTTAGAGTGGAAAGTTTAGAGTTGGTGGGGGAGTGTGGTTGGGGTGCTGTTTACTCCGTTTGCACTCTGGCTTGACCGTATGGTTCAATCTGTGGTTCATACAAACCCACGCCTCAAACCTCCTCCCCTCCCTTCGATTTTACGGTTTTGCAGTTTTACGATTTTACAGGAAAGGACGCGGCTTTGGAGACAATTTATTTCAACCTGTCTCCACCTATTTCCATGTGTTTCGATGTTTTGCCCCCCACTCTTGCCCTCACCCCTCCCGTCACGCGTCACGATTTTACGATTTTACAGTTTTACGATTTTACAATTGAGTGAGGATTCGGGGATATGAAGATTTGAGGATTCGACGTGGGAGTGTGGGTTTGGGGGGTGAACCGCAGTGCTCCGCAGCTTTTTGCGCAGTTGACCGCAGTGGGTGAGGGCGCGGGTTGGGGACAATTTATTTCAACCTGTCTCCACCTATTTCCATGTGTTTCAAGTTCTTTCCCATCGTGCACCCTTGAAACCTCGACACCCTGAAACCCCGAAACCTTCCTCTACCAAGTGTCGGCGTGACTCCCAGTCACGCCGACACTGTTATTCCCATTTGTTTCGATGTCTTGCCCCCCCCTCTCATCCCCCACCCTTCCCGTCACGCGTCACGCGTCACGATTTTACGATTTTACAGTTTTAC
>CAZBYX010000488.1:0-2696 GCA_964496055.1 uncultured Saprospiraceae bacterium
AGCAGCAAAATTTCATCGGCCTGGCGGAGGCATTTCTTCGTCCACTCGGTAGGCTCGGCGTCGGCCATGTACAGCACGAAGTCGTGCAGGGCTTCCATCTCGTCCAGCCAGGCGACCAGGGGTTGATAGCGTTCCTGATCGGTTTGGGCTACCTGGGCCAGGCCGGGGCTGTGGAAGTGCTCGTCCACGGCGGCGGCGTCCAGGAGCAAGACTTTTCCGTGACGGCTCAATTCGTCGGCCAGCCTGCGAGCCACCCCTGCCCGATCCAGTCCCTTCGACACAGGCACCAGGCAGATGTTGACCACTTTGTAAGCCAGTTGCTCGGCCAGGTTCAAACGCTTGAGGCGCTGGATGATGAGCTTGGCGATGTTGATGACCATGGTGGGGTGCCGACGAATCATTTCCTGAAAAGCCTCCTGCGAGACCTTCACCACCACGCTGTCGCGCAGGGCCACGATGGAGGCGCTGCGCGGCTCCCCGGTGAACAGCGCCATCTCCCCCACCGTCTCCCCCCGACTCACCTCCCCGATGACCTTCGTCTGCCCATTGCTTTGGCGGACCACCGCCTGCAGCCGCCCGCTGACCAAAATGTACAAATCGCGCCCCCGCTCCCCCTGCTCGAACAACACCTCCCCTCCCAACAAAACCCGAACCTCGAAATAGGGAAGCAGGGTCTGAAAGGCGCCTTCGTCCAGCTCCCCGAACAACGTGGGCAAGATGCGTTGCAGCTGAGCTTGCACCCCTTTTCCGGGGCTACCATTCGATGAGTCGAACTTCATGGCAGGAATTCTAAAAAAAACTCTATGCTGACAAGGCGCCGGGCACCTCTATGATTTCCCCACAATTTAAGACATATACGTTAACTTCCGGGGAGACAAAGGGGAAAAGCGCCTCCCCGACAAGGGGCGGCACAATTTTGGGCGGGTTCTATTTGTGAAAGGAAAAGGTAAATTTGCTGCTTTCCGACGCAAACCCGCCAACCATGAGAAAAGCTCTTTTCGCCGTCTTTTTCCTGAGTCTTCTGCTCTGCGCTTGCAAGGACGATCAAATCAAGCAGCAGGAAGCCATCACCGTCCTGGAAGAACAGGTGCAACAAAACCAGGACCCGGAACTCACCAACCAGCTCATCGAAGCGTACCGCAACTACGTCAACGCCTACCCGGACGACCACACCAACTGCGGCCGTTACCTCTACCGACTGGCGGCTCTGCTCCATGCCCAGAAACGCTACACCGGCGCCGCCAATGCCATCAAGCAAGCGCTCAAAGACCACTACACCAGTGACGCCACCCCCACGGCCGCCCTCCTGCTCGGCACCATCTACAAGGAAAACCTCAAAAACGAATTCCTCGCCGCTTCGGTCTATCAGGCCTTCCTCCAGGCTTTCCCCCAACACGAAAAAGCCGAAGCCATCCGCAAGGACTACGGCGACCTGCCCCCCTTCTCCGAGCGCCTCAAATCCCTGGCCGACCAACTGCTCGACACCATCAACCACCGCATCAATTACCAGGTAGCCAACGACTTCGTCAACGCCTGCGAAGTGTACGCCTTCATGCTGCCCGATGACCCCAAAACCCCCGAACTGGCCCACAAAGCCGGCGAAATGGCCCGCTCCGTGAGCCACTTCGCCCGCGCCGTGGAACTCTACGACTGGGTGTACCACCGCTACCCCGAGCACCCCAAAGCTCCGCAAGCCCTCTTCATGAAGGCGTTCATCTACAGCGACGACCTCAAAGACACGGCCAAAGCGCGCCAGGCCTTCGAGGAATTCCTCGCCCGCTTCCCCAATGACGGTTTCGCCGACGATGCCCAGTTCTTGCTCGACAATCTCGGCAAGCCCGACGAGGAAATCATCAAGAGTTTCGAAGCCAGCCAGCAGTGAGAATCCTCAAGGAAGGATGCGGAGGGGTTTGCGGTCGAAGGGATTGAGGGCGGTGCCCTGCACGCGGGCCTCCACCTCCACGCGGTAATCGGAACGCACCTTGCGCAGCAGCTTGGCCACGCGGACCAGCCCTCCGGTCAGGGGGTTGGAGCGCTGCCAGCGGTCCATGTCGGAATGCAGCAGAGTGAAGGGCAGCAAAAACTCCTTTTCCACCACCTCCTCCGGTCGCACCTCGAAGGGCTCCGTCAATTCCACCTCTCCCAGGACGTATTCGTCCACCAGCTTGTCCCTGCCCCGCCCGCGCGAATAGCGCTCGATGAGCTTCACCCGCACGTGCTCCACCCGCTGCGGGTGCTTCGTGAAGAAGCGGAGTTTCCCGCTCAGTGCCCCGATGCGCTCGAAGGCGAATTTGGGAACGTCCAGCTCCACCTTCACCCCTTCGATGCCCAGCCACTTTTTCATTTTTCCGATCATGCGCTGCCTGTTTTGATTATCGAAGCCCTGCGAAAATACGAATCTCGCAAGGGGCCCCTCCGCACAAGAATGCACGCCCGGCAGCCGCGCCCCCAAAATTTTTCTATGGACGCCCCTCCGATGGAGACCAAAAGCCTGGGCCGCGCGCGGGGCCTGCGCTTCAGAAATACATGGAGACAAGGAGACAAATGGAAATAGATGGCCGCCCGCGGGGGCTACGCCTCAGAAATACATGGAGACAAAGAGACAGGTGGAAATAGCTGGCAGCGCACATGGGCTGCGCGCGTACGGTGGCTCGTACTTTCGAACTCTGTTCGAAAGCCTGTCTCGCGAACAGAGT
>CAZBYX010000489.1:0-2693 GCA_964496055.1 uncultured Saprospiraceae bacterium
TGGAAAGGAGGATTTGAGGAACCGAGGATTGGCGATTTGGCGATTTGACGATTTGGCGATTTGACGATTTGACGATTTTACAGCTTCCCTTCACGTTCGTCACGTTCGTCACGTCGTCACGCATGAAATCCATGCAACCTGAATCACCGGAGCTATAAGCAAGCCCCGGAAAACGAAGGACAGGGAACCCCTGTTCTTCGGCAGCCGCCGTGCTTCACCCTCGAACCCCGGCCCCACTCCTGCACGGGTTCGAGGTTTGAGGGGGGCGAAAGCAGCTCCTTCGGCCGCACCTCCTTCCGCCTTTCTTTCGAGGGGTTCAGCTGCGTTTTCGGCGCAGGTAAATCATGCCGCCGATTCCGATGAAGAAAAAGAGCGTGGCGATGATTTCGGCCTGGGTGACTTCCAGCCCCAGGAAATCATACCGAACGTTGACGCGGATTTTTTCGATCCAGAACCGCTCGATGCCGTTGAGGGTGAGGTAGAGGAAGAAGAGCATGCCCTGAGGGCGCAAGCGCTTGCGCAAAGCCCAGAGCAGCCCCCCGATGAGGAAGGAGAGAACCGTTTCGTAGAAGGGCGTGGGGAAGACGGCTTCCCGCAGGTGGTGGCAATATCGGAAGGTGCACTCTGGGATGGGGATGCCCTGGTTGTTCACGTTGTGGGGATAGTCGAAGCTCCACGTCCAGTCGGGCAGGAACCACCACTCGGGCTGGGGCCCGGCCACGATGCCCCAGTCGCCGTCGCCGGCCAGCTGGCAACCGATGCGCCCCACCCCGTACGCGATCATGAGGGCGGGGGCCACGGCATCGGCGAAGGGCCAAAAGGGGATGCGGTGTTTGCGCAGATACCAGGTGACGCCCAGAAAGCCGCAGATGAGGCCGCCGTAGATGGCCAGGCCGCTGCCCGAGAAGAAGGTTCCGATGGGGTCGGCGAAGAAGGCGGGCAGGTTCTCGAGGACGTCGAAAATCTTGGCCCCCACGATACCCGTGACGGCCGCCACCACCGTGATGTCCCCGATGCGGTCGTGGGGGTAGAGCTGCTGAACGACGGTTTTGGGTTTGGGCAGGGCGCTTTTCTTCCGCTCCCAGTAGCGAATGGCGGCGAACAGAGCGGCCCCCAACAGCCCCACCGGCAAACTGCCCTCCAGGGAGAGCAACACCCCCGACGGGTCGGCCTGGAACTCGGCGAAATTTCGGGCGATGTGCCAGCCCTTGAATCCCACCAGGAAGCCGAAAATGCCGTTCGACACCAGCTCCCCCACACTGGCCGGCGCCCCCACCACCACTTTCACCTTGTCCGGCTGGAAGATGCCCTCCGCCGCCATGCGCTTCAGCTCCAGGTACAGCAGCCAGGCGGCCGTCAGAATGGCCAGCACCAGGAGCAGGCCGAAGGTTTTGAAGATGGAGGTCCAATTGTCGGGTTGGGTGCCGAGCAGGTCGTGCAGCAGGTAGGACAGGTCCGGATACATGAGCAGGTAGGGTGGTGTTTGCGGATCGCGCTCATCCACTTGCCCCTTTGGAGGAAGTGGATGAGCCCATGGAGACCGCGCAAAAATAGGAATCCGGGGCGGAGTGCCGTTTTCAGCCGCTGACCTTCTCGATCCAGTTTTCCACGATGCGCTCGGCGATGGGCCCCGACTTTTTGGCTGCTTCCCGGGCGTGTTGAGCGGCTTCGAGGGCCTGCTCTTTCTTTCCGTTCTGCAGCAGGATGTTGGCGTAGGTGAGGTAGTGCTGATACTGTTGCCCCTTTTCGGCGGCCGAGCGGGCGATGGCCTCGGCCTGCTTCATGCACTTGTCTTCCTGGGGGAAGAGCTCGGCGATGCGTTCGGCCAGGCTGCGCAGCTCCTCGGCGTTTTCGTCGGCCACTTTTTTGGCGTAGGCGGTGCAGGCTTTGAGGTAATTTTTGTGGTCGCGCAGGGCGGCGTAGAAGTTCATGTCGGCTTTGAGGGCGAAGGCTTCGTAGGCCTTGGGATGGTGGGCTTTCATTTTGCGCTTGGCTTCTTCCAGCAGGTCAGCGCTTTTGAATTCGACGGCACGGTCGGCTGTGTTTTGGCAGGCTTTTTCGATGCGGTCGAGCAGGTTTTGATAGCCCATGAGTTGGCCGACCGCCTTTTTGTGCTGGACGAGCAGGTCGAAGACGCGGCTGTCGGCCTGGGTGGTTCCTTCAAAGAGGATGCGGAGGTTGGCCTCGCTGCTGAGGTCTTTCTGGGAGCGCAGGTACTCGTTGACGATGCGCAGGGAGGGTTTGCCGGCCTGGTTCAGGGCTTTGATGTAGTTGTACACCAGCTCGGGGTCGCGATTGCCGGCTTCGTAGGCTTCGGCGTACTGCCCGCTGCGGTCGATTTTTTTCAGGGCGGTTTCGCCGAGCTGCAGCAGCTGCTCCACCGAGCGGGCGCCCCGGACACTGTGCACCACCTCGCCCGTGTAGTCGATGAACAGCAAGGTGGGGTAGGCCTGCACGGGATATTTGCGGCCGAATTTCAGGCCCTCCTCGCTCTCCATGTCCATCTTGACGTTGATGAAGTGCTCGTTGAAAAACTCGCCTACCTTTTCGTTGGGGAAAACATTCTTGGCCATGCGGCGGCAGGGGCCGCACCACACGGCGTAGGCATCCACGAAGATGATTTTCTCCTGCTTCCTGGCTTCCTCGAGAGCTTGCTCCCAACTGCCGTGAAAAAATTCGATGCCCTGCGCCTG
>CAZBYX010000490.1:0-2691 GCA_964496055.1 uncultured Saprospiraceae bacterium
CCCTCCCTTCGATTTTACGGTTTTACAGTTTTACGATTTTACAGGGAAAGGCGCGAGTTTGGGGGGATTGAACCGCAGTGCTCCGCAGCTTTTTCCGCAGTTGGCCGCAGTCGGGGGTGGGTGAGGGTTTGGGGTTCGTCAGAATCAGGATGGGCAGGATGCGCAGGATTATCAAGATGGGTGTGGGAGGGCGGGTTTGGGACAATTTATTTCCATTTGTCTCCACATATTTCCATTTGTTTCTATGTCTTGCCCGCCCTCTCGCCCCAAACCCTCCCTTCGATTTTACGATTTTACAGTTTTACGGTTTTACAGGAAAGGGTTTGGAGGCGCGGGGTTGGGGGAACAATTTATTTCAACTTGTCTCCAGATATTTCAATGTGTTTCAAAGGGGCACCAACTATGTTCCCACCGTAAATCTATCGTCCATCATGGAGAAGAAAAAGCGATTCATCAAGCGGCCCCGATACCCCGGCGGGCCGAAAGCCATGCGGGCGTTCATCCAGCAAAACCTGCGCTACCCCCCGCAGGCTTGGGAAAACGACATCGAGGGCACGGTGCACATCCGCTTCACCATTGACCACAAGGGGGAGGTGATTGCGACCAAAATCATCTCCGGTCTGGGCTACGGCTGCGACGAGGAAGCCATCCGGCTGGTGAAACTGCTGCGCTTCGAGGTGCCCAAGAACCGGAAGCTCCGGGTGGTCTTCCACAAGACCCTGCACATCCACTTCCGCAAACCCACCCGCACCCCCACCTCTCTCACCTACACCTACCTGCCCGCCCAAAAAAAGGACGCCGACGAAACATCCTCCTCCGGCTATCACTACACAATCGACTTTTAAGGCGCGCCGGCGCCGTCGTTCTGGAACGGTTTGTGAAGCGGTTCCAGGGCCCTCCCCGCTCCCCTCCGGGCTCGCCTCCCGCCTGCAGGGATACAATTGCCGAGTAAATGGTCCTGCGAACCTTTCTTCTTGCCGTTGTGCTGTCGGGTGCGCCGTGTTTGTTCGGGCAGGTGATTCCGCCCGAGCGCCTCAGCGACTGGGCGCAGGCGGGCGCCACCCTCCCAACCGACTCCCTCCCCATCGTGGATGCCGCCGCCTACGGGCTGGTGGGCGACGGGCAGACCCCCAACGAAGACCTGCTCAACGACCTCATCAAGGCGCATGCGGGCAGCGGCGCGGTGCTGCTGCTGCCCGAGGGGCATTTCCGCTTCGAAGGGCCTCTGAAGCTGCAGGATGGAGTCGTCTTGCGGGGGGCTTCTTCGGAGGCGACCGTCCTGGAGTTCAGCGGGGTGGGGGAGGAGGACCTCATCCAGGTTCGGGGCACGGCCTTGCCCGATACCCTGCCCCTCGCCGCGCCCGCGCTGCGCGGCAGCCGCCGCCTCCTCCTCGAAAGTGTGCCCTCTTGGGGAGCGGGCACCTGGCTCCAACTCCTGCAGGAAGACGGCGACCGCATCACCTCTTCCTGGGCGGCTTTCTCCACCGGCCAAATCGTCCGGGTGGATTCCATCGCCGACCGGCAAGTCTGGCTGGCGCAGCCCCTCCGACAGGATTACGAGCTGGAGCGCCTGCCGCGCGTGGTGCGCCTCAAGGTGGTGAAGGGGGTGGGGCTGGAGTGTTTGAAAATTCGCTCGTCCAATCCCACGGACGGGCAAACCGCCAACCTCGCCTTCGCATACGCCGTGGATTGCTGGGTGCGGGGGGTGGAGAGCGAGAATTGCAACTTCGCTCACCTGCGAGCCGAGCGCAGTGCCCGCCTCCTCGTCGAGGGCTGCTATTTTCACAGGGCTTTCGATTACGGGGGTGGGGGCAAGGGTTACGGGGTGGTGTTGCAGTTCGCCACCGGGGATTGCCTGGTGCAGAACAACGTCTTCGAGCGCCTGCGCCACGCCATGCTGCTGCAAGCCGGTGCCAACGGCAATGTCTTCGCTTACAATTTTTCCACCGACCCCTTCTGGACGGGCACCAGCCTGCCCGCCAACGCCGCCGGCGACATCGTCCTGCACGGCAACTACCCCTATGCCAACCTCTTCGAAGGAAACATCTGCCAGAACATCGTCCTCGATGACTCCCACGGGCCCAACGGCCCCCTGAACACCTTCTTCCGCAACCGCACCGAATCCTACGGGCTGTTCATGAGCCCGAGTGTGCCCTCGAACCGGCAGAATTTCGTCGGCAACGTCATCGCCTGGTCGGGCAGCCCCCTGGTGCCGGCGCTCTTCGTGCTCAGCGGCGAAGACCACTTCCTGTACGGCAACCACTTTCAGGGGAGCGTCACGCCCCCCGGGACGGAGCAACTGCCCGACACCTCGCTGTTCCTGCAGGCGCTGCCGCCCTTCCTTGCCCAGGCTGAGGAATGGCTCATCGGCACGCCGTACGGCCTGAACACCGCCGCCAACCCCGCCCGCCTGCGCTACCTGAACGCTATCAGCCCCACCACCTGCCCCGGCGAAGTGCTCAGCTCGCTGCCGGAATCCCGTCGCCCCGCCTGGAGGCTCTACCCCAACCCCTCCCCGAACGGGTTTTGGGTCGAGGGGCTGCCGGAGGGGGAGAATGCCCTCCTCGAAATCTTCGACTCCCGGGGGCGCCGACTGGAACGGAAATCGATTCGCGGCGACGAAACCGACTTCTTCGGGAAGCATCTCCCCGCCGGACTGTACTGGGTGCACCTGTTGACCGCCGATGGAAA
>CAZBYX010000491.1:0-2688 GCA_964496055.1 uncultured Saprospiraceae bacterium
CTATCACACCCCCACCCAACGAACAACGAACAACGAACAACGATCAACGAACAACCCTACGGGGGTCACTTGGAAAAGGCCAGCGTCAGCCACTCGAAGGAGGCGGCATCACCGGGTTGGGGGACGGGGAGGCGCACCACCCATTCGTCCTCGTTGAGCAACTTGACGTGCAGGACTTCGGGGCCGAGGTTGGGGTTTTGCGATTGGAGCAGGAGGAAGCGGCCGTCGGGGCTGAGGCGCCAGCTGCCGCAATCGGTTTGCAGCAAGCCGTTTTCGCGCACGGTCTTGGTGTACTCCCCGGAGGCATCGAAGCGATAACGCACCTCGGGGGCGGCGCCTTTGCGAGCGCCTTTCGATAGGGGGCTTCCCGCCACGGCCGACCATTCGCCGGTCAGGTAGCGTTCGAGGGTGCCGCGGGCGCGGGCCGCCGGCAGGGGAGTCAGTTTCAGGTCTTCGCTTGGGGTGCCCGTCAGGAGGAATCCGCCGCAGGATTCCCACAGGAGGTAGGCACGGCGGCCCTCGTCATCGGGGTTCATCCAGAGCTGGATGCCCTGGTTCGGCAGGGGCGCCATGCCCCAGGAACCGCTGTGCACTTGCCAGCGGCCCCGGCTGTCGGGGCGGAGTTGCTGAAAGGTTCCGTCCCGGTGGAAAAGCACCCAGCCCGATTGTCGGCCGGCCTGGCTGAAGCCGTAAGCCCGGGTGGTGAGCTGGGCGTAGGCCTGCGAAAGCAGGTTCGCCTCCACCCGGCGTTCGCATTCGGTCGGTTCGCTCAGGTTGGCCTGGGCATACCCGAAGGAAACCACACACAAACAGAGAATGAGCAGAGATGGGGTCGACATTTTGAAGGCGTTTAGGTTTTATTTGGAAAGGAATCTCGCCGAAACGACAGAAGGAGCAAGGGCGGAGTTGCGGGGGCTGCTCGAAGTTTAGATAAACTTAACACCTGGAACGACGGAGGTCGAAAAGCGGGGGGCTTTTCTACATTTGCCCGAAAAGCACAGCCATGCAAGTTCACATCATCGGGGGGGGCATCATCGGGCTGTCGGCGGCGGCCTACCTGCGCGAGCGGGGCGCGGAGGTGACCGTGCTCGAGGCCGGCGATTTCCACGACGGCTGCTCCTTCGGCAATGCCGGGCTGGTGGTGCCCAGCCATTTCGTGCCGCTGGCGGCGCCCGGGGTGGTGGCCAAGGGCCTGCGCTGGATGTTCCGCCCCTCCAGTCCGTTCTTCATTCACCCCCGGTGGGACCCGCAGTTGCTCCGATGGCTGTGGCGTTTCTGGCGCGCCTGCCGCCCCGAGACGGCGGAGCGTGCCATGCCCCTTCTGCGCGATTTCAACCTCCTGAGTCTGGAATGCTACCGGCAGTGGGTGCGTGAGGGGCTGGACTGCGCCTTCGAGGAAAAGGGCATGCTCATGCTCTGCCGAACCGCCCGCGCCGAACGCGAGGAATTGGAAGCCGCCGAAAAAGCCAACGCCCTCGGCATAGAAGCCCGCGTGCTGAGCCCCGCCGATGCCGGAGAGCTCGAACCCGGAATCCCCATGAACATCCGCCGCGCCGTGTTCTATCCCGGCGACACGCACCTGCATCCCGGCCTCCTGATGGAGCGCCTGCGGGAGCGGGTTCGGGGGCTGGGCGTGCAGCTCCTGCCCGGAGCGGAGGTTCGCGGGTTTCGGACGGAGGGGGCCTGGGTTCGGGCCTTAGTCCTAAAAGACGGTCAGGAGCTTTCCGTTCAGGAGGTCGTCTGCGCTGCCGGGGCCTGGTCGGGGCGTTTGTTGCGCCCGCTCGGGGTGCGCTTGCTCATGGAAGCCGGCAAGGGTTATTCCGTCACCCTCGAAGGGTTTGCTCCCCGACCGACCATCCCCTCCATCCTCTCCGAAGAAAAGGTGGCCGTAACGCCGATGGGGGGCGCCCTGCGCCTGGGCGGCACCCTCGAAATCAGCCCCTTCGACCGGCGGGTGCATCGCCTGCGCCTCCGGGCCATCCTGCAAGCTTTCGAGCGCTACTATCCCACCCTGAAACTGCCCCCCGGTTTGGAGGAGCGGGCCTGGGTGGGCTTCCGCCCCTGCACCCCCGACGGCTTGCCTTACATCGGCAGGGTGGGGGAGTGGAAAAACCTCACCCTGGCCGCCGGCCACGCCATGATGGGGATCAGTCTGGGACCCGCTACCGGTCTGCTCGTAGCCCAACTGCTCTGCGGCGAAAAAACCAGCCTGCCGATGGAGCCCTTCCGAGTTGGACGGTGAACGATGGGCAAGACATTGAAACAAATGGAAATATTTGGAGACAGGTTGAAAAAAAGGTTTCACGGTCTCATGGTCTCGGGGTTTCATGCAAGAAGGTGGGTATACGATAGGTGTACAATTGGTTTACGATGGGTGTACAATTGGTGTTTTGGAGTTTGGGGTTTGGGTTTGATTTGAACCGCAGACCTTTCGCAGTGCGAACGCAGTTTTTCGCAGTTTCTCCAAACCCCAACCATACGGTCAAGCCAACTGCGTGCTGCTGCGTCTTCAGCTGCGTTTTCTGCGGTTCCAACGCCCCCAATCCCAAACCCACACTCCAACCCAACTGCCAACTGCTAACCTCCCTACCCCCTCCCACGCTCGTCACGCGTCACGCTCGTCACGCCGTCACGGCCCCTCAGTTCCCCAATTCGAGTTGATTTTTCACCAGGTGGTAGTAGGCGCCG
>CAZBYX010000492.1:0-2678 GCA_964496055.1 uncultured Saprospiraceae bacterium
CACTCTAAACTCTCCACTCTAAACTCTCCACTCTAAACTCTCCACTCTAAACTCTAAACTCCCCTAAACTCTCCACTCCAAACTAAAGTCCCTCCCCATAATACTCTGCGAAGATGTTTTCGGTTTCCCAGAGTTGAATGCGGTGCAAGCGACAGTTTTCGAGGTGGGGTTCGAGTTGTTGCCAGAAGAGGATGCAGAGGTTTTCGGTGGTCGGCAGCATACCTTCGGGGAGGAAGTCCACATCCAGATTGAGGTTGCGGTGGTCCACCTTGTCGATGATGTGTTGCCGGATGAGCGTGCTGAGTTTCTTGACGTCCATCACGAAGCCCGTTCGGGGGTCGGGCGTGCCTTTAACAGTTACGTAGAGGGTATAGTTGTGGCCGTGCCAGTTTTTGTTGGCGCATTTGCCGAACACCTCGAAGTTGCGGGCCTCGTCCCATTCTTCGACCCAGAGTTTGTGGGCGGCGTTGAATCGTTCCCTTCGCGTCAGATAGACCATACGGCAATGGATGTTTCGCCCGGGCGGCATTCGGGGGTGTTCTGCTGCCCCACCCGGCTTTTCAAAGCGGCTGCAAAGGTACGAAGTTCGCCGCAGGCCGGTTCTTGCAGGCTGCTTTCCAAAAATGGGGGTGCTTCAAAACTGCAGGGCGTGGAAGCGCAGGCGCCCCCGGGAGGTGATTTCCAGGGCCGGGGCGGGAACTTTCACCCAATTGAGCAATCCCAGGGCAAAGCGTTGCCAGCGCCTTTTCACGGGAATTTTGCGCAGGTCCAAATCCAGCGCCAGGTAGAACTGGCGGTAACGGGGGAAGCGTTGGGGGTCGAGGGTGTAGGTAGCGTCGTCGCGGGTCCAGGAGTTTTCGAAGCCGCCGAAGAGGTTTTCGGCGCCGTAGCCCAGGGCCAGGTTCAGCCAGCGGGGAAAGCGGCTGTTCCGGCGGTCGGGGAGGAAGGACCAGAGGTTGGCGGAAAGCCAGATGGTTTGCGCGTTGTAGTCTTTGAGGAAGCGCTCGGTGGCCGAGGTTCCGAAGAGTTCGTCGGCGCGCTCCTGCAGCAGGAGGGATTCGCCCTGGTCGAGGGGGGGCACCCGATACTCGGGGTAGGACTTGGGGGAGCTGGAGACCTTCATCAGCAGGCGTTGCTCCTGCCAGAGCAAGTCTTGGGCGGCGAACAGCCCCACCCCGGCGGTGTTGAAGGCGATATCGCCCCAGGAAAAGCCCCATTTTTCGCTGAAGCCGTCCATGATTTCGATGGTGGCTTGCAGGCCGGTGCCCACCGCCACGGCTATCCAGCGGGCGTGGCGGGGGGAAATGCCTGCCCATCGGGCACCCTGATAGCTGTACTGGCTCTGAATGTAGGCGCTGAAGAGGTGCCCGGCTTTGTCCATATCCAACCATTCGCCCCAATCGTTGAAGGTGTGAAAGCCCGTCAGGGGGAAGTCTTTGTACCAGGCGTTCCACAGGGCGACGGAAACGCCCCCATAGATGGCGCCTCCCGCCGTCGCCGAAACCCACACCCGCTTTTTGTGGAGGGTGTCGGCGGGTTGAAGCAGTGGCAGGGAGGGGGCTTGCGCCGGCAGGGCCAGCGTCGGCAGCAAGGCCAGGCAGAGGACCAGGGGCCAGGTACGAAAGGGCGTTCGCATCGGAGGGTGTTTGTGGGGTAAAGGTACGTTTGCTCGCCCAGGATGTTCGGCTGGTCGGCGACCCAAGGGCGTTGGTGTAATACTTCGCGGGCGAATGCCGGGGATTGTTAATTTTACCCGAAACAACGCCACAACCGAATCCACCGGCCGGAAAGCCCCTCGTTTTCTACCCCGTGGCTTTTCGGAGTCCACTCATAAAAAAATTCAAACCCTATGACACGAGGCAAAATGATCAGCACGGGCGTGACCGTTTTCGTGCTGTTTCTGATCATTCTCATTTTTTCCAATGCCACCTTCATCACCCTCAAGCCCGGCGAGCGCGGAGTCCTGTTCAAGCGCTTCGGGGGCGGGCTGGACAAGGAGCACATCTACCAGCCCGGTTTCCACGTCGTCGCCCCCTGGAATGACATGTACGTGTACGATGTGCGCGAAAAGCAGCTCGAAGAGCAGATGAGCGTGCTGTCGAACAACGGCCTGAACATCGAAGTGGACGTCACCGTAAGGGTGCACCCCGCCTACGACAAAATCGGCGACCTGCACGAGAAATTCGGCAAAGGCTACATCGAAAGCCTGGTTCGGCCCGAGGTGCGCTCCGCCGTGCGCAAGGTCATCGGGCAGTTTCAGCCCGAAGAGCTCTACTCCACCCGCCGCGACGAAGTGCAAGCCCTCATCCAGGCAGACCTGGAAAAGTCCTTGACCGAAAACTACGTCTTGCTCAAGGCTACCCTCATCCGAGACATCCGCCTGCCCGACAAGGTG
This sequence comes from uncultured Saprospiraceae bacterium, assembly GCA_964496055.1. Taxonomy (GTDB): domain Bacteria; phylum Bacteroidota; class Bacteroidia; order Chitinophagales; family Saprospiraceae; genus CAZBYX01. The sequence goes on from CAZBYX010000492.1 coordinate 2,396, forward strand.
AAGAACGCCATCGAGGAAAAACTGGAAGCCGAGCAGGCCGCTCTGAAGTACGAATTCATCCTCGAACAGGAACGCAAGGAAGCCGAGCGCAAAATCATCGAAGCCCGCGCCAAGGCCGAAGCCAACCGCATCCTCAATGCTTCCCTGACGAGCAACATCCTGCGCGACAAAGGCATCGAAGCCACCCTGCAACTGGCCAACTCCCCCAACTCCAAGGTCATCGTCGTGGGTGGGAGTGGCGACGGCCTGCCCCTGATTTTGGGGGGGAATTGAAGCGATGAGG
>CAZBYX010000493.1:0-2671 GCA_964496055.1 uncultured Saprospiraceae bacterium
CAACGAACAACGAACCCCGTCCCGGGCTTCTGCTGTTCCTTTGAACGTCTTCGAGCGGTCGGATGGGCGGCCTTTGGACCTTCCTTAACGCCGGCGTGGTGGGGCTTTTTATCTTTGGGGCTTTCCCATTCATCAACCCGATGCTGACCATGACCCGACGTGCCTTGCTTTCCCTGTTGCTTTTCGGTTTGCTTTCCTTGCCGGCCCAAGCCCAGAAGCCCAAAATATGGACTTCGGCGGACATCCACGCCGCCATCGAGAAGCTCAACGTCCTGGGCTCGGCGCTTTACGTCGCCGCCCACCCGGACGACGAAAACACCCGCCTCATCGCCTATCTGGCCAACGACCTCAAAGTCAATACCGCTTACCTTTCCCTCACCAGAGGAGACGGGGGGCAAAACCTCATCGGGCCCGAAATACGCGAGCTGCTGGGCGTGATTCGCACGCAGGAATTGCTCGCCGCCCGCCGAACCGATGGGGGCAATCAGCTCTTCACCCGCGCCAACGACTTCGGCTACAGCAAACACCCCGACGAAACGCTGCGCCTGTGGAACAAGGAGGAGGTACTTTCCGACGTGGTGTGGGCCATCCGAAAGTGGCGGCCCGACATCATCATCAACCGCTTCGACCACAACTCCGCCGGGCGTACCCACGGCCACCACACCTCCTCCGCCCTGCTATCCGTGGAAGCCTTCGACCTGGCGGCCGACCCCAACGCCTTCCCCGAGCAACTCCAATGGGTGCAGCCCTGGCAGCCACGCCGCCTCTTCTTCAACACCTCCTGGTGGTTCTACGGCAGCCGGGAAGCCTTCGAAAAAGCCGACAAGTCGGACATGGTCGCCGTGGATGTGGGCAGCTACCTGCCCTGGAAGGGCAAGTCCGTCAACGAAATCGCAGCCGAGAGCCGCAGCTTTCACAAAAGCCAGGGCTTCGGCTCCGCCGGTTCGCGCGGCTCCCAAATCGAATACCTCCAGCTGCTGAAAGGCGACCTGCCCGAGCGGGAAGGCGCACCCTTCGCCGGCATCGACCTCAGCTGGAACCGCGTCGAAGGGGGCGCCCCCATCGGGCGAATCCTCGAGCAGGTGGCCCGCACCTACGACTTCCGCAACCCCGCCGCCAGCGTGCCCGAGCTGCTGCGCGCCTATCGCCTCATCGAGGCTCTGCCCGACGGCTACTGGAAGCGCGTCAAAAGCCGCGAAATCCGGGAGGTCATCCAGGCTTGCCTGGGCCTGTTTCTCGAAGCCGCTGCGGAATCCTCCTCCGCCACCCCCGGCGAAACCGTGCGCCTCGAACTGGAAGCCACCAACCGCTCCTCCGTGCCCCTCACCCTGAAAGCCGTTCGGGTGTTGCCCATGAACCTGGACAGCACCCTCGAAACCCCCTTGCCCTTCAACCAGCCCCTCACCCTCGAACTCGCCGCCACCCTGCCCGAAGACATGCCCCTGACCAACCCCTACTGGCTGAACCGGGTTTGGGGGCTGGGCATGTACGAGGTGGACCGGCAGGAATGGCGCGGACTGCCCGAAACACCCCGCTTTTTCCGGGTCGCCTTCCAACTGGAGGTGGACGGGGTGCCCCTCACCCTCGAAAAGGAAGTGGTGTACAAAACCACCGACCCCGTCAAGGGGGAAGTCTATCAGCCTTTCGAAGTGACCCTGCCCGTGTTCGCCAACCTGGCCGAAGAGGTGTACATCTTCACGAACTCGGAGCCCAAGACCATCGAGGTGATCGTCCGTGCCGGCAAGGATGACCTGCACACGCAGGTGACCTTGGCCCATCCCCAGGGCTGGCGCATCGAACCCGCCTTCGCCATCCTGGACCTCAAAAACAAAGGCGAAGAACAAACCCTGCGCTTTCAGCTCTTCCCCCCCGACACCCCTTCCGTGGGAAAGATTTCGCCCATCGTGCGCCTGGGCACCGACAGCTACACCCGCAAGCTGGTCGTCATCGACTACGACCACATTCCCCTGCAACGGGTCGCCCTGCCTTCCGAATCCAGGGTGGTCAAAATGAACCTCCAGCGTGCCGGCCGCCGGGTGGGGTACCTCATGGGCGCCGGCGACAAGGTTCCCGAGAGCCTCCGCCAAATCGGTTACGAGGTGGAGCTGCTCGAGGTGGACGAACTCAGCCTCGAACGGCTGCAGGGTTACGACGCCGTCATCCTGGGCGTGCGTGCCTACAACACCCTGCCCCGCCTGAAGTACCATCAGAAAGACCTCTTCGCCTACGTGGAGCAGGGCGGAACCCTCATCGTCCAGTACAATACCGCCCATCGGCTGCAAGTGCCCCCCGAAGAGCTCGCTCCCTATCCCTTGAAACTATCCCGTGACCGCGTCACCGTGGAGGAAGCCGAGGTGCGCTTTCTGGCCCCCGACCACCCCGTGCTCAACTACCCCAACCGCATCACCGCCCGCGACTTCGAAGGCTGGGTGCAAGAGCGCGGCCTCTATTTCCCCAACGAATGGGACGCCCACTTCACCCCCATCCTCTCCTGCAACGACCCCGGGGAAAGCCCCAAAGACGGCGGCTTGCTGGTCGCTCCCTACGGCAAGGGCTTCTACGTGTACACCGGCTACAGCTGGTTCCGACAACTGCCCGCCGGGGTGCCGGGCGCCTTCCGCCTCTTTGCCAACCTCATTTCCCTGGGGAAAAAAGGAAAACCCTGAATCGT
>CAZBYX010000494.1:0-2666 GCA_964496055.1 uncultured Saprospiraceae bacterium
CGATTTGACAATTTTACGATTTTACGATTTTACAACTTCCCGTCACGTCCGTCACGTTATTACCACTCCACCACCACGCCCAGCGCCCAGCCGCGGGTTTTGGCGTAGGTGTTTCGGCGGTCGAGGCCGAGGAGGAGGGGGTCTTTTTCTTCGGGTGGGAAGGAACCGTTGAGGGCGGCGCCGGGGTCGGCCAGGCGGGGTTCGGGGTCGAGGCCCGAGTAGCCGCTGAGGCTGAAGAGGTTGTGGGCGGTGAGGGTGAGGGACCAGCGCGGGGCCGGACGTTCGGGGCCCTGGCCGAAGGCATAGCCCAACTGCAGGAATTCCAGGCGCAGGAAGGAAGCCTTTTCGACGTAGTGGCTCGAGATGGGCAGGAAGTCGTCGGTTTGGGGCAGGAATTTGGCGGTGCGCACCTGGTTTTGGAAGCTCAGGCGCGGCTGCTCGTACACGGCGCGCAGCACGGACATCTGGCGGTGCCCGAAAACTCCCCGCAGCAGGGTGCGCAAGGACCAGCCTTTCCAGCGGAGGGTGTGCTCCCAGCCCAGCTGAAGGGTGGGCCAGCCCGTGCCCAGGGGCTCGGCGTCGTCCTCGCAATGGCAGAAGAAGCCGTCGCCGTTGACGTCCTTGTGGATGACCTGCCCGTCGGGGCTGACGCTGAGCAGGACGGGCAGGAAAAACTCGGCGAAGGGGCGGTCGTCGGCGAAGCGCAGCACGCGCCCCCCCGTGCCGGGCCCGCCCAGGGTGCCGCGAAGCTCGGGCAGCCCGGCGGCATTCCAGCGCTCGAGGCGCACCGACTGGGCGCTGATTGCCAGCGCCTGCCTCGACTGCAGCCCGCCGTTCAGGGTGTGCCAGTCGAGGGCGAAGCTCCAGCCGGCGTTGTTCAGGCGGCCGCTGTTCTCCCAGCGGGGCAACTCGAGCAAACCCCGCACGAGCTCCCCCTCCTGAATGAGGCGGTCGGCCCGGGCGCGAAAGAGGGTGAAGGCACCGCTCAGGCGGGTGCCCAGGCTCCAGCTCAGGCGGAGGTTCCATTCCTGGCGGCGCTCGGCTTCCAGCAGAGGGTTGGCCCCCTGCACCTGCCACCAGATGGGTACCCACTCGCCGCCCGCATAGGCCGCCCCGAAAGGTGCCATCCTGCCTCGAGCCGTTGCCTGGTGCAGGGGCGCCCCGCCGCTTTCGCCGTAGCTCAGGCTCAGGGTGGCAAAGCGCGTCGGCGCGGCGTTCCAGAAGCGCCAGCTCAGATGCCCGCCGGGGTACCAGCCCCATTTGGCATTCGCACCCAGGTAGGAATCCCCGCCGCGCCGCATGAGGAAACCGCCCGCCAGCCTTTCCCGCCACCGCAGGCGCACCTGCGCGAAGCCCCCCGCTTGGGTGCGCCGCGCGCGGTAGGTGCTCAGCTCGCCCTCCCCGCGTGAAAGGGACAGCGCCGCCCCCAGGTCATTCCAGGCGAAGGCATCGGTGATGAAATCGTGAACGAGCGCCCGCAAAGCCTCCTCTTCGCGCAGGGTCAGGTCGTAGCCCAAACTCCAACCCAAACCCAGTCCCCTCCAACGATGGCGCCCCCGAAGGACTCCTTCGGTGCGGTGCACCTGCCGCCGGCGGTGGTCTTGCCGGGCCAGCCCTCCCAGGTTGCGGCCCCGGTAGGCATCCGTCGAGGGGTGGAACAGCGCCTCCTTTCGGTCTTCGACGGCCGAGGCGTGGCGGAGGGTCAAGCGGAGGAAATCGAGGGGGTTCCACTCCAATTGCAAGCCCCCGGAAAGATGGTTGCGACGCCGCTCACGCTGGTTTTGCTCCAGCAAGGCCACCGGGTTGAAGACGTCGAAGTACGGCACCTGGAACCAGCCCCCGAAGGGGTTGGGGTCGGGGTCGTGGAGGGGAGCCGTGGGGGGCATGCTGACCGCATAGCGGAAAGCTTCGGGGAAGGAGGGGTGGGCGGTGCGGGTTGTGAGGGCGAGGCGGGTCTGGATGCGGAGGCGCTCGTCGAACACCGCCCTTGCCAGCCGGAACCGGGCGCCGCTCTGCCGCATGTCGGAGCCTCGCAGAACGCCCTCCCGCCTGCGGTGGTGCAGGCTGAGGCGCCAGGGCAACTCCCCGCCGCCGCCGAAGCTCAGGTGGTGGTCCTGGCTGAGGGAACGCCTGGTGACGGCCTCCTGCCAGTCGCTGCGGGCGCCGTAGTCCTGCCCCCCGATGGCGAGAAATTCTTCGGGGGTCAAAACGGGCACCCGACCCGCGGGCGCCTCCAGCAAGAGGGTGCCGGCATAACGAAGAGCCCCGGCCCCTTCGAAGGGCAGGGTCTCGAGCAGAACCACTCCGGCGCCTCCCGCCTCGCCGAACAGGGTCAGCCCGACGGGGTCCTCCACCACGGCGGCCTGCGCCACATCGGCGGGATGCAGCAAACCGGGGTCTGCCAGGGGCAGCCCGTCCACCAGAAGGAGGGGGTTGGCGCGCTGAAAGAAGGTAGGCTGGCCGCGCCAGCGCAGCTCGGGCGTTTCGAGGGGGTCGCTGCCGGGGCGGCTCGTCCACAAACCGGGCACCCGCCCCGCCAACCCCTCCAGGGGATGGTCCAGCCAGGCCCCGGAAAAAGCCTCGGTGGGGAGGAGCTTCAGGGAGGGAATGGCTTCCAGTTCGTAGGTCAGGGAATCCAGGGAGGGGGCTTCCGGGCGAGGAATCGA
>CAZBYX010000495.1:0-2660 GCA_964496055.1 uncultured Saprospiraceae bacterium
TCCACATATTTCCAAGTATTTCCCCCTTCCCCCACCCCGACGGGACGATTTTCCAGGGTTGGAGCTCGACGGCCGGCCATAAATCCGGCATTTTCTATTTTGGGCACTTCTTTTGAAGATAAAAGCCGCGCTCTTCCTTTCACGCACAATTGATTTCCGAAAACACCAATACCTCCTATGGGACCTATTTGGGGCATCGACCTCGGCGGAACGAAAATCGAAGGGGTGGTGGTGGAAGACCTGGAACGCGGGAAGGTGTTGCGACGCATGCGCTTGCCCACCGAACGCGAAAAGGGCTACGTCCACATCCTGCGGCAGATTTACAAGCTGGTCGAAACGCTGACCGCTGAGGTGAGCATCAAGCCTTCCCGCATCGGCATTTGCACCCCCGGCACCCTGGACCCCCTGACCGAAACCCTCAAGAACAGCAACACCACCTGCCTCAACGGCATGCCCCTGAAGAAAGACCTGGAAAACTTTCTGGGGGTGCCGATCGAGATGGCCAACGACGCCAACTGCTTCGCTCTGGCGGAAACCCGCCTGGGCATCGTGCGCGACATCCTGCCCGATGCGGAGGTCGTTTTCGGCGCCATCCTGGGCACCGGCGTGGGTGGTGGCGTGGTGGTGAACGGCAAGCTGCTCACCGGCCGGCAGGGCATCGCCGGAGAGTGGGGCCACAACTTCCTGGATGCTTCGGGCGGCAAGTGCTATTGCGGCAAAACGGGCTGCATCGAAATGGTACTCAGCGGGCCCGCCCTGGAAAAGTACTACCACAACCTTACGGGTATCCGGCGCTCCATGCCCGAAATCGTGCAGCGGCACCGCCACGACGATGACCCCATCGCCACGGAAACCCTCTCCCGCATGCTCTATTTCTTCGGGCGGGCCGTCTCGCAGGTCATCAACATCCTCGACCCCGACGCCATCGTCCTCGGTGGGGGGCTGGGCAACATCGACCTGCTCTACAGCGAGGGCGCCCGCGAAGCCCGCAAGCACGTGTTCAACGACCGCCTCGACACCCTCTTCCTCAAACCAAAACTGGGCGACAGTGCCGGCGTCTTCGGCGCCGCCCTCCTCGTTGCCGACTGAGCCCGCCCCGCTGATTTTGTGCTTGGGCCGTTTCTTTTTCTCCCCTACATTTGCGCCTTCCAAACGAATACGTTCCCCGTATGGGCTCAACCGACTACATGAATGACCAACCGGTACTTCGACCTGATTGACCAGACTTTCTACTTCCCTCAGGACGGCTTCGACATCGAAGACGGCTATCTGGTATTCAACGGCATCCCTCTCAAGTACCTCATCGACAAGTACGGCACCCCCCTCAAACTCACCTACCTGCCCAAAATCGGCTCCCAGATCAAAAAGGCCAAAAACCTGTTCAACAAGGCCATGGGCTCCATGGGTTATCGGGGCAAGTACCACTATTGCTACTGCACGAAGAGCTGCCACTTCAGCTTCGTCGTCGAGGAGGTGCTCAAGCACGGGGTGCAACTGGAAACCTCTTCCGCCTTCGACATTGACCTCATCGAGCGCCTGTACGCCCAGAAGAAGATCACCAAAGACCTCATCATCGTCAACAACGGCTTCAAGACCGAAGCCTATGCCTGCAAAATCAGCCGGCTCATCAATCAGGGCTTCCGCAACGTCATCCCCGTGCTGGACAACACCGAGGAACTGGCTTATTACGAGCGCTTCGTCGAGAAGAAAACCTGCCAGCTCGGCATCCGCGTCGCCACCGAGGAGGAACCCAACTTCGAATTCTACACCTCCCGCCTGGGCATCCGCAACAGCCAGGTGCTGGATTTCTATCGCAAGGAAATCGCCCCCCGCGAAAAGTATCAGCTCAAGATGCTCCACTTCTTCGTGGATACGGGCATCAAGGACAGCCTCTATTACTGGGGCGAGCTGAAGAAAGCCGTCAAACTCTATTGCGAGCTGCGCAAAGAGTGCCCCACCCTGACGGCTTTGAACATCGGGGGCGGCATGCCCATCCGCAACAGCCTGGGCTTCGAGTTCGACTACAAGTACATGGTGCGGGAAATCGTTCACCTCATCCTCGACGCCTGCACCGAGGAAGGCGTGCCCGAGCCCGACATCTTCACCGAGTTCGGCAAATACACCGTCGGGGAAAGCGGCGCCATCCTCTTTTCCGTCCTGGGGCAAAAGCAGCAGAACGACGCCGAAATTTGGTACATGATCGACAACAGCCTCATCAACACCATCCCCGACAGCTGGAGCATCGGCGAGCGCTTCATCCTGCTGCCCATCAACAAGTGGAACAACGAATATCGCCGCGTCAACATCGGCGGGCTGAGCTGCGACAACTCCGACTACTACAACTCCGAAGTGCACGAAAGCCAGGTCTATCTGCCCGCCTACCCCCCCGACGACCCCGAACCCCTCTACCTCGGCTTCTTCCACACCGGCGCCTATCAGGAAGCCCTTTCCGGCTACGGCGGTATCAAGCATTGCCTCATCCCCTCCCCCAAACACATCATCATCGACCGGGACTCCCGCGGCAACCTCGTCGACCGGGTCTACAAAGACGAACAAAAGCCCGAAGACATGCTCCGCGTCCTGGGCTATCTCTGAGGGGGGGTGTTCGTTGATCGTTGTTCGTTGGGTGTGGGTGTGATAGAGTGGAGAGTTTAGAGTGG
>CAZBYX010000496.1:0-2643 GCA_964496055.1 uncultured Saprospiraceae bacterium
ATCGTAAACCCACCTTGATGCCAGGAAACCCCGGCACCATTTTTTCCGTACCTTTGCGCGCTTTTTCAGCAGCCCCCTGCTGAAAGGGAACCAAACCGGGGCTCGTCCCGCATCTCAACCACTCATGACCGCCATTCGCAACGTCGCCATCATCGCCCACGTGGACCACGGAAAAACCACCCTGGTGGACAAAATGCTCCACGCCGGGCGCCTTTTCGAAGCCCACCAAAAGCCCGGAGAGCTCATTCTCGACAACAACGAGCTGGAGCGCGAGCGCGGCATCACCATCCTGTCGAAGAACGCCTCCATGACCTACCGCGGGGTGAAAATCAACATCATCGACACGCCGGGGCACAGCGACTTCGGCGGGGAGGTGGAGCGCGTGCTCAACATGGCCGACGGCGTGCTGCTGCTGGTCGATGCCTTCGAGGGGCCCATGCCCCAGACGCGCTTCGTCCTCCAGAAGGCCCTCCAACTGGGGCTCAAGCCCATCGTGGTCATCAACAAGGTGGACAAGGAAAACTGCCAGCCCGAGGAGGTGCAGGAGGCGGTCTTCGAGCTCATGTTCAACCTGGAAGCCAGTGAGGAGCAGCTCGACTTCCCCACCCTCTACGGCTCGGCCAAGCAGGGCTGGATGGGCACCGACTGGCGTCAACCCACCGCCGACATCAGCCCCTTGCTCGATGCCATCCTCGAACACATCCCCCCTCCCCGAACCGAAGCCGGCACGACCCAGATGCTCGTCACCAGCCTCGATTACAGCAGCTACATCGGCCGCATCGCCATCGGGCGCCTCCACCGGGGCAGCCTGCGGGCCGGCCAAACCGTCGCCCTGGTGAAAAGAGACGGCAGCGTGCAGCGCCACAACATCCGGGGGCTGTTCACCTTCGAGGGGCTGCAACGCCAGAAAGTGGAAGAGGTGGCCGCCGGCGACATCTGCGCCGTGGTGGGTTTGGAAGGTTTCGAAATCGGCGACACCATCGCCGATGCCGAAAACCCCGAAGCCCTGCCCCCCATCGCCATCGACGAGCCCACCATGAGCATGCTGTTCACCATCAACGACTCGCCGTTCTTCGGGCAGGAAGGCAAGTTCGTCACCTCCCGCCACCTGCGCGAACGCCTCGAACGCGAGCTGGAGAAAAACCTCGCCCTGCGCGTCGAAGCCACCCCTTCGGCCGATGCTTTCCGCGTCTATGGGCGCGGGGTGCTGCACCTGAGCGTGCTCATCGAAACCATGCGCCGCGAAGGGTACGAGCTCCAAATCGGGCAGCCGCAGGTCATCCTCAAAACCATCGAGGGGGTGTTGCACGAACCGGTGGAAGAGCTGACCATTGACCTGCCGGAAGAACACTCCGGCAAGGCCATCGAAATGGTCACCCGCCGCAAGGGGCTGCTGCTGAGCATGACCCCCAAAGGCGACCGCGTCCTGCTGGCCTTCGAAATCCCTTCCCGGGGCATCATCGGGCTGCGCAGCCAGTTGCTCACCGCCACCGCCGGCGAAGCCATCATGACCCACCGCTTCAAGGAATTCCAGCCCCACAAAGGAGACATTCCCGCCCGCCAAAACGGCTCCCTCATCGCCATGGAAACTGGGCGCTCCATCCCCTATGCCATCAACAACTTGCAGGAGCGCGGCAAGTTCTTCGTCGGCCCGAACGAAGAGGTTTACGAAGGGCAGGTCGTCGGTGAAAACAGCCGCCCCGGCGACATGGTGGTCAACCTGACCAAAACCAAGAAGCTGACCAACATGCGCGCCGCCGGCAGCGACGACAAGGTCCGCCTCACACCCCCCACCCGCTTCTCGCTGGAAGAAGCCCTCGAATACATCCAGGAAGACGAATACGTGGAAGTGACCCCGAGCTCCATCCGGCTGCGCAAAATCCTGCTGAAAGAACACGAACGCAAACGCGCCAAAAACGCCGCCCTGGCAGGGCAGCCTGCCTGACGCCCCCAAATGAAAAGCCCCTGGTACGCCGAGCGCCCAGGGGCTTTTGCCGTTCGGGGGCGGGGCTTCAATACTGACCGCCCTGGCTCTGGTTTTGTTCCTTCTGCTTGGCTTCCTTGAAGGCGCGCTGCAGCTTGCCCACATCGTTCAGGTCGATGTGCCCGATGAAGCTGAGCAGGACGAACTCCTCGTCCTCTCCGCCTACGATCAGCAGCAGCTCGCCGATCTGCTTGTCGCCGCTCTCCTTGACCAGAAACTGCACGCTTTCCCGGGTGCCTTCGCGCACCGTCATCAGAGTTTCGTACTCGCTGGTCGGGATGGTGGCCAGGGCCTCCTCGTAAACGGCCTTGGCATGAGGGCCTTCGGTGGTCAGAATGCGCAATCCCTGCAGGTCCTCGACCACCTCGAGCAGCGCCTCGGCCTGCTCGTCGTTCAGGTCGATTTCCATGTCCTTGAACCACTGAAACATCTTCCCGCTGACGTACACCACGGTGAAGCGCTCGTCGTCCAGATACTTGTTGAAGTACTTGCTGATGGCATCTTCCTGGGCCTGACCCATCAGGGGCAGGAGGAAAAACAGACAGCTGGTGAAAATTGAAGCAAATTTCATGGTATGAATGGTTTTGAGTGAAAGGTCAACGATGGGTGGTTTGGGTTTGAGTTTGGGGTTTGGGTGTGGGAAGGGTTTCGAGGTGTCA
>CAZBYX010000497.1:0-2640 GCA_964496055.1 uncultured Saprospiraceae bacterium
ACCCTGTGGTTTCAAACAAACCCAAACCTCAAACCTCACACCTCACACCCTCCCTTCGATTTTACGATTTTACAGTTTTACGATTTTACAGAAAGGGGCGCGTGTGTGGGGACAATTTATTTCCACTTGTCTCCAAGTATTTCCACGTGTTTCCTTTTTATTCCACAGCGCACCCCCTGTAAACCTATCGTCCATCGTTGAAACCCATCGTTCGATGAAAATCTTTTGCATTGGCCGCAACTACGCCGACCACGCCCGCGAGCTGAACAACCCCGTTCCGGAGCGCCCCGTGGTGTTCATGAAGCCGCCCACCGCCCTGCTCGTCAATGACAAGCCCTTCTACTACCCCGACTTCTCGCAGGACATCCACTACGAGCTGGAAGTGGTGCTGCGCGTGTGCAAAAACGGACGCCACGTGGAGCCCGAATTCGCCCCGCGCTACTACGACCAGCTCGCCCTGGGCATCGATTTCACGGCGCGCGACCTGCAGCAAGCCTGCAAGAAAAAGGGCCACCCCTGGGAAATCGCCAAAGCCTTCGACCACTCCGCTGCTCTGGGGCCCTTCGTCCCCCTGAGCGAGGTGGACCGGGAAGGCATCGAATTCCGTCTGCTGAAAAACGGCCAGCCCGTGCAACACGGCAACACCCGCGACCTGCTCTTCCCCTTCGACCAGCTCATCGTCCACCTCTCCCGCTTCTTCACCCTCCAAACCGGCGACCTCATCTTCACCGGCACCCCCGCCGGGGTGGGGCCCATCGCCCGGGGCGATTTGCTCGAAGGCTTCCTCCAAACCCATCGAGGGGAGCGCAAAATGCTCCACTGCGAAATCCGCTGAGGGCATTTTGGACGAGTTTCTATCTTTGCGCGATTCCCAAACCCCCTATTGCTAAAATCAAAAAACAACCAACCGCCCATGCCCTATCTGTTTACTTCGGAGTCCGTTTCGGAGGGCCACCCCGACAAAATCGCCGACCAGATTTCCGACGCGCTGGTGGACCATTTCCTGGGCTTCGACCCCAATTCCAAGGTGGCTTGTGAAACCCTCGTCACCACCGGCCAGGTGGTCATTGCCGGCGAGGTGAAGTCCAAGGTTTATCTGGACGTGCAGCAAATCGCCCGCGACGTCATCCGCCACATCGGCTACACCAAGTCGGAATACATGTTCGAGGCGCACTCCTGCGGCATCCTGAGCGCCATCCACGAGCAGAGCCCCGACATCAACCAGGGCGTGGACCGCCAAAACCCCGAAGAACAGGGCGCCGGCGACCAGGGCATGATGTTCGGCTACGCCACCAACGAGACCGAAAACTACATGCCCCTGGCCCTGGACCTTTCCCACAAAATCCTCAAGGAGCTGGCCGCCATCCGCCGCGAGGGTAAACTCATGCCCTACCTGCGCCCCGACAGCAAGTCCCAGGTCACCATCGAATACAGTGACCGAAACGTCCCCCAGCGCATCGACACCATCGTCGTCTCCACCCAGCACGATGAATTCGACACCGACGAGAAGATGCTCAGACGCATCCGCGAGGACATCATCAACATCGTCATTCCCCGGGTGCGCGCCACCTGCAAACCCGAAGTGCAGGCCCTGTTCAACGACCAAATCAAATACCACATCAACCCCACCGGCAAGTTCGTCATCGGCGGCCCCCACGGCGACACCGGCCTGACGGGCCGCAAAATCATCGTGGACACCTACGGGGGCAAGGGCGCCCACGGCGGCGGCGCCTTCTCCGGAAAAGACCCCTCCAAAGTGGACCGCTCCGCGGCTTACGCCACCCGCCACATCGCCAAAAACCTCGTCGCCGCCGGCGTCTGCGACGAGGTGCTCGTCCAGGTCTCCTACGCCATCGGCGTGGCTCATCCCACCAGCATCTACGTCAACACCTACGGCAGCGCCAAAGTGGACCTGCCCGACAGCGAAATCGCCCGCCGCATCTCTCGAATCTTCGACATGCGGCCCTTCGCCATCGAGAAAAGGCTCAAGCTGCGCAACCCCATCTACTTCGACACCGCCGCCTACGGCCACATGGGTCGCACCCCGGAAAAGAAAATCGTGGAGCTGCGCAACGGCTCGGGGGAAGTCATCCGCAAGGAAGTGGAAACTTTCACCTGGGAAAAACTCGACTACGTGGACGCGATTCGATCCGAATTCGGGCTCTGAGTGCCCCCTTTCCCTTGAACAGAAAGACCTGCAATCCACCTTCTTCGGCCCTTCGGGGCTGGAGGGGACCCCTTTCTTTCACCTAAAACCCCCCGGCAATGAACTCCAGCCCCATCGCCTTCTCCGCTTCCACCAAAACCCTCGTGCTGCTGAACGCTTCCGGGGTGCACACCTTTTCGCTCGATGGCCAAGAAGTCATCATCAGTCTTTCCGGCGGGCAACTCGCCGGCGTTGCCCAACCCCTCTCCTCCTCCGGAACCGACTGCTACACCCTGAGTGACAAAGGCGGCATCGTTTACGAGGACGCCCAGGAATCCATCATCGTCGTGGACTCCCTGCCCAGCATGGCCCCCGGCGAATGGAAGAGCCAGCGCCGCTACGACATGAACTCCACCAGTGTGAAAATCGCCCTCTCTTCCGACGGGCAGTCCATCCAGACCTGCGACCTCTCCACCTGAACCGAAAACAAAAGC
>CAZBYX010000498.1:0-2630 GCA_964496055.1 uncultured Saprospiraceae bacterium
CCCCCGAACCCCTGCCCCCTGATTCCGGGGCAAGACCCGACTTTCAGCGAATCCCATTCTGAAAAATCACCCGACATGAAAAACAACCAACGCATTTTCGGCATCGCCTTCCTTTTCGCGCTCTTGCCCCTCTTCGCCGGGGCTCAAGGCCAGTGGGGGCGCCCCCAACCCGGCTTGAAAGGCAAGCTGGAAGGCGCCCTGGTGGACAGCCTCAGCGGCCAGCCCGTCGAGTTCGCCACCGTCGTCGTCCTCAAAGCCGGCACCCAGGAACAGGTGGACGGCACCATCACCGATGAAAAGGGGCGCTTCAAGCTCTTCGTGGAGGTGGGCACCTACGACGTCCAGCTCTCCTTCCTGGGCTATCAAACCAAAGTGCTGCGCAACCTCCGCCTGACGAAACGCAAGCCCGACCTCGACCTGAAGCGCATCTTTTTCACCCCCGAAAGCCTGAGCCTCGAAGAAGTGACCGTCAGCGCTGAAGCCAGCACGGTCGAAAACCGGGTGGACAAGATCGTCTATCACGCCGACAAAGACGCCACCAATGCCGGCGGCGACGCCGCCGACGTGCTGCGCAAGGTGCCCCTCCTGTCCGTGGATTTGGACGGCAACGTCAGCCTGCGAGGCAGCAGCAACCTGCGCATCCTCATCAACGGCAAGCCCTCGAGCATGTTCGCCACCAGTGTGGCCGATGCCCTCAAGACCATCCCGGCCGACCAGATCAAAAGCGTGGAGGTCATCACCACCCCCAGCGCCAAATACGACGGCGAAGGCTCGGGCGGCATCATCAACATCATCACCAAGAAGAAAAGCGTGGAGGGCTTCACCGGCTCGGTCAACTCCTCCCTGGGCACCCGCAACAACAGCCTCAGCCTCAACCTCGCCGCCGCCAAAGGACGCTTCGGCCTCAACGCCAACGGCAGCGGCTTCTTCTTCCTGCCCAACGACGGCACCTGGAACTACAACCGCTTCGACACCCTGGGCGACGGCCAAATCCGCCACCTCCAACAGTCGGGCACCAACACCGCCTCCCGCCAGGGCTTCCACGGCTCCATCGGCGCCTTCTACGACATCAATGCCTACAACAGCATCAACTCCTCCTTCCGCATCAACGGCTTCAACTTCCCCCGGGAAGGCGCCAACAACGCCCTGCTGGATGACCCCGCCCGCCAAATCGTCGAAAACAGCCTGCGCCAATCCGAAGACGACATGCTCATCTACGGCTTCGACTGGACGAACGACTACACCAAAAAGTTCGCCGACCAGCCCGAGCGCGAGCTCGTCTTCGCCGTCCAGCTCAGCGGCAACATCAACGACCGCAGCGGCTCCCTGCTCCAGTCCGGCAACTTCCCCTACCTCGCCATCGACGAACGCTACGACAACGACGGCACCAACCTCGAAACCACCTTCCAGCTCGACTACACCCACCCCTTCTCCAAAAAGGTCAAGCTGGAAATCGGCGCCAAAAGCGTCTTGCGCGACCTCGAAAGCCAGTACCGCTTCGACACCCTCAGCGCCGAACAACTTTACGCCATCGACCAGAGCCGCTCCGATGTGTTCAACTACAACCAGAACGTCTATGCCGGCTACGCCTCCTTCAACATCAAAGTGGGCGACAACTACGGCCTGGTGGCCGGGGCGCGCTACGAACGCACCGACATCCGGGGCGAGTACAACTCCGAACTGCCCGCCTTCCAAAACGACTACGCCAACCTCCTGCCCAGTATCATTTTCAGCCGCACGTTCAAGAACTACTCCAGCCTGAAGCTGAGCTACAACCAGCGCATCCAGCGCCCCAGCCTCTTCTACATCAACCCCTTCACCCAGCAATCCGACCGCAACAACCTGCAGGAGGGCAACCCGCAGCTCCAGCCCGAAGTCACCCACCAGCTGGAGCTGGGCTACAACACCTTCGTCAAGGGCGTCGTCCTCAGCGGGGCCCTCTACTTCCGCCACACGGACGACATCATCGAAAGCATCCAAACCCTGCTGGAGGGCGAGCCCGTTGCCGTGACCACCTTCGAAAACGTGGGCTACAACAACTCCCTCGGCTTCAACTTCTTCACCAGCTTCACCATCAAGGAAATCTGGACCCTGCGCGGCAACTTCAACGTCTCGACCTACGCCACCCGCAGCCGCCTCGAAGGGCTGAACCGGACCAACGACGGCCTGGTGTACAACGGCTTCTTCAACTCTTCCCTCAAGCTCAAGCACGGCATCCAGGCCGACGGCTTCATCATGTTCAACTCGCCGCGACGCACCCTGCAGGGCACCAACCCCTCTTTCAGCATGTACTCCATCGGCATCCGCAAGGAGCTGTTCCAGAAAAAGGGCAGCATCGGCATCCGGATGGTGACGCCCTTCCACCGCACCAAGAGCTTCAACTCCGAATTGGAGGGCCAGGGCTTTTACCAGCAGAGCCTGTTCAGCATCCCCTTCCGCTCCTATGGGGTGTCGTTCAGTTACCGCTTCGGCAAACTGGACTTCAAAGCCCAGCAGCGCAAGTCCAAAATCAAGAACGACGACCTGAAACAGGGCGGCGACCAACAGGGCGGAAGCCAGTTTTGACGGTGGGTGTACGATGGGCAAGACGTCGAAACAAATTGAAATAAGAGGTCTCATGGTGTCATGGT
>CAZBYX010000499.1:0-2626 GCA_964496055.1 uncultured Saprospiraceae bacterium
GCCCAAAAGTGAGCTTGTCCGTACGGACGAGCGAACGGCCCAACAGCCAAAAGCGAGCCCTCCCGAGGGCGAGCGGCCCAAAAGCTATTCCCGTTGGATGCGTCGGATGAGCGGTCCGATTTGGGGGTCCTGGCGGTATTGTTCGAGCAGGGGCTGCACTTTTTCCACGAAAGGGGTTTTGTCGGGGTAGAGGATGGTCACGCCGGCGGCTTTTACGGCTTCGAGGGCTTCGGCTTCGGCCCGTTGCCAGAGGCGGCGTTGTTTGGCGGTGGCTTCGCGGACGGCTTCTTCGAGCCAGGCGCGTTCTTCGGGGCGCAGGCGCTGGTAGGTGTGGGTGCTGATGAGCAGGATGTCGGGCACGTTGGTGTGTTCGTTGAGGGAGTAGAACGGGCAGACCTCGTAGTGGCGGGAGCTGAAGAAGCTCGGGGGGTTGTTTTCGGCGCCGTCCACGACGCCCTGTTGCAGGGCGGTGTAGAGCTCGCCCCAGGAAATGGGGGTGGGGGCGGCGCCGAGGCTGCGCACCAGCGCCATGGCCACGGGGCTTTCCTGCACGCGGATTTTCAGGCCCTCCAGGTCGTCGGGGCTGCGAACGGGGCGGCTCTTGGTGTAGAACGAGCGCCAGCCAGCGTCGAAGTAAGTCAGGCCGCGCAGCCAGTAGCGTTCCCCTTCGAGCAGTAGTTCGCGCCCGATGGGGCCGTCGTACACCCGGTAGGCGTGCTCGCGGTCGCGGAAGAGGTAGGGCAGGGAGAAGACCCGGATTCGGGGGGAAAAGTTTTCGAGCACGGCGCCGGAGACCTTCGTCATGTCCACGCTGCCGATCTGGAGCAATTCCAAAAGCTGGCGTTCGGAGCCCAACTGCTGGTTGGGGTACACCTCGATGCGCAGCCGACCGGCGGATTTTTCCGCCACCCGCTCGGCGAGGTAAAGGATGGCCCGATGCACGGGATGCGTCGGGCCCAGCCCGTGGGCGAGCTTCAGCGTGCGCACGGAGGTGGAGCGCGTGCAACCGAGCAGCAGGACGAACAGGAGGAGGAGAACCCGACACCCCCAATGCAGGGGGGAGGGCAGCAGGCTTTGCCGGTGCGGAGGCTTCATCGAAGGGTGCATGGCTGCCGCCAAAGATAACCACCCCGAACGGCGACCCAAACCCCCTGCCGCCCAGCCCCGGAATTTGTGTACCTTTGCGCCTCCTGAGCAAGAACCACAAATAAAATTCGGCTTGCCTACCATCATCGAGGAGACCCGCCACTGGATAGCCCTGGACAAACCACCGGGCCTCAGCGTCGAGCGGAATCCCTGGGAGCCTTCCCTGGAAGATGAAGTCTGGAAGCACCTCGAAGCCCGGCAGCGAAAAGTTTATCTGGGCATCGTCCATCGCCTGGACAAAGTGACCTCGGGCGTCTTGCTCATGGCCAAAAAGAAGAGTGCCCTGAAAAAACTCAACGAACAGTTTCGGCAGCGCCGCGTTGAAAAGACCTACCTGGCCCTGACCGACCAACCCCCGCCCACAGACAGCGGCCGATTGAGGCACTGGCTGAAAAAGGACTCCCCGAACAAGCGCAGCCTCATATTCAGCACCCCCCAGGAAGGTGCTGCAGAAGTGGAATTGCGCTTCCGATATCTGGGGTGCCCGGCCGGCTACCACCTGCTGGAGCTCCAGCCCCGCGAGGGGAAGTTTCACCAGATTCGGGCCCAGCTGGCCGCCGCGGGGCTGCCCATCGTGGGCGACGAAAAGTACGGCTCCTTCGCGGCCTATGCGGGGGCCGGCATCGCGCTGCATGCCTGGCGCCTGCGCTTTTTCGACCCCGAAACCGGGGAGCCCGTGATTTTGAAAACTCCGCCCCCCTTCCAGGTGTTGGAGGACTGAGCCCATGGCCATTGCCTCCCTTGCGGAAATTTGCCTAACTTGTGTAAGTATTCAAGGAAGCAGAACAGGTCCCGCCGAATATCTCAGACTCTGTCTCGCCGGTGCTTTTCTCCCTTCCTGTCAAAATTGTTGTTTTTATGTCTATCGAACCAATGACCGTAGTGACCCTTCACTACAAACTTCAGCTTGAAAACGCCCAGGGCGAGCTCGTGGAAGAGACCTTCGGAAGCGAACCCCTGGTTTTCCTCTACGGCGCCGGAAAAATGATTCCCGAATTCGAGAAGAACCTGGCGGGCAAGCAGCCCGGTGAAGAATTCGCCTTCGGCATCAAGGCCGAGGATGCTTACGGCGTCGTGAATCCCGACGCCATCGTCGAGTTGCCCCTGAGCAGTTTCATGGTGGACGGCGAAGTGGCCGCCGATTTGCTGGTGGAAGGCCGCACCATCCCCATGTCCGACAACATGGGCAACCGCATGCTCGGGGTCGTCAAGTCCGTCTCCAACACCGGCGTGGTGATGGATTTCAACCACCCCCTGGCCGGCAAAGACCTCTTCTTCTCGGGCGTCATCGAAGCAGTGCGCAAAGCCACCGAAGAAGAAGTCGCTCACGGCCACGTTCACGGCCCCGACGGCGTGCAACACTGATTGGCTTTTGGCTCGCGCCCTCGTCCGGAAGGACGAGGGCGCTTTTGGGCCGCCCCTGCGGGGCTTTTGGGCCGTTCGCTCGTCCGTACGGACAAGCTCACTTTTGGGCCGCCCT
>CAZBYX010000500.1:0-2625 GCA_964496055.1 uncultured Saprospiraceae bacterium
CTCCCGCCCCGCGCCCGCTCCTCCGGGGGCGAATGCTGTGGCGCAGACATTCCGGGGTTTTCGCATTCAGCGGGGAAAGGCGAACTTTGGGGGGCTTTGGAAATCCATCCCGCATCATGAAAATTCCGGCTTCCGAATTGTGGATGCACCGCGGGCGCGTCTTGCTCGACGTGCGAACCCCCGCCGAATTCGCGCGCGGGCACATTCCGGGGGCGCTCAATTTGCCCCTCTTCTCCGACGACGAACGCGCCGAAGTGGGCACCCTGTACAAACAGACCAGCCCCGAAGCGGCCCTCTTGCGCGGGCTGGAGCTGGTCGGCCCCAAGATGCGAGCCCTGGTGGAGCAGGCACGCCGGCTGGCACCCCAGGGCAACGTGCTGCTCCATTGCTGGCGCGGTGGCAAGCGCAGCGAAAGCATGGCCTGGCTGCTGCGCCTGGCCGGCTTCGATGCCCTGACCCTCGAAGGCGGCTACAAAGCCTACCGCCGCCACGTGCTGGAATCTTTCGAGCGCCGCCGCCTGAAAATCATCGTCCTGGGCGGCAAAACGGGCTGCGCCAAAACCGCCCTGCTGCATCGCCTGCGCCAGCTGGGCGAACAGGTGCTCGACCTCGAAGGCCTGGCCCACCACAAAGGCTCCGCCTTCGGCGCCCTCGGACAACCCGCCCAGCCCATGCCCGAGCAATTCGAGAACGATCTCTTCGAGGAATTCCGCAGGCTCGACCCCACGCGTCCGGTCTGGGTGGAAAACGAGAACCGCGCCATCGGGCGGGTTTTCATCCCCGAAGCCTTCTGGCGGCAAATGAAAGCCGCCCCCCTCATCAACATCGCCCTGCCCCTCGAACGCCGCATTCAAAACATCCTGGCGGATTACGGCGCCTTCCCCCGCGAGGAGCTCGCCGAAGCCTTCCGCAAAATCCACAAGCGCCTCGGCGGCCAAAACCTGCTAGCCGCCCTGCAAGCCCTTGAAGCCGGCGACCTAAGACGCGCCGTCGAAATCGCTCTGATTTACTACGACAAAGCCTACCAGCACTACCTCGACAAAAACCAGGCGCCGCACATCCTTCGGCTCGAATTCCAGGACGAACCCCTCGATGCCATCGCCGAGGCGCTGCGCCGCTGCGCCCGCGAAAACGCCGGCGCCTTCTTCCCCGAACCCCTCGAAAGTCAAACCTTCCCCCGATGAAAGACTACAAGCTGACCCAGTACAGCCACGGTGCCGGCTGCGGATGCAAAATCGCCCCCAAAGTACTCGACGACATCCTGAAGCACCACGCCGAGCGCCGGAGCTTCCCCGGCCTGCTCGTCGGCAACGACGAACGCGACGACGCCGCCGTGTTCGACCTCGGCGACGGCACCGCCCTCATCAGCACCACCGACTTCTTCATGCCCATTGTGGACGAAGCCGAAGCCTTCGGCCGCATCGCCAGCGTCAATGCCATCAGCGACGTCTATGCCATGGGCGGGCAACCCCTGGTGGCCATCGCCATCCTGGGCTGGCCCGTCAATCAATTGCCCCCGGAAGTTGCCAACCGCGTGGTGGAAGGTAGCCGCGCGGCCTGCGCCGAGGCGGGCATCCCTCTGGCCGGCGGCCACAGCATCGACTGCCCCGAGCCCGTCTTCGGGTTGGCCGTCTCCGGGCGCGTCCGCATCGAGCACCTGAAAAAGAACGGCGGCGCCGTTCCCGGCAGCCGCCTCTACCTGACCAAGCCCCTTGGCGTCGGCATCCTCACCACCGCCCAGAAAAAAGGCAAACTCCTGCCCGAACACCGCGACATCGCCCCCCGAATCATGATGCAACTCAACAGCGCCGGCGCCCACTTCGGCACCCTGCCCTACGTCCTCGCCATGACCGACGTCACCGGCTTCGGGTTGCTCGGCCACCTCGTCGAAATGTGCCGCGCCAGCCACACCAGCGCCCGCATCGACTTCGAGCGCGTGCCGTTCATCGAGCGCTCCCTCCTCGACCAGTACCTCGCCCAGGGCTGCATCCCCGGGGGCACCCACCGCAACTGGGACAGCTACGGCCGCCACATCGCCCCCCTCGACGACTACCGCCGCCACCTGCTCTGCGACCCCCAGACCAGCGGCGGCCTCCTCGTCGCCGTCGAGCCCGGCCACGAAGCCGCCTTCGAAGCCGAAGCCCGCTCCCTCGGCCTCCAACTCCAACCCTTCGGCCAAATGACCGAGACCCAACGCCACCTCGTGGAAGTGGTGGGGTAGCGCCTTAGCCCGTTCCGATAATGCTCCTTTGAATGCACTCCTCGACCGGGAGCACTGGGGGTGGGGGAGGGGTTCACTCGGCCCCGAAAAGAGTCCTCCTCTGAAGCGCCCCCTCCTTCCGCCAGCGCATCATTCGTGCCGGAGGTGGGACTCGAACCCACGGTGCTCCCTGGATATACCCCAGAGGCCCCTTGCCGCGCTCCGGCTGAAGGATTTTATGCCGCCCTGGTGCGATTATGCTCAAAACGAAGCGGTTTGGCGGCGCAGCCTCCCACCCCCCCAAAAACGGCACCCCGAGCCGGGAATTCCTCGAGCCACTTCGTGTCGGATATAAAAGATGACCACGGAATTCAAAACTGCAAGAACTTTTCTCGGTTTCAATTCCACTCTGGTGCGATTAAAAG
>CAZBYX010000501.1:0-2621 GCA_964496055.1 uncultured Saprospiraceae bacterium
GCGCTCACTTCTCGATTCCGAGCAATTCGACCTCGAAGATGAGCACCTCGTTGGGTCCGATGGCGCCGCCGGCGCCGCGTTCGCCGTAGGCCAGCTCGGCCGGGATGTAGAGTTTCCACTTGCTGCCCACCTTCATGAGTTGCAGGGCCTCCACCCATCCGGGAATGACGCCGCTGACGGGGAAGGTGGCGGGTTCGCCGCGTTCGACGGAGCTGTCGAAGACGGTGCCGTCGATGAGGGTGCCGTGGTAGTGGACGGTCACCTCGTCGTCTTCGGTGGGGGAGGGCCCGTCGCCTTCTTGAAGGACTTCGTATTGCAAGCCGCTGGGCAGGGTGACCACGCCGGGGCGTTTGGCATTCTCGGCGAGGAACTGCTCGCCGGCGGCTTTGTTGGCTTCCAGCAGGCGTTGTTGCTGGGCTACGGCATAGTCTTGCACGATTTGGTTGGCTTCATTGGCGGAGAAGAGCGTCGGCTCGTCGTTCAGGGCGGCTTGCATGCCCTGGTGCACCAGGTCGAGGTTGACGTCGGCGACGCCCTGGGAAACCAGCACTTTGGCCAGCAACACGCCGACCGCGTAGCTGAGCGAGTCTTTCGGGGTCTTCAGCTCCTGGGAAACGGCCTGCTGCACCACACAGAGCGCAACCAGCATGGAAAGGACTTTCTTCATGATTTTGAATGCTTTAAATGAATGATTGGAAGTGGCTTTTCGGGTTTGGCGCCCCAAAGGTAAGGCCCGGTGCCGAGGATTGCGCCCTCCCGGCCACTTCCCTCCACCCGGACCTCCCTCCTCCAACCCGCTCCCTCGGGGCGGGAGGGACTTCCCGTTCGGGGGCCTGCGCACCCTGGCACGGTAATCTTGCTTACCTTTGTAGGTTTTGAATGGGGTCATTCCCCCGAAACCTTTTTCGATGAAAAATGCCGCCCCTGGCGCGCATCCAAGAAATCAGCCGATGAATTTCCCCCTGAAGAATCTGGAATTGCACCTGCCGGAGGAGTGTCTGGTGTTGGCCGAGCGCCTTGTGGAGGAGCACGGGGTGGAGGAGCTGCGGGAGACGGAGAAGCACCTGTGGGTGGGGTGGGTGGCGGGTTTGGAGGTGGAGGTACAGGTGTCGCCATCGAAGGTGCTGGCGGCCAGCTGTGAGTGTGAAGAGTTTCAGGGGCAGGGCATGTGCCCGCATGTGGGTGCGGTGTTGTTCGCTTTGCGGCGGGAACAGCAGCAACGCAAGGAACGCAAGCGCACTCGGAAGCCGCCTACCCGCCGCCTGACCGTGAACGCCGTCATCGAGCAGGCGCCCCCGGAGGAATTGCTGGCTTTCGTGCGGCAGTACGCCAAGACCAACCGCGCCTTCGCCCTGGCGCTCAAGGCGCGCTTCGCCGGAGCCGTCAGCACACCCGACGAACGCGAAAAGTACAGCCGCCTGCTGGAAACCGCCCTCCAGGGCCACCGCGACGAAAAGGACAACATCACCTTCCGGGGTGCCCAAACCTTCCTCGGGGTGGGGCGCGAGTTGCTCAAACAGGCGCAGGATGCCCTGGCCCTCGAGCATTTCGCCGAAGCCCAGGCCCTGCTGGAAGTGCTGGTGGACAAGACCGCCGCCACCCTGAACAAGGTGGACAAGACGCGCGAGGCTCTGCACGAGCTGTTGACCGAAGCGCTGGAGGCGTTGCAGCGCCTCATCCGGCAGCAACCCCCGCCCAACCTCCTGGAAGAGCTCTGGCGCTTCGCTCTGCATCGTTGCACGGCTGCCACCTTCAAAGCCGCCGAAGCCACCGCCCCGCTTTTCGAAATCCTGCTGGGGCTTGCCGTGGAAGCTCCGCGCCGCACCCTGTTGCGCAACCTCCTGCTGCAGGAACTGAATCAGCCCACCGCCTCGGATGCTCATGCGTTGGTGTGCTTCTTTTACCTCCACCGGTTGGAAAAAGTCGAAACCTTGCCCCCGGCGTTCGCCCGCCGGCTGGAAACGGGCCCCTTCCTCCTGCAGGCAGTGGAGGAAGCCCGTCGGCGCGGGGACTCGGAGCTCGCCGTTCTGTTTTTGACTGCCGTGGAGCCCGGGCGGCTTTCCGCCGTGCTTCGCAAGCAGTGGTGCGAAGCCCGGCTGGCCCTAGCCGTCGAACGGCAGGAAGCCGAAACCGTGGTCGCGCTGGCGCGTCGTCTCTACCTGGAAGCGGGGTTTCGCCCTGAACACCTGAACCTGTGCCGCGAGTGGTGTGCGGACGATTGGGAACCGTTCGTGGAAAAATTACTGGCCGACCTGCTGCAAGGCCTGCCCAAACCCGAGGTGAAGTTGGCCGCCGTCCAGCTCCTCCATTCCGAAGGGCGGTGGGATGAATTGCTCGCTTTCCTCCGCCGCGAAGGCGACCTCGACTTGCTCCTGCAGATGGATTTTTCGACCATCGGGCCTCTGCCTCCAGGGGTGGAAGGCGTCTGCCTCGAAGTGGTGGATGCCTATCTCCGCCATCATCTGGGGCGCCCCCCCGCCGTCCTGCTGCGTCGCCTCCTCATCCGACTCCTGAACCAGGGCGCCGAACGCCTCGCCGAACGCCTGCTCCAGCACGTCCTCGAACGCTACGCCGACCGCCCCGCCCTCATGGAGGAATTGGAGGTCTTCGCTTCGAGGTGA
>CAZBYX010000502.1:0-2606 GCA_964496055.1 uncultured Saprospiraceae bacterium
AATCGAGCTGTTTATCGGTGAATCTGCACATAGCCGGTGTATTTGTTTCCGCGGCCGTCTTCGAAGATGTAGAAGTAGGTGGCATCGGGCAGGAGTTTGCCGTTCCAGGTGCCGTCCCAGTCGTTTTGGTAGTTGCGGGCCCGGTACACCTCGTTGCCCCAGCGGTTGAAGACGATGAGCTGGTTGTCGGGGAAGCGGTGGACGCCGCGGATGGTGAAGGTGTCGTTCACGCCGTCGCCGTTGGGGGAGAAGCCGGAGAAGATGGTCAGCTCCTCGCAATCGACGGTGATGAAGACGGTGGCCTGGTCGCATCCGTTGGCATTGCAGATTTCATAGACGAAGCGGTCGGGTTCGTTGGCGTCGCAGAAGCCGCCGAAGGGGGCGTAGGTGACGGTGCCGTCGGCGTTGAAGACCACGATGCCGAATTGAGGCTCTTCGAGCAGGTAGAACTCGAGCAGCTCGCCGTTCAGGGTGTCGTTGTCGAGGACGGGGACGGTGACGGGGTTGTCCACGAAAGTGTCATCCGAGTCGTCCACGGCGACGGGGGGCGGCCCGGTGGTGTCCTGCAGGATGTGGATGTTCCAGAAGGTGGTGTCGCAGAAGCCCAGGTCGTCGCACAGGAGGATGCACAGGGCTTCGTCGCCGGGTTCGAGGGTTTGGATGGAGACGCAGTTGGGTTGATGGAGCTCGGGCACGAGCAGCTCGCCGGCGTTCTCGGGGCATTCGTTGAGGATGCTGAGCTGGGTACCTGGCAGCCAGGCGGCCTCGAAGCAGAAGGTGCTGTCGGTGCCCACCAGCAGGGTGTCGTAGCGTTCGTGCACCACCCCGCACCGGACGAAGATGGAGGCCGAATCGGCGCAGCCCGTCAGGGTGTTGACGATGTGCAAATCGTGGGGCCCCGGTGCCAGCTGGATGGCCGTGCCGTTGGGGATGATGTTCGCGTTGAGCACCAGCACGGTGATGATGCCCGTGGAAATTTGGGTGATGCGCATGTCCCCGTAAGAGTTGTTCGGGGAGCCGCCCATGAGGGTTTGGGTTTGGGGGTTGATTTGCCAGTTGCCGGTGGGGTCCCAGGCGTTCATGGCATCGAGCAGGTGTTGCAGGTCGTTGAAGGTGCCGCTGAAGGTGGTTCCGTTGACCGTCCAGGCGTCGAGGCGGTAGGGGCCGAGCAGGCCGGCGGCGGGCAGGGAGCCGTAGGTGTAGGTGAAGACGCTGTCGAAATCGCAACCCAGGACCAGCCCGTCGAAGGGCGCGCCGTTGTCGGTCAGCAGCCATTCTTCGAAGGCCTCGAAGGTGATGGGCAGGCATAGGCGGGCGTCCTCGCAGTAGGGCACCTCGAGGGTGCCGCTGGTTATGGGGAAGATGGCCGAGCAGTTGCCGGGGTCGCAGGTGTTGGCCACCTGCACGACGACCTTGACCAGGCAGCCGTTGCCGTCGAAGATGTTGGCGCCGTAGGTGCCGGGGCTGAGGTCGGTGCGCACCGCCTCGCCCTGGATGCCGGGCTGGTCGTCCCAGATGATGACGTACCCTTCGAGGCTGTCGGGGGTGCCGCCGCTGATTTGGAGGGCGATGCGGCCGCCTTCGGTGCAGGTGACGTCCGTGATGGAGACCCCGACCTGGATGGCCGGCGGGTCGAGCACCTGGAAGCATTCGAGGGCGGCCAGGCAGCCATTGCTGTCGCGCACTTCGAGGCAATAGTCACCGGGGGCGAGGGCGCCGTTCACGGCGGGCTGGCCGGCGGCGTCGAGCAGGGTGATTTGAGCGGGTTCGGCGAAGCCGTCGTCCAGGCTCAGCTCATAGGCCACCGTGCCGTCCTGCTCGCCCACACAGCTCACCCAAACGGTGTCGGCTTCCAGGGCCAGGGTGGCGCCGGGCACCGCATCGGTGAGGGCGAAGGCGACGCTGCCGCTGCAGCCCGATTCGAGGTCGGTCACGTCCACCGAATAGGCACCGGCGGCGAGGTCGTCGCGGGTGGCGTCGCCCCAGCTGAAGGCGTAGTTGCCGCTGCCGCCTGCGACGAGAATGGTCACCGAGCCGTCGCTTTGCCCGCAGGTGGGTTGCTGGTTGACCTGGAAGTCCACCTGTAGCGTGTTTGCCAGCGGGATGTGCACCTCGAGGACGGCGAAGCACCCGGTGGCGGGGTCGGTGGCGGTGACGGCATAGGTGCCGGCGGCCAGGTCGTCGCGCGCAGGGGCGAGGGTGCCGTCGGGCCACAGGAACTCGAGGGTGGCGGGGGCGAGCACGGCACCGCCGTTGGCTTCCTGGCAGTCGGCGGGGGTTACGCCCGCCACCATGGCGGCCGGTGCGTCGAGGTTGTTGACCACGATGTCGAGCAGGGTGAAGCAAGTCGGGTCTTGCGCCCGGGCAATCTGGACGGTGTAGAGCCCCGCCTCCAGTCCGGTGGCGCTGCTCGTGTTGCTCACCTGGGGTACCCAGCCGAAGACGTAATCCGCCGGGTCGCCGGGCAGGTCGAGGAAGATGGAACCATCCGCCTGACCGCAGGTGGCATCCAGCACGACGAGGTTGGAAACCACCGGCGGCACACAGGTGCCCGTTGTGCACTCATCCTGGACGAGGATATCGCTGAGCACGGCCGTGCAGCCGTT
>CAZBYX010000503.1:0-2589 GCA_964496055.1 uncultured Saprospiraceae bacterium
CGCCGCACCCCCTCACCCCCACCCTCCCAGCCAAAAGCTAAAAGCCCCGAAGGGGCGCGCCAAGAGCCAACAGCCAAAAGCGAAGCGACCCAAAAGTGAGCGAAGCGAACGGCCCAAAAGCCCGCAGCCTGAAAGGCAAGGGCGGCCCAAAAGCGAGCCCTCGAAGAGGGCGAGCGCCCCCCTACACCAGTTCGCTGGTTCTGGGGGCGCCGAGCAATTCGCGGATGTGGTCGGCGATGGCGCGGGCGCGCCGGCGGTACACTTCCTTCTGGAGGATGAGGTTTTGGGCGGTCACCTCCTGGGTGTGCAGTTGGATGTGGATGCGCAGGGCGTTGCCCGTGCCCGAGGGGCGGATGGTCAGGTGGTTGTAGGCGTCGCCGAAGTAGAAGCGCACCCCTTCGTCGGGGAAAATCCAGTCCGGGGTGGGCGGATAGACGTGGTCGTATTTGCCCGTGCGGTAGATGACCGCGTCGCTGACTTCCTGCCCCCCGATTTTGAGGCCGCCGGCCTTGGCCAGCTGGAAGTAACCCAGGGCACGGCGCAGGATGGCTTTCTTCATGCGGTCGCCCTCGATGCCGGGGTACTCGCCGTCGAGGGGGTCGGGCTCGTAGTGGTTGACGAACAGGCCGACGTCGGGGTCCAGATAGATGTGCTTGTCGATGAGTTCGTAGATGGTGGTGCCTTGCTGTTTGGCCCACTCGGCGATTTCGGCTACGAGGATGGCGGCGAAGGTGCCGTCTTTGTCGCGCACGTGCCCTTTCTCACCGAGGGAGAAGGGGTCTTTGGGCGGGTAGCCCAGGAGGCTGAAGCCGTTGCTTTGCTCGAAGGCGCCGAGATTGTATTTGCGGCGGGGGCTCATGTCTCGGGTTTCGAGCAAGACCATGTCGCAGAGGGGGTCGTTGGGGTTGGTGCGGCCTTCGTGGAGGCCGGTTTTGAGTTTGCCGTCCCAGGCGTCGCGCACGGCGGCGGAGAGGGCGGCGAAGCCCACCCAGGTCTTCACCACCCCCACGCCGTACTTCTGAGCCAGGAGGGTCAGGGCGTCGGTGGTGGTGTGGGAAAGGACGATGAAGGCATCGTCGCGTTGGAGGGCTTTATCGAATTGGAGGCGGTACCAGAGCAGGAGGCTCCAGACGTCGTCGGCGGGCATGAGGGTGTAGTCCTGCCCGTTGTAGAGGTGACGCTGGTTTTCGGGCACTTTGACGGTGACGCCGCAGCGGTCGGCGTCGGGGTCGGTGCCGAGGAGGATGTCCAGGTCATCCCACTTGTCGGGGTATTCTTCCTTGAAGGCATCCACGGCGATTTTGGCGGCGCGGCGGTCGCCGGGGTCGGGCTGTTGTTCTTTTCCGGGGTCGCTGCAGAAGGAGGGGAACAGGCCGTTGAGGTCGAACAGGCCGTTCTTGTGGATGATGTGGATGTTCTGGAAGCCCATTTCGCTCAGCAGGCGGGGTACGGCGATGCGACCGGCGCCGTGGTAGGCGCAGTAGCCGATGTTGAGCGCCTTGGGCGAGGAGGTGTCCTGCAGCAAGAATTGCTTCATGTGCTCGCGGTGGGCGCCGTGGATGTCGATGAGCTCCTCGTGGCCGTGGTAATCCACCCCTTCGAGCTTTTCGGTTCCGCCCAGCCAGATGACGCGCCCTTTGGGGGCTTCGTCCAGGGGCAGGAGCTTGATGGCGTCGCTGGTCACCTTCTGGATGTACTCGTTGTACATCTCAGTGCGTTCGGCGGGGTCGAACTGGGAGCCGTTGCCGCAGGAGAGCTTGTAGCCGTTGTAGCGGTAGTCGTTGTGGCTGGCACTGATGAGGATGCCCATCTGCGCCTTGACGTGCGGGATGGCGAAAGTCACCTCCGGATAGGGGCAGGGGGCGTCGAAGAGATAGACCGTGAAGCCGTAGGCAAGGAATTCTTCGGCGATGAGGCGGGCAAAGTCGCCCCCCCGAACGCGGCTGTCGTAGCCGATGACGATTTTGTCGAAGCCCTTGTCGCGGCCGAACTGCGCCACCCCGGCCGAGGTGAGCAGCAACACGATGTTGTTCAGGGTGTTCGGCCCCTTCAAAATGGGGGCGTCCAATCCCTCTTCGTTCAGGCGGACGATTTCCTCCCGGCGGTTGGCCATGAAGCCCCGAATGCCGCCCGTGCCGAAGCTCATCTTCTTCCGGAAGGCGTTCACGATGTCTTCCCAGCGCCCCTCCTCTACGGCTTGAAGGATGCCCCGCCGAAGATTCGGCGAAACCCGAACGAAATTCTCGTCCGTCAGCCACTCGCGGATGTATTTCAGTGTATTGGTCTTGGCCATCTCGTAGGACTGCCGGTCGATTTTGCCCTCCGACAGGGCACTGTCGAGGTAGGCGTTCACGCCCTTTTCGATGACCCGGAAATCGACGGCTGCAGTTGCGGTGCTCATTGGTTTTCTTTTTGGATGTTCGACAATATTTCAACTTTACGAAGCCCCTGGAAAAAGGTTCTTTTTCAGCTTTTGGGCCGCTCACCCTCTTCGAGGGTTCGTTGTTCGTTGTTCGTTGTTCGTTGGGTGGGGGTGTGGTAGAGTGGAGAGTTTAGAGTGGAAAGTTTTTGGTCATCTTTCTTATCATG
>CAZBYX010000504.1:0-2567 GCA_964496055.1 uncultured Saprospiraceae bacterium
GTCCTCAAGACGGCACCACGACGAGCCCGCCGAAAAACAGGGCGTTGAGGAAAAGGCGGTTGGTTCCCTGCCAGAAGCCCCGGAAGTTGGGATTGTCCACGAACAGGATGGCGCGCCCCCGGCCCACCTTGCTGACGAGCAGGGAGGCGGAACCCTTTAGGCGCTCCAGACTTTCCGGGTGGACGTAGCCGTCCACCTGCGCCTGCCCGGTGTAGCGCACCACCGTGCTGAAGGGGTTTTTGGAGGGTGCCACCACGATGTCGTGGTTGCGATAGATGAACAGGCGGCGGTCGTCGTAGCCGAAGCCGAGGGGGTGGGTGGGGTCCACATCGGCTTCGAAGACGACCCCCCCGATGCGACGGGAGCCGAGCAGGTCGCGGGCTTCGGCGAAGTCGCGGCGGCCGAAGCGCTCGGGTTTGGGGGCGGGGGTCAGGGTATCGGGCACGAGGTCGGCTTCCAGAGCCCAACGGGTGCCCTGACGCAGGGTGATGAGGGTGTTGCCCGCCGCCAGCCAGTCTTTGATTTTTTCCTGCTCCTTCTTGGAAAAGCGGTAGCTGCCCGAAACGAGCACCAGGGTGTTGTACTCGTGCAGCGGGACGCGCGCCCAGTCCTTCACGTCCACCTTCGTGATGGGCATGCCCGCCCGCGTGTCGAGCAGGTGCCAGACCTCACCGGCTTCGTACCCCGAGACGCCCTCCCCCACCACCAGCAGCGCTTTGGGGGCCTCCACCGGCGGGAAGTTCCGACTGCCCAGGTCGATGCCCTCCAGACTTCGGCCCGAATCCACGGCGAAAGCCGGAACGCCTGCCTCCCGGGCGGCTTCCAGGACGAGGGCGTGCAGCTCGATGGGCGTCTGCTCCTGTTCGCCGAGGGCCACCAGCAGGGTGCCGCGCCCGAAGGAGCGTTCCCCAAGATGGGTCTGCACTTTCAGGGGTTTGAAGGCGGTGCGCACCCGCACGCCCGCATCGAGGAGGCGGTGCAGCAGGCGGGCACAGCGGCTGTCGCGCCAGTCGAACAGGTAGCCGTAAGCCGCCGGCGGCACCTCGATCCGGGGAGCGGACAGGTCTTCCAGGGTGAGGGGTGGGCCGGCTTCGGGCAGTGTTTTCAGGCGTTCGGGGCGGATGTTGAAGGCCAGGGCCACGGCCCAGCCGCTGGCGTCGTAGAAAACGCTGTCGGGGATGTCGGCGTTGGTGCGGGGTTCGAAGATGCTGGCTGCCAACAGGTATTGGGGCTGCCGAGCCGGAACGACGAAGCCGGTGGCTCGATCTGGAGGTCCCAGGGGCCGCACCTCGATGTGGTGTCGCAGCAAGAGCTGAAGGAAGGCACGCCGCCGCCCCCCGTCGTGCGGGAGGTCGAATCGCCAGCCGGCAAAGGGCAGCGCCCCGGCCCGCCTCAGTGCCTCTTCGAAGAACCACCGCTGGTATTCCAGCAGGCGGAGCCGGTTTTCCACCGCCGCCTGAACGGTTGCCAGGCCGGTGCGCACCTGGTTGCGGATGGTGAAAGCAAAGTCGAAGGTGCGCCCCCCTTGCCGTTGCAGGTGTCCCCGGGAGCTTGCCTGCTCGAACAGCAAGCCCAATCCACCCTGCAGATCGGGGTAGGTGCTGCCGTAGCCGGGGTAGGAGTTGTCGAAGGATTCGCGGGTGTAGTACAGCGAGCCGATGGCGTCGAGGGCGCGCCGGAAGTAGTCGGCGAACAGGTTGTTCAGCTCCTCGTAATTGCGCCGGGGCACGAGGGGGTTTTCGGAGCCGATGGGCTTGGTGGGCTCGAAGAAGTAGGTGGCGCTGGAGCCCATTTCGTGGTAGTCGGTGGCGACGTTGGGCAGCCAGCGGTGGTAGAAAGCCACGCGGTTTTGACTTTCCACCTGGGTCAGGGGCAGCCAGTCGCGGTTCAGGTCGAACCAGTAGTGGTTGGTGCGGCCGCGGGGCCAGACTTCGTTGTGTTCGCGGTCGAGGGGATCGGCCACGGGCGGGTTGCCCTTGTGCATGTTCACCCACCCGGTGTGGCGGTCGCGGCCGTCGGGGTTGTACACCGGGTCGATGTGGATGACAGCCCGGGGCAGGAGCTCCCGCGCCCGGTCGGAAGCCAGCAGCCAGTAGGCGGTGAGCATGGCGGCTTCGGCGCTCGAGGCTTCGTTGCCGTGCACCCCGTAGCCCAGCTGCACCACCACGGGCATCGCTTCCAGATCGGGCAGGGGGGCGGTGGGGTTCGCCAGGGCGAGGTGCTCCCGACGGATGTCGTCCAGGCGGGCGAGGTTTTCCGGTGTGCTGATGGTCAGCACCACTTGCGGGCGCCGCTCGTTCGTGTACCCAATGATTTGAAACTGCGCCCGTTCGCTCACCTCCGCCAGATGCTCGAAATAAGCCACCAGGCGGTCATGGCGCGTGTGCCATTCCCCGATGGGGTAGCCTAAAAACTCCTCCGGCGAAGGAACGGCCGCATCGAAGCGCGTGTCGGTGGGGAAAAAGTAGTCGGACTGAGCTTGCATGCCCCCCGAAAGGAGCAGCAGCAGGGCAAGGGTTCTCATTTTCATCGCATGATAGAAGTTGGTTCAGGGGGGAAGTTAAGGA
>CAZBYX010000505.1:0-2567 GCA_964496055.1 uncultured Saprospiraceae bacterium
TTGTCAGTTGTCAGTTGCCAGTTGTCAGTTGGGTTGGGGGGTAGGTTTGGGTTTGCGGGCAGGCAAACTGGCTTGACCGTATGGTTCAATCTGTGGTTAAAACTTCCCAAACCCAAACCCTACGAGCCACGAACTCTCCTCTTCCACACCCACACCACGATTTGACGGTTTTACGGTTCAGCGATTTTACAGGAAAGGGTTCCCCCCAAGTGTCGGCGTGACTCCCAGTCACGCCGACACTATTTCCATTTGTCTCCACCTATTTCCATTTGTTTCGATGTCTTACCCATTGCGCACCCGTGAGACCATGAAACCGTGAAACCTTTTTCGACCAAGTGTCGGCGTGACTTCAAGTCACGCCGACACTATTTCTCTGTCTCCACATATTTCCAATTGTTTCTCTGTCTTGCCCACCGGACCCCATCAAATCTTCCAATACACGAACGCCAGGAGGTAGGGCTCGCGCCCGGAATGGAGCGGCAGCACCCCCCGGATGCCGAGGGCAGGGCCGAGGCGGACTTTTCCGAAATGCACATCGGCGAAGAGGGCGGGGCGCCAGAGGAGCTCGCTGGTGCTTTCCGCGGTGGTCGTGGCGGGGAACACCTCCCCGAAGTCGGTCAGTTCGGCGCCGGATGCGGGGTCGAAGACCCTTTTACTTCCGGAGGTGGTGGTTTCCAGGGTGCGTTTTTGAAACTGGAGGGCGAGTTGGGCGCCGGCTCCCAGGCTGAGCCAGCCGCTGAGGTTGTAGCGCAATTGCAGGGGCACCAGGGTGAGGAAGCTGCTTTTTTCGATTTCCACCTCTTCGGTGAAGACCAGCGAGTCGATGAGGACTTCGCGGGCCGTCCCGCCGGGGAAAGTGATGAGCCCAAAGTAGGAGCTGTCCCGGGTGAATTCCGAGGTGCTGGTGGAGCTTTTGGGGGGTTCGAACCACACTTCCCCCTGGAGGAAGAGGCGGTAGGGTTTGAAGGGGGCGAGTGCCAGTCCGAGGGTGGTTTGGTCGGGGGCGTCGTCCTGGGGGTGGAGGGTGCGCCCGAGCAGCAGGGCGGGTGAGAGGCCGGGTTTGAAGTCGGTGCGGGCGCGGTTGGTGCGGATGGGCGGGTTTTTGTCGAAGACGATGCTGGCGCGGGCGGCGAGGTCCTGTTTTCGGATGCGCCGCGCAGGTTGGAGGCGGAAGCGGATGAAGCCCTTGGTCGAGTCGCGCTCGGAAAGGCCCGGCTGGCGGGTGCCGGGCAGGTAGATGTTGCGAAAGGTGAAGACGATGCGGTCTTCGAGCAGGGTGGTGTCCAGGCAGCTGGCGTCGGTGGGGGTTTCGGGGCAGAGGGGGCACTCGGGGTAGTGTTCGAGGATTTCGAGGGTGGCGGGGTCGAGGCCGCGGGGCACCTCGCAGGTGATTTCGACGCGGGAGGCGGGGCCTTCGCCCGTGTTCTGGAAGCGGACCTTGTAGGTGAGGTCTTTTCGGCGCACGCCGCGGAAACCCATGCGGCGGCGCGAGACGGCGATGTGGTTGGGGTCGTGGGAGGCGACGATTTCCAGCTCGAGGTCGAAGCGCTCGGCGATGCGGCCGTCCTCGCTGAGCAACAGGCCGGAGAGATGAATGAGGGCGCTGGTGTCGCGCAGCATGGAGGGGGTGGCCTGGAGGGAGACGAAGAGGTTGCGCACTTCGTCGGGTTGCAGCCCCTGGAAGCGCCAGGCGCGTTCCGAGCGGTACTCGTCGCGCAGGTCTTCGAGGGCGAAGGCAGCGTCCGGGGGCGGCAATTGGAGGGCATAGTGCAGCGCAGGGGGCACGGTGCCGGCCCAGCCTTCGAGGGGGGGTGTGGGCACGGCGGTGAGGGCTTCCGTTTCGGGTTCTTCCCCCCAGTGGGTGCGCGCTTCGAGGAAGTCGAAATGCGGGCGGGGGTAGGCCTTCTGGTTGAAGAACAGGAAGAGGCGGCCGCTCTGCACCACGGGGCTGCGGTTGGCATAGCTGAGAATGCAGACGAACTCCTCTTCGGCGCGGGGGTCGCGCACGGCCTTCATTCCCAGGGCAGCGGTGGCATCGGGCAGCACGTGGGGCCGGTGGAAAGCCACGGCTTCCTTGGCGGGCGGGGCCTGGGTCTTTTTCTTGCGCGAGCGCGGGGCCTTGCCGTTGTCGTATTTGCCCGTGGCCAGGTAGAGCACCTCGTATTCCCCTTCGGCGGGGTAGGCGTGGAAGGGCTCCGCCTCGAAGGAAAAACCGCCGTCGCCGAATTCCCAGTAGTGGTCCCAGAAGGCGGGCGGCGCCCCGGCAATCTGCTGCAAGGGCGGCAGCACGGGCTGGAACTGCACGCCTCCGCCTGTCGGGCGCGCCAGAAAATCGGCCGTTCGCCCGGGCGTCTGGGCACCACCCTGGACAATTCCCAGTACGAAAAAAAGCTGGATGAGACAGATTCGGATGCTCATGATTTCGGTTTTTGCCTCCTTTGAAAAAAATCGACAAAGGGGCTCCACACCACCACACCGCCTCTCCCTTCCCACCCCTCCCCCAAACCCCAACCCCACAACCCACAACCCACAACCCACAACCCACAACTCACAACTCACAACTCACA
>CAZBYX010000506.1:0-2559 GCA_964496055.1 uncultured Saprospiraceae bacterium
GCCCAAACCCTCGCCGTCCTTCAGGGCAGCGCCGCCGGCCAGGGAACGCTCACGCTGAGCTGGAGCACCACGGGCGGCAACATCCTTTCGGGGCAGGGCAGCCTTTCGCCCACCGTGAATGCCGCCGGCTGGTATTTCCTCAGCGTCCTGGACGGCGCCAACGATTGCTCCGCCACCGATTCCGTCCGGGTGGAAGTGGACACCCTGCGGCCCTTCGTCGCCGTCGCGCCGCCCGAAACGCTCACCTGCGCCCGCACCACGCTGACCCTCGACGCCGGCGCCTCCGACTCCACCGCCCTGACGAGCATCGAATGGAGCACCCCGGACGGCCAGTTCCTCGCCGGCACTCAAACCCTGCACCCCCGCATCGGCGCCCCGGGAACCTACACGCTGCTGCTGCGCAACACCCTCAACGGCTGCGCGGACAGCGCCTCCGTGACGGTGAGCCAGGACCTGCAAGCTCCCGAGGTGGATGCCGGCCCCGACACCACCCTCGACTGCACGCAGGGGGAGGTGTGGTTGCACGGGCAAGTGAGTGGGGTGCCCAGCCCCACCCTATCCTGGAGCAGCCCCGACGGCCAACTGGGCAGCCCCGCCGACCGCGCCGAAGTGCTCGTGCTTGCGGGGGGGCGGTACGTCCTCAGCGCCACCAACCCCGCGAACGGCTGCAGCGCCGCCGACACCGCCATCGTCGTGGACGGCCGCATCCTGGGCCTGGAGCTGAAGCTCTTCCCGCCGCTCTGCGCGGGCGAGACGGGCAGCGTGGAAATCCTTGGGGTCTTCGGCGGGGTGGAGCCCTACACCTATTCCTTCGACGGCGGGCAAAGCTTCCAGAACGAACCCTTCCGGAGCGGACTTTCCGGCGGCAGCTACCTGCTGGTGGTGGAGGACGCCTCCGGCTGCCGCTGGGAGGAGAGCGCCTTCCTGCCGCCGGGCGAACACCCCGACCTCTTCCTGCCCGAGTTCCTGACGGTGTCCTTCGGCGAGGGGGTCCTGCTCAACCCCCACATAGGCGTCGATGAGGAGCGCCTGGCAGAAATCCGCTGGACCCCCGAAGCGGGCTTGAGCTGCACCGACTGCCTGCGGCCCTTCGCCGCCCCGGAACGCACCACCCGCTACCGCCTGCTGGTGCGCACCCTGAACGGCTGCCGCGACAGCGCCGAAGTGCGCGTCGAGGTCTTGCCCCCCTCGGGGGTGTTCGTGCCCAACGCCTTCAGCCCCGACGGCGACGGCGTCAACGACCGCCTGACGGTCTTCGCCCACCCGGGACAGGTGGCGCGCGTGCTGCGCTTCGAGGTGTTCAGCCGCTGGGGCGAACGCCTCTTCACCGCCCGAAACCTGCCCCCCAACGACCCCACCACCGGCTGGGACGGTTCCTTCCGCGGGCGCCCCATGGGCCAAGGCGTGTACGTCTGGTTCGCCGAAGTGGAATGGATGGACGGCCGCCGCGCCCTCTTCCGGGGGGATGTGGTGCTGCTGCGGTGAGGGGGGGCGGTCTGGATTCAGAACCCCGCCGCCCGCAACCGCTCATGGATTTGCCCCAGGATGTCGTGGGCCAGGGCCAGGGCGCGGTAGCCGTCGTGAATGGAGACGACGGGCGGGGTGCCGTTTTGGACGGCATCGGCAAAAGCTTCGAGTTCGAGGCGGATGGCGTTGGCGTCGACGGGTGGGGGCATTTCGAGGGTGAGCCAGCGTTTGCCGCGGGGCGTGTTCATCTCGAAGGACTGGAGAGCTTCCTGCGGCGCCTGGTCGAAGAGGCGGACGATCTGCGCCTGTTTTTCGAGGAAGTCGAGGCTGATGTAGGCGTCGGGTTGGAAGAGGCGCAGCTTGCGCATTTGCTTGAGGGAGATGCGGCTGGCGGTGAGGTTGGCGATGCAGCCGTTTTCGAATTCGATGCGGGCGTTGCTGATGTCGGGCTGGTCGGAGACCACGGGCACGCCGCCGGCGCTGATGCTTTT
Organism: uncultured Saprospiraceae bacterium; assembly: GCA_964496055.1. GTDB lineage: Bacteria > Bacteroidota > Bacteroidia > Chitinophagales > Saprospiraceae > CAZBYX01. The sequence goes on from CAZBYX010000506.1 coordinate 1,959, forward strand.
CACCGGGGCCTCCACCATGCTGAGGACGATGTCGAGGTCGTGGATCATGAGGTCGAGCACGACGCTGACATCGGTGCCGCGGGGGTTGAAGGCCGCCAGCCGGTGCGCTTCGATGAACATGGGCTGCAGGGGCATGCCCCGCAGGGCCAGCAAGGCGGGGTTGAAGCGCTCCACGTGCCCCACCTGCACGCGCACGTCGTGGGTGCGGGCCAGCTCGCTGAGCCGGCGAGCCTCCTCGGGCAGCTCCGTGACGGGCTTTTCGATGAAGGTGTGGCGCCCGCCCTCGATGGCTTGGCGGGCGAGTTCGAAGTGGGTGGTCGTAGGCGTGACGATGTCCACGGCTTGAACATCATCGAGCAGAGCTTCGTAAGAGGGGAAAGCCCGCAGGCCGAATTCCGCGGTGATCTGCCGGCTGCGTTCGGGGTCGATGTCGAAAAAACCCGCCACCTCGAAGCGCTCCCCCAACTGTTGCAGGCACTGCAGGTGAATCTTCCCCAGATGCCCCACCCCGACCAACCCGATTCTTGTCCTCATGATTGCAAGAGTTGTTGCGGCGAAGATACCCCCTTCGACGTTTATGGGGCCGAAGCGCTATTTTTGG
>CAZBYX010000507.1:0-2557 GCA_964496055.1 uncultured Saprospiraceae bacterium
CCCCCCCGCCCAGCCCGCCTTCATCTTCTATCCCTATGGGCAGTCGAAGGAATTCCCCCTCGTTGGGGATGGCGGCCGCAACGCCATGGCGGGGCCCGTCTATCACCTTTCCGACTATCGGGACCATCCGGGCCGCTTCCCGGAGTATTACGACGGCAAGCTCTTCATCTACGACTGGATGCGGGGCTGGATCATGGCCGTCACACTGGATGCGGAGGGCAATTACGTGCGTATGGAGCGCTTCCTGCCCAGCACGCGCTTCCACAACCCCATGGACATGCTCTTCAGCCCCGACGGCGACTTGTACGTCCTCGAATACGGCACGGTCTGGTTCACCGCCAACCCCGATGCCCGGTTGCTGCACATCCGCTACATCTCCGGCAATCGGAAACCCGTGGCCGTGGTGGAAGCCGACCGCACCGTCGGTGCCGCCCCCCTCACCGTCCGACTGGATGCTTCCAGGAGCCTGGACTACGATGGTGACCCCCTCGATATGGAGTGGCACTTGCTCGATGAGGGACTCACCTTCAGCGGAGACACCCTCGTCCACACCTTCCAGACCCCCGGCAAACACCGCGTCCACCTCGTGGTGGACGACGGCCAGGGCGAACATGCCGAGGCGGCCGTCGAAATCCTGGTGGGCAACGAACCCCCGGAAATCGAGGTCGAGCTGGCCGGCAACTCCAGCTTCTTCTTCCAAGACCAACCCCTGCCTTACGAGGTGTTGGTGCGCGACGCCGAGGACGGGCAGCTCGGCAACGGTATCGACCCACAGGCCGTGCACGTCAGCTTCGAATACCTCTCCACCGGGGTGGACACCACCGAACTCGCCATGGGCCATGGTGCAATGGTGGAATCCTCGGCTTTTCTGCTGGGCAAGCAAATGATGGACAAAAGCGACTGCAATACCTGCCACCAACTGGACAAACCCTCCGTCGGACCCACTTACCTCGACATTTCACGCCGCTACGCCACCCGGGTGGATGCCGTCGAGTACCTCAGCCGCCGCATCATCGAGGGTGGGGGAGGGGTCTGGGGCGAGACGGCCATGGCCGCTCACCCCGCCCTGTCGGAAGGCGCCGCCGCCCAGATGGCCAAGTACATCCTCTCCCTGACCAACGCCGACCGACTGGCGCCCAGCCTGCCCCTGAAGGGAACCCTGCACTTCGACCGCCACCGACCCGACGAAATCAACGGCACTTACCTGCTGGCCGTCACCTATACCGACAAAGGGGGCGATCGGGTCGGTCCGCTCACCGCCCGCGAAGTCCTGACCTTCCGCCAGCCCTTCCTGCCTGCCGTGAATTTTTCCGCCATCCAGGGTGCTATGAAGTTCAAATTGCAGGGGGGCACCATGCCCGGCATCGAAGAAGACATGGAATTCGTCATCGGCAACAACGATTCGTACGTGGCTTACGACAACGTGGACCTGACGGGCGTGGGCGAGCTCGTGCTCGGCATCGGGCAGGCGGCCAATTACTTCGGGGGCGGCACGATGGAAGTGCGCACCGGCAGCCCCGACGGACCCCTCCTCGGCTCCCTGGAAGTGCATCAGGGCTTAACCGACATCGGATTCAGCGAGTTGAAACTGCCCATCGGGGCCGTTACCGGCCGGCAGCAGCTCGTCGTGCGATTCTTAGGCAAGGACGCCCAGAAGCCGGTGTGTGCGCTCGTGTACCTGAAGTTTTTGCCCGTTTCCGGGTAGGGTGGGGCGCCCGGGAAGCCCTAACTTGGCGCCGAGCGACAATTTTTGGGAAATCTTTTTCCAGGTGCGAGATTCTCGTACCTTTGCGCGCTGTTGAAAACCTGCCGTTCCTTCGTGGAAGTCCGCAGGTATGGTTGAACCAAGTAAATTTTGACAATGGCTGTAAAAATCAGATTGCAGAGGATGGGGAGGCGCAAGCGCCCCTATTACCACATCGTCGTGGCGGACAGCCGCGCCCCCCGCGACGGCCGCTTCATCGAGCGCATCGGCAGCTACAACCCGATGACCAAACCCGCCACCATCGAACTGGACCGCGAGCGCGCCTTCGACTGGCTCATGAAAGGGGCCCAGCCCACCGACACGGCCCGCGCCATTTTGCGCTTCAAGGGCGTGCTCTACCGCAAACACTTGCAACGGGGCGTCAAAAAAGGAGCCCTCACCCAGGAAGAAGCCGACAAGAGGTACAAGGAATGGGTGGAGGCCAAAAAAGCCCGCATCGCCCAGCGCTTCGCTCAAACCGCCGAAGAACGGCGCCGCTGGCATGCGCAGGTCTCCGGCACCGCCCCGGAAGAACCCGTCAAGGAAATCCCTTCGGTGGAAGTCGCCGCCCAGGAAGAGGAGTGAATCCACCACTATCCAGGAATACAACCTACCCGGTCAGAAGCCTCTGACCGGGTTTTTTGTTTGGGCAATTGGGTACGATGGGTGATCCCAAAGAAATACGTGGAAATACTGTTGAGACAGGTAGAAATAGGGGGGGGAGGGAGGTGGGGGTTGGAGAGGGGCACGAAGGGTGGACGATGGGTGATCCCAAAGAAATACGTGGATACACAGTTGAGACACGTAGAAATA
>CAZBYX010000508.1:0-2554 GCA_964496055.1 uncultured Saprospiraceae bacterium
CGGGGTCGTAGTCGTTGTTATCGCCGACGGGGTCGTTTTTGGCGCGTTCCAGCCATTCGAGGCGCAACTCGATGGGGTCCTTGCCCATGGCTTCGGCCACTTCGTCGAGGAAGGACTGTTCGGCACCGGCAATGAAGTTGGAGCGGGGGGCCCGGAAAGCACCGATGGTGATGTTCGAATCGATGGCCCACTCTTCGGCCAGGTAATGGTCGAGGGCGCCGGCGGGGAAGCGGTTGGCGAAGAGCGGGCTTTCGGGCACGCCCCCCGCCTTGACGTGGAAGCCGATGAGGTTGTTGGAAGCGTCGAAAGCGGCCCGATAGGTAGCCATGTAAGCGGGGCGATAGATGCCGTCGGTCATGTCGTCTTCGCGGGTGTACACCAGCTTGACGGGGGCCTGCACTTTCCGGGAAATGAGCGCCGCCTCCACGGCGTAATGGGAATAGGCGCGACGGCCGAAGCCCCCACCCATGCGGGGCATCTCGAGTTCGATGTTTTCGGGCGGGACGCCCAGGCGATCGGCCAGGGTGATTTCAATGAGGCCGGGCGCCTGCATCGGCCCGACGATTTTCACCCGCTCACCGTTCACCTCGGCAAAGACGCTGATGGGCTCCATGCAGTTGTGCGCCAGGTGGGGGCAGGTGTAGGTGCGTTCGAGGATTTTGGCCGCCCGGGCGAAGGCTCCTTCCGGGTCTCCGTCTCTGCGCGCGATGCGACCCGGGCGGGCGTCCATCTCCTTCATTTTGTCCAGATGCCCGGTGGAGCTTTCCAGCCCGGCGGGAATATGGACGGTGCGCTTTCTGCCGAACGCACTCACCTCCTCGGTGCGGGCCGGGGCAGGCTCCCAGTCCACCTTCAGAGCTTTTCGGGCCTGCATCACTTCCCAGGTGGAGCGGCCCACCACGGCGAGCCGTTTGGGGAAGGCGTTGGTGTCGAAGATGTTTTTCTCGTACCCCTCCCGGTAGGTTTCGATGGGGAAAATGTCCACGATGCCGGGCAAGGCCCGGGCGGCGGCATCGTCGTAGGATTTGAGCTGAAGGCCGAAAGCCGGCGGATGCACCACCATGGCGATCAGCATGCCCTCGGCACGGTAATCCTGGGTGAAGAGGGGCTTGCCCGTGACGATTTCCTTGCCCACGACGTTCTTGCGGGAGTGCCCGATGATCCGGAAGTCTTTGGGCTCTTTGAGGGGCACTTCCTCCGGCACGGGGAAGGTGGCGGCCAGAGCGGCCATTTCGCCGTAGCCGGCCTCCCGGCCGCTCTTTTCATGGATCAGGACACCGGCCCGGGTGGTGACTTCCTCCAGAGGCGCCTGCCAGGTCTGGGCGGCAGCCTGGCGAAGCATGTGCCGGGCGGAGGCCCCGGCCACGCGCAGGGGCTCCCATTTGGTCATGATGCCGCGACTGCCCCCGGTGAACTGCCCGAAGAGGGCGTTGGGGTATCTCGAGGGGTCGTGGGGCGCCAGCTCGACCAGCACGTGCTTCCAGTCCACGTCCAGCTCTTCGGCCACGATCATGGGCATGGAGGTCATGATGTTTTGCCCGAATTCGGGGTTGGGCGTGAAGATGGTCACCAGTCCGTTGTCGCCGATTTTCAGGTAATTGTTGATGGGAAACCACTCCTCGGGCAGGGCGAGCATTTCTTCTTTGGAAGAGAACCTGCAGCCGGCCAGCCAGCTGAAGCCCAGCATCAACCCACCCCCGGCGAGGGCACTGGCCTTCAAAAAGGAGCGGCGATCGTATCGGGTTTTCACGATTTTCATTGCGAAGGAGGTTTGAGTCCGAGGGGGCGGGGGCACCCCTGCCACGCCTCGGAGGCGGGTTAGCTGTTGGCGGCTTTCTTGATGGCGGCTTTGATGCGCAGGTAAGTGCCGCAGCGGCAGAGGTTGCCGTTCATGGCTGCTTCGATGGCGGCGTCATCGGGTTTGGGGTTGGCTTTCAGCAGGGCGGCGGCGTTCATGATTTGCCCGGCCTGGCAAAAGCCGCATTGAGCCACGTCGAGCTCCAGCCAGGCTTTCTGCAGGGGGTGTTCGCCGTTTTCGCTCAGCCCCTCGATGGTGGTGACTCGCTGGTCTCGGATCCGGGAGACCGGTAACTGGCAGGAACGCATGGCCACCTCCCCGACGTGAACGGTACAGGCGCCGCACTGCCCGATGCCGCAGCCGTATTTGGCTCCGACCAGGCCGAGGTGCTCGCGCAACACCCAGAGCAGGGGCATGTCGGGGTCGACGTCCACTTGCCGCTTCTCCCCGTTGATGTTCAATGTGAATACTGCCATGATGTGAAAATTGTGCTCTGCGCAAAGGACCCGCAGGCGAGCCCTTCCGAAGGGTCAGGGGGCTGGGAAGCCCCTTGAACCGAACAAGTAAGCTATTCGGAAAAATTCAGGGCTCAAGTAACTGAGCCATAAAAATCTGAAGCTACGGAAATCAAGCGGAAAGTTGAAAAAATCAAACAAGGGGGGAGGACTCCTGGTGCAAACTCCTCAATTCGCCCACCCGAACATCGGGACACGTGACGGGGGGATGGGGGTTGTTGGTTGTTGGTTGTTCGTTGGG
>CAZBYX010000509.1:0-2544 GCA_964496055.1 uncultured Saprospiraceae bacterium
TTGAAATCCTTCGCCCTCATCGGAGCCGCCGGATACATCGCCCCCCGCCACATGCGCGCCATTCGGGATGCGGGCGGTCAACTGGTCGCCGCGCTCGATCCGAACGACTCGGTCGGCGTCATCGACAGCTATTTTCCGGAAGCGGACTTCTTCACCGAGTTCGAGCGCTTCGACCGGCACCTGGAAAAACTCAAGCGGCAGGGGCGCCGTCTCGACTACCTGAGCATCTGCTCGCCCAATTACCTGCACGACGCCCACATTCGCTTCGGGCTGCGCCTCGGCGCCGACGTCATCTGCGAAAAGCCCCTCGTCCTCAACCCCTGGAACGTGGAGGCCCTGCGCGAAATGGAACAGGAAACGGGGCGCCGCGTGTACACCATCCTCCAACTGCGCCTCCATCCCGCTCTGCTCGAACTGCGCGAAAAGCTCCAGCACGAGCAGGACGGCAAGATCCACGACGTGAAGCTGACCTACATCACCAGCCGGGGCAAGTGGTACTACACGAGCTGGAAAGGCGACACCGCCAAATCGGGCGGCATCGCCACCAACATCGGCATCCACTTCTTCGACATGCTCACCTGGCTGTTCGGCCCCGTCCAGGGCAACACCGTCCACGTCCACACCCACGACCGCGCCGCCGGCCACCTCGACCTGGAGCGCGCCCGCGTCCGCTGGTTCCTCAGCATCGACTACGACACCATCCCCGATGCGGTCAAAGCCACCGGAGCCCGCACTTTCCGCTCCATCACCGTGGACGGCCAAGAAATCGAATTCAGCGGCGGCTTCACCGACCTGCACACCCTCAGCTACCGGGCCATCCTGGAGGGCAAAGGCTTCGGCATCGAAGAGGCCGCCACCGCCATCCGCATCGTCCATGACATCCGAACCGCCCAACCGGTGGGACTGGTCGGGAGTTATCATGAGCTGGCGGCCCTGCCGTTGAAGCCGCATCCGTTTCGAGGGAAGGAGGTTGATTTGAAAAGTTTATAGTTTAGAGTCGATAGTTTAGAGTTGGGTTTGGGTGGGGGTGGGAGCTTGGTTCGAATCTTTCAGATTTCCAGATGAAAACTACCCCATCATCGATGTCTGACAACCTGGAGTTTGGCTTTGAAAAACTCCTTGTCTGGCAAAAGTCGAGAACCCTGGTAAGAGATATTTATCACGTAACCAATGGGTTTCCGGAGACAGAAAAGTTTGGTTTGGCAAATCAACTTCGAAGAGCCTCCATTTCGGTTTGCAGCAATATTGCGGAAGGATCATCTCGAAGCACGGGGAGGGACAAAGCTCGATTCTATGAATTGGCTTACGGCAGCCTCATTGAATCCCTCAATCAGGTCATTTTATGTCATGATTTAGAATTCATTTCGACCAAGGAATATCAATCCCTTTATGAACAGATATCCGAAATAGCCAAAATGCTCAGCAGCCTTCGAAGATCAACCCAATAGCCTCCTCTCATTCTGCCCTCCACACCCCAACCCCCAAACCCCAACCCAACTCTAAACTTTTAAACTCTAAACTCTCAACTTCCTTGAAAATCCTGGTTACCGGAACGGCGGGTTTTATCGGCTTCCACCTCGCCAATGCCCTCCTCGAGCGGGGCGACGAAGTCGTCGGGCTGGACAGCATCAACGATTACTACGACCCCGCCCTGAAATTCGCCCGGCTGGCGGAAGCCGGCATCCCCGAAGCCGATGTCGAATGGGGCCGACCCATCCAGAGCCGGAAACACCCCGCCTACCGCTTCGTGCGCATGGAGCTGGAAAACAAAGAGGGGCTGCTGAACCTGTTCGAGCGGGAAAAATTCGACGTGGTGGTCAATCTGGCGGCACAGGCGGGCGTGCGGTACAGCCTCCTCAACCCCGATGCCTACATCCAGAGCAACATCGTCGGCTTCCAGAACATCCTCGAAGGCTGCCGCCACCACGGCGTGCGCCACCTCGTCTATGCCAGCAGCAGCAGCGTGTACGGCCTGAACGAAAAAATGCCCTTCTCCACCTCCGACAACGTGGACCACCCCGTCTCCCTCTACGCCGCCAGCAAAAAAGCCAACGAGCTGATGGCCCACACCTACAGCCACCTCTTCGGGCTGCCCACCACCGGCCTGCGCTTCTTCACCGTCTACGGCCCCTGGGGCCGCCCCGACATGGCGCTGTTCCTCTTCACCCGGGCCATCCTCGAAAACCGACCCATCCAGGTCTTCAACCACGGCGACATGGTGCGCGACTTCACCTACATCGACGACATCGTCGAAGGCATCCTGCGCGTCATCGACCACCCCCCGAAGGGCAACCCCGAGTGGTCCGGCGCCCAACCCGACCCCTCCACCTCCCCCGCACCCTACAAGGTGTACAACATCGGCAACAACCAGCCCGTCAAACTCATGGACTTCATCCGCGCCATCGAAAACGCCCTCGGAAAAGAAGCCCAAAAAGAACTGCTGCCCATCCAGCCCGGCGACGTGCCCGCCACCTTCGCCGACGTCAGCGACCTCGTGGAAGACCTCCAGTACAAACCCGACACCCCCGTGGAGGAAGGAGTGAA
>CAZBYX010000510.1:0-2513 GCA_964496055.1 uncultured Saprospiraceae bacterium
GGGGGAGGGTTCGGGGGCGGGCAGGCCGAAGAGCATGGCAGCCTGCGGAGCCGATGCGAGAATGGGCGATTCGCCCCGGTGAATTTCCAGGGGTAAGCCGTACTTTTCAGCCACGAAGCGGTTGCCGAAAATGTGGTCCAGGTGGCAGTGGGTGTTCATGAGGCGAACCGGGCGCAATTCTTGCTGTTCAATATACGTTGCAAGTTCGTCCTTTTCGTGGGCGTCGTAGCAGCCGGGGTCAAAGATTACGCAGGTGCGGCTGCCCTCATCGACAACCAGATACGTATTTTCCTGAAAGGGATTGAACGTGAATTTGACTACTTTAGCCATCTTGCTTGCGCGCTGTTTCGGGGCGGGGCGCCCGCCCACCGGTTGACATTTGTATTCGTGGCTTTGCGGCGCATAAAGGTAGCAATTTTGCCTCCCGCCTCGGGGGGCCAGATGCCTTGCCCGCCGAAGTGGTCCAACACCTACGCCTATGCGCACACTTCTTTACCCCCTGTCCCTCGCCCTGTCGATGCTGCTTGCCTGGCCCGTTTCGGGGCAAACCACCCAAACCGAATTCGGAAAGAACCGCGTGCAGTACCACCGCGATTTTGCCGAGTGGAGCATGTACGAAAGCCGCAACTTCATCACCTACTGGTATGGAGAGGGCCGCTTCATCGGCCAGTCCGTGGTGCAGATTGCCGAATACGATTTTCGGGAAATCCAGGGCATTCTGGAGCACCGCATGAACGACAAAATCGAAATCATCGTCTATGTGGACCTGACCGACCTGAAACAGAGCAACATCGGCAGCGAGGAGGCTTTCGTCAACACGGGCGGCCAAACCAAAATCGTGGGCAACAAGATGTTCGTCTATTTCAACGGCGACCACAACGACCTGCGCCGCCAGATTCGCGAGGGCATCGCGGGGGTCTATCTCAACGCCATGCTGTTCGGCTCCAACCTGCAGGAAATCGTGCAGAACGCCGTCATGATGAACCTGCCCGAATGGTTCAAGGAGGGGCTCATCGCTTTCGTGGGCACCGAATGGAGCTCCGAACTGGACAACCAGCTGCGCGACCTGCTGCTGCGCTACCCCGAAGACGATTTCGAAGACCTCGCCGAAAAAGACCCCAAACTCCTGGGGCACTCCCTTTGGTATTTCATCAGCCAAAACTACGGCAACTCCACCGTCTCCAACCTGCTGTACCTGACGCGCATCAACCGCAGCGTGGAGAGCGGCTTCCTCTATGTGCTCGGCAGCACCTACCGGCGCACCCTCGACAGCTGGGAGCGCTTCTTCCGCGACCGCTACGCCGAAGAAGCCGGCCAAACCACCCCCCCCGAAGGGGAGGTGCCCGTCAAAAACAAGCGCAACCTGCCCATCACCCAGCTCAAAATCAGCCCCGACGGGCAGCGCATCGCCTACGTGCTCAACGAAATCGGGCGCTATCGGGTCTTCATCCAGGACTTGCAAACCGGCGAACGCACCCTCGTGCACAAGGGGGGCTTCCGCAACGCCATCCAGGCCACCGACTACAACTACCCGCTCATCGCATGGAACCCCAGCGGCCTGGAGCTCGGCGTCATCTACGAGCGCCGCGACGTGGTCAAATTCCTGCGCTACGACATCCACTCCAAAGAGCGCGTCGTGGAGGACATGTCCACCCAATACCAGCGCATCTACAGCATGGACTACATCACCCCCACCGAGCTGGTGCTCAGTGCAGCCGTGCGCGGCCACTCCGACATCTTCATCTACTTCACCCTCACGCGGCAGTCCCAACGCCTGACCGATGACTTCTGGGACGACCTCGACGCCGTCTTCACCCGCGTGCACGGCCAGCGCGGCATCCTCTTCGCCAGCAACCGCACCGACAGCCTCCTGACCCGCGCCCGCCTCGATTCCATCCTCCCCATCACCACCTACGACATCTACTACCTGAACCTCGACAAACGCGACGAAGGGGAACTGGTGCGCATCACCCACACCCCCCATGCCAACGAGCGCCACCCCGTCAGCCTGGACGATACCTGGTTCGCCTTCCTGAGCGATGAAAGCGGCATCGTCAACCGCAAAACGGGCTACCTGGAAGACTACATCCACCACTTCGAGCACGTCATCACCTTCCAGGACGGCGAAGAAATGCGCCTCCATGCCGACAGCATCATCGAACAGGTGCTCGACAGCGCGGCCTTGGCCCAAATCGACACCGTCACCCTCGATACCGTCATCAAACAGCGAGGGGTGACCCACTTCAACAGCAACTATTCCCGCAATGTCCTCAGCCAGAGCAAAGCCCGCCGCGCCGGGCGCCTGGCCGAGCTGGTCTTCCTCGACGGCGCCCATCGCATCTTCGTCCACACCATCGAGCCCGAAGCCGAAGTGCAGCCCTTCCTCACCCAGCATCAGCGCCAATGGATGGAATGGCTGAGCTCCCGCGGGGAAGAAGTCCCCCCCTATGAGCCTGGCATGGAACCCCTGCGCGTCATGCCCCCTGTGACCCAAACCCCGCCCCGCGACACCC
>CAZBYX010000511.1:0-2511 GCA_964496055.1 uncultured Saprospiraceae bacterium
AGTCACGCCGACACTGTCTTGCCCCGCAAACAGAGAAGCTCGGGCGGAGCGGGAAGCTCCACCCGAGCCGGGTTGGTCGGGTGCACCTTCCCGGTGCGCCGGACCTGTGGGTGGGACGATTTGAAAAGCTATGGCTGCTTGCAAACCCCTCGGCCGATGGCATAATAAAAGGTGCCGGCACGTGAGGAGAGAGTCTTCGGTAATTACCAGGTTTGACCAATAATCCTCCGTAGGTTCACGGCCGGGCACCCATTATCCATAAAGGAGCGCAAAGAGGGGTTTTTCGGGGGCGAAGGGATGGAAAAAGCGGAAAATGCTTTGGACAGGTTCCGGGTGGAGGGGAAAGCGGGCAATCGGTGGGGTTGGTTGCGCCGGAGGCGCCCGCCACCGACCGCCGCTGGAAAAATTCCCTATTCGTAGCCCAAAACAATGTTTCTTTGTCGGGGCGGGCAAGAGGGGCCGCCGGCGCCGGGGCGCGATTAAGAGAGTTTAACGCCCCGGCCGGGTCGGCCGCGCGAGATGTTAATGTTCCCCCTTCCGGATAAGTTCCTGGTCTTCAGGGAGGTGGACGAATCGTTAAAACCCGTCTTCGGTGCTGTTAAAAACTTTAACCTTCGGGATGGGGTGAATTTGTCCGTGAGGGAGGGGTGCCGAAGCTGGAATCGAGCAAAACCCACCGCGTGCAAAAACCCGAGCACATACGCAAGGAAGAGGCGCGGGCGCGCCGTCGCGGGGCCGGCCTGCCGGAGCTGGACGAGCTGTTGGCAGGCATCCGCAGCGGCGACCGCGTGTTGTTGGGGCGCGCCCTGACCCTGGTCGAAAGCCAGAAGGCCGAGCATCAGCCGCTGGCGCAGGCCCTGGTGGAGGCCTGTCTGCCGCAGGCAGGGCGCTCGGTGAGGGTGGGCGTCAGCGGGGCGCCGGGAGTGGGCAAGAGCACCTTCATCGAGGCGTTCGGAAGCCTCCTTTTGGAGCAGGGGCATCGCCTGTGCGTCTTGGCCATCGACCCCAGCAGCAGCCTGAGCAAAGGCAGCATCCTCGGCGACAAGACGCGCATGCCCACCCTGGCCACCCACCCTCGGGCCTTCGTGCGCCCCTCTCCCGCAGGCGACACCCTCGGCGGGGTGGCCCGCAAAACCCGCGAAAGCATCCTCCTTTGCGAGGCCGCCGGCTTCGACCTCGTCGTCGTGGAGACCGTCGGCGTGGGCCAAAGCGAAACCGCCGTCCACAACCTGGTGGATTTTTTCCTCCTCCTGTTGCAGCCCGGCGCCGGCGACGAATTGCAAGGCATCAAACGCGGCATCGTGGAGCTGGCCGACATGCTCGTGGTGAACAAAGCCGACGGGGAACGCCTCGAGGCCGCCCGCCGTACCGCCGCCGAATACCGCCGGGCCCTGCACCTCTTTCCCCCCAAACCCGATGGCTGGACGCCCCCCGTCCGCACCTGCTCGGCCCTGGAACGCAGCGGCCTGGATGAAATCTGGCAAGAAATTTCCGGGTACCTGGAGCGGGCCCGTCGGGAAGGGCACTTCGAGGAACGGCGCCGCCGCCAGGCCGGCCATTGGTTCCACGCCACCCTTCAGGAGGAGCTCCGGCGGGTTTTCTTCCGCCGACCCGAAATCCGACAAGCCCTGCAAGACCTGGAGGCACAGGTTTTGGAGGGCCGCAAAAGCCCCTTCGCGGCTGCCCGCGAACTCATTCAATTGTTTGACCGCTGAGCGGACCCGACTCCAACCCACCCCTCGCCCCGCCCACCCGTCCAAGGGGGGGCACGCTGGGTCCCTTCGCCAAAAATCCCGGACCGTGCAGGATAACAACGGCAAGTCAATCCTTTTCGGGGTGCTGCTGAGTGCCCTGCTCTTCCCCGTGCAGCAGGCCCGCCTCCAGACCGTCATCCCCTTGAAGAACCCCTCCTTCGAAGGGCGCCCGGCCTACGGCACCGTTCCGGAGGGCTGGAGCAACTGCGGCTTCGAAGGAGAAACGCCCCCCGACCTCCACCCCTTGCCCGACGGCGCCTTCGGGGTGGAGCGCCCGCCCGCTGAGGGCAAGACCTACCTGGGGCTCGTCGTGCGCGACAACCGGACCTGGGAGGGGGTGGGGCAGCGCCTGGAACGGCCCCTGCGCGCCGGCCGCTGCTACCGCTTCCACATCGCCCTGTGCCGCGCACCCCACTACCTGACCCGCGGCCGGAAAAATCCCGACCGGCGGTTCGATTACAACCAGCCCACCTCGCTGCGCATCTGGGGAGCGGGGCCCGGCTGCAAACGCCAGGAGCTGCTCGCCCAGTCCCCGCCGGTGGAAAGCACCGAGTGGCAGCAGTTTTCCTTCCTCCTGCATCCGTCGAAAAACTACGGCTTCCTCGTCCTCGAGGCCGTCGGGTCCTTCGACCGCCCCCTCAGCCCGGGCAACCTCCTCCTCGACGCCGCTTCCCCGCTGGAGGAGAGCCCCTGCCCCGAATCCGTACCTGCCGAAGGCTTCCTCGGCGCCCGCCCCCTCGAACCCGCTCCCGCACCC